>NZ_VJZC01000485.1 GCF_009377185.1 Streptomyces spongiae
GACTGGCCGCCTCCGCCCGAGGACGAAGAAGCCCTCTACGGAGAGGACGAATACCCGGCGGAAGACCCCCCTTACGGGGACGGCCACCCAGAGGGCGATCCCGACGACGACCCCGGCGAGGACCCCGGTGACGACCCCGACTGGGACGCGTGGACGAAGGCCCGCCCCGCGATTCCGCACCAGGCCCCGGCTCCCGAGGCCCTTCCACACCCCGTGGAACCCACCCCGCTGACCCCGGAGGAGGTCCGCACCATCACCTCCTGGGACCGTGATCTGGACGCACTCACCGGAGAGCTGCTGCGCGCCCGCCAGAGCGTCACCGACGTTCCCCTGCCCGCGTCGCTCACCGCGTCCCAGCTGCTGCGCCTGGCAGCCGACCCGGACGGCTTCGCCCAGGAGCTCGTACGGCCCATGCCGCGCCCCCCGCAGCCCGCCGCGCGGCGGGGCACCCGCTTCCACGCCTGGGTCGAGGCCCGTTTCGAAGAACTACGGCTGCCCATGCTGGAACCCGAGGATCTGCCCGGCAGCGAGGCCGAGATCGCCGACGAACGCGACCTGGAGGTCCTCAAGGAAGCCTTCGAGCGCACCCCGTACGCGCACCGGACGCCCTACCGCATCGAGGCCCCCTTCCAGCTCACGATCGCCGGACGCGTCGTCCGCGGCCGCATCGACGCCGTTTACAGGGAAGGCGACGGCACCAGCGCGGCAGGCGACGGCCCCAGTGCTCAGGGAGCCGGCCCCACCTACGAGATCGTCGACTGGAAGACGAGCCGTACCCGCACCGCCGACCCCCTCCAGCTGGCGCTCTACCGCCTCGCCTGGGCCGAGCAGCAGGACGTGCCCCTGGAGTCCGTCGGGGCCGCGTTCCTGTACGTGCGCACCGGCGAGGTCGTACGCCCCGGCGACCTGCCCGACCGGGCCGCACTGGAACGCCTGCTGCTGGAGGAGCCCGGCGCGGACCCACGCGCAGGGGCAGCGGACGAACCGCCGGACCAGCATGTCCGCGCGGGCCGATAGGCTCATGAGCATGAGCCAGCCCGTTGACAGTGCCGTCAGCGCCGTCCGTACATACATCGAGAACCACCGCGCCGCCTTCCTCGACGACCTCGTGGAATGGCTGCGCATACCGTCGGTGTCCGCCCAGCCCGAGCACGCCGCGGACGTGCGGAGCAGCGCCGACTGGCTCGCCGCCAAGCTCAAAGAGACCGGCTTCCCCACCGCCGAGGTCTGGGAGACGCCCGGAGCCCCGGCCGTCTTCGCCGACTGGCCCTCCGACGACCCCGAGGCCCCCACGGTCCTCGTCTACGGACACCACGACGTGCAGCCCGCCGCCCGCACGGACGGCTGGGACACGGAGCCCTTCGAGCCGGTGATCCGCGGGAACCGCCTCCACGCGCGCGGGGCCGCCGACGACAAGGGCCAGGTGTTCTTCCACACACTCGGCGTCCGCGCCCACCTCGCCGCCACCGGCCGCACCACACCGGCCGTCCACCTGAAGATACTGGTCGAGGGCGAGGAGGAGTCCGGTTCGCCGCACTTCCGCGACCTCGTCGAGGAGCACGCCGACCGGCTCGCCGCCGACGCCGTCATCGTCTCCGACACCGGCATGTGGGACGAGGACACCCCCACCGTGTGCACCGGCATGCGCGGCCTCGCCGAGTGCGAGATCGAGCTGCACGGGCCCGACCAGGACATCCACTCCGGCGCCTTCGGGGGCGCCGTGCCCAACCCGGCCACCGCCGCGGCCCGCCTGATCGCCGCCCTGCACGACGAGCACGCACGCGTGGCGATCCCCGGCTTCTACGAAGGCGTGGTCGAGCTCACCGACCGCGAGCGCGAACTCTTCGCCGAGCTCCCCTTCGAGGAGGAGCGCTGGCTGCGCACGGCCAGGTCGACGGCGACGCACGGAGAGGCCGGATACACCACCCTGGAGCGCCTCTGGTCCCGCCCCACCGCCGAGGTCAACGGCATGGGCAGCGGCTACCAAGGCTCCGGCAGCAAGACGATCATCCCGTCCTCGGCCCTGGTCAAGCTCTCCTTCCGGCTGGTCGCGGGCCAGGACCCGGACCGCATCGAGAAGGCCGTCCGCGCGTGGGCGGCCGATCAAGTACCCGCGGGGATCCGCTGCGAGATCACCTTCGGCCCGGCCACCCGTCCCTGTCTGACTCCCCTGGACCACCCCGCCCTACAGTCCGTCGTACGCGCCATGGGCCGCGCCTTCGAGCAGCCGGTCCTCTTCACGCGCGTAGGCGGGTCCGGTCCCGCCGCCGACCTCCAGGACGTCCTCGGTGCACCCGTGCTCTTCCTGGGCATCTCGGTCCCCTCGGACGGCTGGCACGCCCCGAACGAGAAGGTCGAACTCGACCTCCTCGTCAAAGGCGTCGAAACCAGCGCCCACCTGTGGGGCGAGCTGGCCGGAAGCGGGCAAGAGACACCCTGAAGACGGCCCTCGAAGCCCGCGCACCCGCACCCTGCCGATCGCCCGCTGAAACAACCGTTCCCCTGGGGGAGTTGGAAGCACCCGTGACCACCTGGACCGACCACACCGCCGACCGCCCCATCTCCCTCACCGCCCCGAGCGGCATCGACCGTGCCGCCCACCACCGCCTCGACGAGGCCTGGCTCGCGGCGGCGTGGAGCCACCCGACGACGCGCTGTTTCGTGGTGTCCGGCGGCCAGGTCCTCATCGACGAGACGGAGGACGGCACCACCGAACTCGTCATGACCCCGTCCTTCGAGGCCCCGCTCACCGAGGCCCACCGCTACTTCCTGGGCATCGACGACGAGGGCGTGGCCTATTTCGCCCTCCAGAAGGACGCGCTCCCGGGCCGTATAGACCAGTCCGCGCGTCCCGCGGGCCTGCGGGAGGCGGGGCTGCTGCTGTCTCCGCGCGACGCGGGCCTCATGGTGCACGCGGTCGGACTGGAGAACTGGCAGCGCACGCACCGCTTCTGCTCACGCTGCGGCGAACGCACCGTCATCGCGGCGGCCGGCCACATCCGCCGCTGCCCGGCCTGCGGCGCCGAGCACTACCCGCGCACCGACCCGGCGGTGATCATGGCGGTCACGGACGACGAGGACCGGATCCTGCTGGGCCGTCAGGTGCACTGGCCCGAAGGCCGCTTTTCCACCCTCGCCGGCTTCGTCGAGCCCGGCGAGGCCATCGAGCAGTCCGTGCGGCGCGAGGTCTTCGAGGAGGCGGGCATCACCGTCGGCCAGGTCGAGTACATCGCCAGCCAGCCCTGGCCCTTCCCCTCCAGCCTCATGCTGGGCTTCCTGGCCCACGCCACCTCCACCGACATCACCGTCGACGGCGACGAGATCCACGAGGCCCGCTGGTTCTCCCGCGAGGAACTGCGGGCCGCCTTCGAGTCCGGGGACGTCCTGCCGCCCTACGGCATCTCGATCGCGGCGCGCCTGATCGAGCTCTGGTACGGCAAGCCCCTGCCCAGGCCGGGCGGCGCCGCCTGACGTCCACAGGGCAACACGAAGGCGGTCCCTGAGACATCTCAGGGACCGCCTTCTCGCACTGCCGGGCCGGGGACTCGGTCGTACACCGAGCCACCAGGGCGCGGCTACGCGCCGATCTTCTGCTTGACCTGCGCCAGCGAAGGGTTCGTGAGCGTCGAACCGTCGGGGAACAGAACGGTGGGGACCGTCTGGTTGCCGCCGTTCGCCTTCTCCACGAACGCCGCGGACTCCGGGTCCTGCTCGATGTTGATCTCGGTGTACGCGATGCCCTCGCGGTCCATCTGGCTCTTCAGCCGGCGGCAGTAGCCGCACCACGTGGTGCTGTACATCGTCACAGTGCCCAGCATGTCTCTGGCGCTCCTTCACGGCTCGGGGGCGGGTGGCTGTGAGGTGAACGCACGGGGACGGCCCGCCATTCCCACGGTCGGACGGCTCCCCGGTCCTGCTCACACGGCAGGGACACAGGTCACATCTCGTGGCGCCTGCCGCATTAGTACGACCGCAGGGCCAGGCCTGTGGACAACTTGCGCATCCGTCGCCGGGGACCTGGCAGCATGGCGGGGTGACAGCAGCAACGCACTCCACCCTGTTCCCGCAGGTTCCGGACACCCCCGACGCGGTGCTCGAAGGGCTCGACCCCGAGCAACGCGAGGTGGCGACCGCCCTGCACGGTCCGGTGTGCGTGCTGGCGGGGGCCGGCACGGGCAAGACCCGGGCGATCACCCACCGCATCGCCTACGGGGTGCGCGCCGGGATACTCCAGCCGTCCAGTGTGCTGGCCGTCACGTTCACCAATCGTGCCGCCGGTGAGATGCGCGGCCGTCTGCGCCAGCTCGGCGCCTCCGGTGTCCAGGCCCGGACGTTCCACTCGGCAGCGCTCCGCCAACTCCAGTACTTCTGGCCGAAGGCGGTCGGCGGCTCCATGCCGAGGATCATCGACCGCAAGATCCAGCTCGTCGCGGACGCCGCGGCTGCCTGCCGTATCCGTCTCGATCGCAACGAACTGCGGGACGTGGCCGCCGAGATCGAGTGGTCCAAGGTCACCCGGACGGTCCCCGCCGACTATGACGCCGTGGCGGACAAGCACGGTCGTGAGACCCCCCGCGACCCGGCCGAGATCGCCCAGCTCTACGCGGCGTACGAGGACCTCAAGCGTGAGCGCGCCGTCATCGACTTCGAGGACGTCCTACTGCTCACGGTGGGCATCCTCCAGGACCGGCACGACATCGCGGAGCAGGTCCGCCGCCAGTACCAGCACTTCGTCGTCGACGAGTACCAGGACGTCAGCCCGCTGCAGCAACGCCTGCTGGAACTGTGGCTCGGCGATCGGGACGACCTGTGCGTCGTCGGCGACGCCAGCCAGACCATCTACTCGTTCACGGGTGCAACTCCGGACCATCTGCTCGACTTCCGTATCCGCCACCCCGGAGCCACGGTCGTCAAACTGGTCCGCGACTACCGCTCCTCACCTCAGGTCGTCCACCTCGCCAACGGCCTGCTCGCCCAGGCCCGCGGCCGTGCGGCCGAGCACCGGCTCGAGCTGATCTCCCAGCGCGACCCCGGCCCCGAGCCTGTCTATACCGAGTACGCGGACGAGCCCGCCGAGGCCGAGGGCGCCGCCCGCCGCATCCGCGACCTCATCGCCTCCGGCACTCCCGCGAGCGAGATCGCCGTCCTCTTCCGTACGAACGCGCAGTCGGAGACCTACGAACAGGCTCTCGCCGACGCCGGGGTGCCCTACCAACTCCGGGGCGCCGAGCGGTTCTTCGACCGTCCCGAGGTGCGCAAGGCGGGGGTCGCCCTGCGTGGAGCGGCCCGCTTCGGCGCCAACGACTCGCTCCTCGCGGACACCGTCGACCTGCCCTCACAGGTGCGGGCCGTGCTGTCGGGGGAGGGCTGGACCAGCGAGCCCCCATCGGGCTCCGGCGCCGTCAGGGAACGCTGGGAGTCGCTGGCCGCGCTGGTCAACCTCGCGCAGGACTTCGCCGCGGCCAAGCCCGACGCCACCCTCGGCGATCTCGTCGCGGAACTCGACGAGCGGGCGAACGCCCAGCACGCACCCACCGTTCAGGGCGTCACTCTCGCCTCGCTGCACTCCGCCAAGGGCCTGGAGTGGGACGTCGTCTTCCTGGTGGGAGTGGCCGAGGGCATGATGCCGATCACCTACGCCAAGACCGACGAGCAGATCGAGGAGGAGAGGCGTCTGCTCTACGTCGGCATCACACGGGCGCGGGAACGCCTCCATGTCTCCTGGGCCCTGTCCCGCTCGCCAGGCGGGCGCCCGAACCGACGGCCCAGCCGCTTCCTCAACGGCCTGCGCCCTGGATCCGCCGCCACCGCGGTCAGGGGCGGCGCGGGAAGCACCGGTGGCATCGAGCGCGGTTCGCCGGGTGGCACGGCCTCCGTGGTTCCCCGGCCCACCAGCCGGACCCCCGCGCGGTGCCGCGTCTGCGGCCGCACCCTGAGGGACGCCGGCGAGATGAAACTGATGCGGTGTGAGGACTGCCCCTCCGACATGGACGAGGCCCTCTACGAGCGGTTGCGGGAGTGGCGGGCGGTGCAGGCACGGCGCAGCGGCCAGCCGGACTTCTGCGTCTTCACCGACCGGACCCTGATGGCCATCACGGAAGCGGTACCGACCACTCCGGCCGAACTCGCGCGCATCCCAGGGGTCATCGCACGTAAGCTGCAGCGCTACGGGGCCGATGTTCTGGCCATCTGCGCAGGTCAGGATCTTGAGGCAGACGACGAGGGTGACTGATATCAACTCGTCGAAAAAATAGTTTGCGCATGCCCCAGCAATCCCCATAGGTTCTTAGGCACGGGAACGGCGGCCTTCACCGAGGCACCGGTTCCGTGCTGTACTTAATATCCGTCGGATCAGGTTCACCCCGATCCCTCTAGACGCCGAGAGGAGGCGAGTCCAGTGATCAGCATCAACACCAGCACCGTCAGCACCGCCAAACTGACCGATCGCTCGGCCGTCTCCCTGTGCATGCTCGGCGTCTCGAACCTGGGCACCGGTCTGTCCGGCATCCGTGCCGTCCGTCCGGAGTCCTCCTCCGTGTCTCGCGCGGGTCTCCCCGTCAGTGAGCGCAATGAGCGACCGACCAAGGCACTGGAAGCAGCAGTAGTGGCACAGGCGCAGGCCTATGCCTTTGCGGCGGCCGCCGGTGCCGGATCCCTGAAGCAGACGACGCAGCACCACACGATGTGGGCCTTCCGTGGGCCAGACCCCTGGAGTGATCCAGCCTGATCGCCGATCAGGCCGGCGCCTTCAGGGCCGCGGAACCCCATCCGGGATCCGCGGCCCTTCTGTTTGTCCCTCACCAGGGACGACAGAGCGAAGGGGCCTCGGGACAAGAAAAGAACCCGGTACCAGCCGCCACCCGGCCAACCGGCCGGAACGACCAGACGAGGAAGACGAACCGTGCAACTCGAAGCGCACGCCCCGTCCGTACCGCCTTCCGAAACGATCCCCCCGCCCGGCCTCACGGAGGACTCCACCTTGACCCCGCTCACTGCGCTCACCGCGCTCGACGACGCCATCGAGAACCTCGGCGTACCCGTCCCCTGCCGTTCCTACGACCCGGAGGTCTTCTTCGCCGAGTCGCCGGCCGACGTCGAGTACGCCAAGTCCCTCTGCCGCACCTGCCCGCTGATCGAGGCATGCCTCGCCGGCGCCAAAGAGCGGCGTGAGCCCTGGGGCGTCTGGGGTGGCGAGCTGTTCGTCCAGGGTGTCGTTGTGGCCCGCAAGCGGCCGCGTGGCCGCCCGCGCAAGAACCCGGTCACGGCATGAACACCCTAGGAACGATCGACCGCCCCTTCACGCACGACCCCAAGAAGCAGGCCCCGATGAAGCCGTCCACCCACGAGCCCGCAGGCTCCGCGATTCCAGACTTCACCACCACCGGCGCGACGGGCTCGCGTCAGAACAGGACCCGAGAGATGCAACTCATCCCAGAAGCCCTGGCTCGTGCGCATATGCACGACCGACTGCGGGAGGCGGAGCAGGAGCGCCGGGCCATGCGCCTGGCGATGGCCCGGCGGATGCAGCGCCGCGCCGAGCGCGCCTCGATGCGGGCTCGCCGTGCGCTCGCCATGGCCGTGATGCAGTAGCCGACGCCAGGCACGCAGCCACGCAGGCACCGACCAGAAGCAGTAGCTGAGCGGGGGCCGGTCCGAACGGACCGGC
>NZ_VJZC01000486.1 GCF_009377185.1 Streptomyces spongiae
ACCTCACCTCATGTACCGCCCCCCGACACCCCTGCCATCCGCTCCAGGCGGACTCTGTGGATCACAGCAACCCCGCCGCACGAGCCCAGCGAGCTGCGTCACGCCCGGGGGTCAACCCCCGGACCCCCGGCCGTAAAACCGTTGGCGCGGCCATCAGAGCAACCCCGCCGCACGAGCCCAGCGATACTTCGCACCGAGCACGGCCACCGGCTTCTCGGTTGTGTACGGGTACGCCACGACCCCCCGCTCGAAGAGGTGCTGGCACGCCTCCTCGACCTCCACGTCGCCCGCGAGTGACGCGACCACGGGCTTGCTGATCCCGCGCTCACGGAATTCGGCTACCACGCGCGCGGTGAGCTCGGCGAAGACCATGGGTGGGGTCACGATGGTGTGCCAGTAGCCGAGGACGAGCGCGTGGATGCGGGGATCCTCCAGGCCCAGCCGGATCGTCGCCTCGTACGTCGACGGCGGCTCGCCCCCGGTGATGTCCACCGGGTTGCCCGCGGCCCCGAAGGGCGGGATGAACTTCCTGAAGGACTCGTCCAGGTCCGGCGGGATCTCCATCAGGGAGAGTCCGTTGTCGGTCACCGCGTCGGAGAGCAGGACGCCGCTGCCGCCGGCACCCGTGATGATGACGACGTTGTCGCCCTGAGGCGTCGGAAGGACCGGCAACGCGCGCGCGTACTCGAGCATTTCGTTCAGCCCGGGCGCCCGGATGACCCCGGCCTGCTTCAGGATGTCGTCGTACACGGCGTCGTCGCCGGCCAGCGCACCCGTGTGCGAGCCCGCCGCCTTCGCTCCGGCCGCTGTACGGCCCGCCTTCAGGACCACGACCGGCTTCTTCGGAACGGTCGCCCGGGCCGCCTCCACGAAGGCGCGCCCGTCCTTGAGGTCCTCCAGGTGCATCGCGATGCACTTGGTGTTGGGGTCCTCACCGAACCACGTCAGCAGGTCGTCCTCGTCCAGGTCCGACTTGTTGCCGAGCCCGACGATCGCGGACACGCCCGTCTTCGTGGTCCGCGCGAAGCCCAGGATGGCCATTCCTATGCCACCGGACTGCGAGGTGAGCGCCACACCGCCCTTGACGTCGTACGGCGTGCAGAACGTGGCGCACAGGTCCTGCCAGGTCGAGTAGTAGCCGTAGATGTTCGGCCCGAGGAGCCGGATGCCGTGCCGCTCGGCGATCGCCACGATCTCGGCCTGCAGCTCGTGCTCACCGGTCTCCGCGAACCCGGAGGGAATCAGTACGGCGTTGGGGATCTTCTTGCGCCCCACCTCCTCCAGGGCCGCGGCCACGAACTTGGCGGGGATAGCGAAGACCGCCACATCCACCTCACCGGGAACGTCCGTGACACTCTTGTACGCCTTGCGGCCCAGAATGTCATCGGCCTTGGGATTCACCGGCTGGATCTCGCCGGAGAAGCCGCCGTCGATGAGGTTGCGCATCACCGAGTTGCCGATCTTGCCTTGTTCGTTGGAGGCGCCGATCACGGCGACCGAGGAGGGCTGCATCAGGCGGCGCATGGAGGTGAGGATCTCCTCGCGCGTGTACGTGCGCCGGGGCTTCGGTACCGAGTCCGCGAGGATCACGCGGATGTCCGCCGCGACCGCGCCCTCCGGGGTGGCGATCACGGGGTTGAGGTCCACCTCGGCGATCTCGGGGAAGTCCGCGACGAGTTCGGAGACCCGGCGGATCTGTTCGGCGATCGCCCACCGGTCCACGGCCGCGCCACCGCGCACGCCGTGCAGGATCTCCGCCGAGCGGATCGAGTCCAGCATCGACAGGGCCTCGTCGGCATCCAGGGGAGCCAGCCGGAAGGTCACGTCCTTGAGGACCTCGACCAGCACGCCTCCGAGCCCGAAGGCCACGACCTTCCCGAACGTCGGATCCGTGACGGCCCCGACGATGACCTCCTGCCCCTGGGGCAGCAGTTCCTGGACCTGCACGCCCTCGATGCGCGCCTGTGGGTCGTACGCCCGCGCGTTCTCGATGATCTTGTGGAAGGCGGCCCGTACGTCGGTGGAACCCTCCACGCCGACGATCACACCACCGGCGTCGGTCTTGTGCAGGATGTCCGGTGAGACGATCTTCATGACGACCGGCCCGCCGAAACGCGCCGCGTACGCCACGGCCTCGTCGACGTCCGTCGCAAGCTCCTCGCCCGGAACGGCGATCCCGTACGCGTCGGCGATCACCTTGCCCTCGGGCGCGGTGAGCGCGCTGCGGCCTCCGGCCCGTACGGCGTCGAGGAGCGTGCGCACCCTGAGCACCCGGTCTTCGGCCATCAATCAGATCACTCCGTTCGACTTGAGCAGGCGCAGCTCCTCGTCGCCGAGGCCGAGCTCGCCGACGAAGACCTCTTCGTTGTGCTCGCCGAGCAGCGGCGAACTGGTCACGGCCACGGGGGAGTCGGAGAGTTTCAGCGGACTGCCCACGGTCACGAACTCGCCCCGCTCGGGGTGCGGCACCTTCACGACCATCTCGTTGGCGACCAGCGAGTCGTCCTCGATGATCTCCTTGGTGGACAGGATCGGCCCGCACGGGATGTTGTGGGCGTTGAGCCTCTCCAGCACCTCCCACTTGGGGAGCGTGGATGACCACTCCTCGATCAGCTGGAACATCTTGTTCAGCTTCGGCAACCGGGCCTCGGGCGTCGACCACTCGGGGTCGTCGGCCAGCTCGGGCCGGCCGATGAGCTCACTGAGCGGCTTCCAGCCGACGGGCTGCACGATCACGTACACGTAGTCGTTCGGCCCGCCGGGCGCGCACTTGACCGCCCAGCCGGGCTGACCGCCGCCGGACGCGTTTCCCGAGCGGGGAACTTCGGTGCCGAAGTCGTCGTTGGGATATTCAGCGAGCGGGCCATGGGCCAGGCGCTGCTGATCGCGCAACTTCACCCGGCAGAGGTTGAGCACGGCGTGCTGCATGGCCACGTTGACCCGCTGACCGCGCCCGGTGTTCTCCCGCTGGAACAGCGCCGCGAGAATCCCCGCCACGGCGTGGATGCCCGTGCCAGAGTCCCCGATCTGGGCCCCCGTCGCCAGCGGCGGCCCGTCCTCGAACCCGGTGGTCGACATCGACCCGCCCATGGCCTGCGCGACGACCTCGTACGCCTTGAAGTTGGTGTACGGGCCTTCGCCGAACCCCTTGATGGAGGCATAGACGATACGCGGATTGATCTCCTGGATGCGGTCCCAGGTGAACCCCATGCGGTCGATCGCGCCCGGACCGAAGTTCTCGACCATGACGTCGGAGCGCCGGATCAGCTCGGTGAGGAGTTCCTTGCCCCGCTCGGTCTTGGTGTTGAGGGTGATGCTCCGCTTGTTGCAGTTGAGCATCGTGAAGTAGAGGGAGTCGACGTCCGGGAGGTCGCGCAGCTGCTTGCGCGTGATGTCACCGGTCGGCGCCTCCAGCTTGACGACGTCCGCGCCTAGCCAGGCGAGCAACTGGGTCGCGGAGGGCCCGGACTGGACGTGCGTCATGTCCAGGACGCGAATGCCTTCGAGGGCCTTGGTTGCTGTCATCGGGGGCACCTCACTTGTACATCGTCTGGTTCATGGTTCCGGGGGCGTACGCGTCCGGGTCGACCCAGACGTTGATCAGAGAGGGCTTCCCGGACTCGCGGGCGCGCCGGAGCGCGGGGCCGATGTCGGCGGGGTCACGGACCTCCTCGCCGTAACCGCCCAGCATCTGCGCGAACTTGTCGTACTGGACGTCGCCGAGGGTGTTGCCGATCCGCTCGCGCTCCTCGCCGTACTTGGCCTTCTGGCCGTAGCGGATCTGGTTCATGGAGGAGTTGTTGCCGACGATGCCGACGAAGGGGAGGTTGTAGCGGACGAGGGTCTCGAAGTCCCAGCCGGTGAGGGAGAACGCGCCGTCACCGAAGAGGGCCACCACTTCCTTGTCGGGCCGCGCCTTCTTGGCCGCGAGGACGAAGGGGACACCCACGCCGAGCGTGCCCAGCGGGCCCGGGTCCATCCAGTGTCCGGGCGACTTGGGCTGCACGACCTGACCGGAGAAGGTGACGATGTCGCCGCCGTCACCGATGTAGATGGAGTCCTCGGTGAGGAAGTCGTTGATCTCGCTGACCAGCCGGTACGGGTGGATGGGTGAGGCGTCCGACCTGAGGCTGGGCAGCCGCTTCTCGATGGCGGTCTGCTCGGCGGCGCGCAGCTCGTCCAGCCACTCCTTGCGCTTCGACGCGCCCCCGTTGATGCGCCCGGAGGCGGCCTCGGCCACCGACTTCAGGATCAGCCCGGCGTCGCCCACGATCCCGAGGTCGATGTCGCGGTTCTTGCCGACGGTCCGGTAGTCGAGGTCGATCTGTACGACGGTGGCGTCCTGCGACAGCCGCTTGCCGTAGCCCATGCGGAAGTCGAAGGGCGTGCCGACGATGACGATGACGTCGGCGTTGGAGAAGGCGTATCGCCGGGAGAGCTGGAAGTGGTGCGGGTCCCCGGGCGGGAGGGTGCCGCGGCCGGCGCCGTTCATGTACGCGGGGATGTTGAGGGTCCGTACGAGGTCGATGGCCGCCTCGGTGCCGCGGGTCGTCCACACCTGGCTGCCCAGCAGGATGGCGGGCTTCTCGGCGTGCACCAGCAGGTCGGCGAGCCTCTCGATGGCTTCGGGGTCGCCGGCCGAGCGGGTCGAGGCCCGGTAGGCGCCCGCCTTGGGTATGCGCGCCTTCTCTGCGGGCACCTTGGCGTCCAGTACGTCGCGCGGGATCTCCAGGAAGGAGGGGCCGGGGGCTCCGTGGTAGCACTCGCGGAACGCCATCGACACCATGTCCGCCGCGCGCGCCGTGTCCGGCACGGCCGCCGCGAACTTGGTGATCGGCGTCATCATGTCGACGTGCGGCAGGTCCTGGAGGGACCCCATCTTGTGCTGGGTGAGGGCTCCTTGGCCGCCGATCAGCAGCATCGGGGACTCGGCGCGGAAGGCGTTGGCGACACCGGTCACGGCGTCGGTCGTCCCTGGGCCCGCGGTGACGACGGCGCAGCCGGGCTTGCCGGTGATGCGCGCGTAGCCGTCGGCGGCGTGAGCGGCGACCTGCTCGTGGCGTACGTCGACGACCTCTATGCCTTCGTCGACGCAGCCGTCGTAGATGTCGATGATGTGGCCGCCGCACAAGGTGTAGATGACCTCCACACCCTCCGCTTTGAGTGCCTTGGCGACCAGGTGCCCACCGGAGATGAGGTTCTGGCTGTTGTCGTCGGGCATAGCGAAGTCCTGTCCCTTCGTAGGGGATTGGGCGCGTGGTTTGCGCAGCTCACACGCCGTTCACGCGTTCTCGTGGATGCCGTCGCGGTAGATTGCATACAGTCGACGAATACTGTATGAAGCTTGTTATCCCGCATCCGGTGGGTGGTGTCCAGGGGGCGTGCGGCACTTTTCGGGGGCCCGGTGGTCGGCCCTCCAGTTGACTCAGCGGTCAGGAGCCGGAATGGACCTGTTCGAACACCAGGCAAGGGAACTCTTCGAGGAATACGGCATCTTGGTTCCACGGGGCGAGGTCACCGACTCGCCCAAGGAGGCGCGCGAGATGGCCCGCAGGCTCGGCGGACGCGTCGTCGTCAAGGCCCAGGTGAAGACCGGAGGCCGCGGCAAGGCGGGCGGAGTGAAGCTCGCCGCCGACCCCGCCGCCACCGAACTGACAGCACGGCAGATCCTCGGCATGGACATCAAGGGCCACACGGTCGGCAAGGTGATGCTGGCCCAACCCGTCGACATCGACCGCGAGTTCTATGTCAGCTACGTCCTCGACCGCGCGGCCGGCCGTTTCCTGGCGATCGCCTCGGCCGAGGGCGGCATGGAGATCGAGGAAGTGGCCGCGACCAGGCCCGAGGCGGTTGCCCGCATCCCCGTCGACCCGGCCGAGGGTGTGACGGCGGCGAAGGCCGCGCACATCGCGGAGGCAGCCGGACTACCGCCGCAGGCCGTGGACATCCTCGTACGGCTCTGGGAGGTCCTCGTCCGTGAGGATGCCGTCCTCGTCGAGGTCAACCCCCTCGTCCGTACGGCGCGGGGGCAGATCCTCGCCCTTGACGGCAAAGTCACCCTGGACGACAACGCGCGCTTCCGGCAGGCGCGTTGGGGTGAGGAAGGCGCCGCGCACGACGACTCCCTGGAGGCGGCGGCCGCGGCGAAGGGCCTCAACTACGTGAAGCTGGACGGCGAGGTCGGCATCATCGGCAACGGCGCGGGCCTCGTCATGTCGACCCTCGACGTGGTCGCCGGCTGCGGCGCCCGACCCGCCAACTTCCTCGACATCGGCGGCGGAGCGAGCGCGCAGATCATGGCCGACGGCCTCTCCGTCATCCTCTCCGACCCGGCCGTGAAGTCGGTGTTCGTCAACGTCTTCGGCGGCATCACCGCCTGCGACGCGGTCGCCGACGGCATCGTGCAAGCCCTGGCCACCGTCCAGTTGACCAAACCCCTCGTCGTCCGACTCGACGGCAACAACGCCGCCCGCGGCCGCGCCATCCTCGACGGGCGCGCCCACCCCCTGGTCCAGCAGGCCACCACCATGGACGGCGCCGCGCGCCGGGCCGCCGACCTCGCCAACGCAGCCTAAGGAGACGGGACATGGCCATCTACCTCACCAAGGAGAGCAAGGTCCTCGTCCAGGGCATGACCGGCGGCGAGGGCATGAAGCACACCCGCCGCATGCTCGCGGCGGGCACGGACGTGGTCGGAGGCGTCAACCCTCGCAAGGCGGGTCGCACTGTCGACTTCGACGACCGTGCCGTGCCCGTCTTCGGCTCCGTCAGCGAGGGCATCGAGGTGACCGGTGCGGACGTCACCGTCGTCTTCGTGCCGCCCGCGTTCGCCAAGGCCGCAGTGATCGAGGCCGCCGACGCCGGCATCGGCCTCGCCGTCGTCATCACCGAGGGCATCCCGGTCCACGACTCGGTCGCCTTCACCGCGTACGCCCAGGCGAAGGGCACCCGCATCATCGGCCCCAACTGTCCCGGGCTCATCACGCCCGGCCAGTCCAACGCGGGCATCATCCCCGCCGACATCACCAAGCCCGGCCGCATCGGCCTGGTGTCCAAGTCGGGCACGCTCACCTACCAGCTGATGTACGAACTCCGCGACATCGGCTTCTCCACCTGCGTCGGCATCGGCGGCGATCCCGTCGTCGGCACCAGCCACATCGACTGCCTGGCCGCCTTCGAGGACGACCCGGACACCGAACTCATCGTGATGATCGGGGAGATAGGCGGTGACGCGGAGGAACGGGCCGCCGCGTACATCCGCGACCACGTCACCAAACCCGTCGTCGGCTACATCGCCGGCTTCACGGCACCCGAGGGCAGGACGATGGGACACGCGGGCGCGATCGTCTCCGGTTCGTCGGGCACGGCGCAGGCGAAGAAGGAGGCACTGGAGGCGGCCGGAGTCCAGGTGGGCGGCACCCCGACCGAGACGGCGCGGCTGGTGTTGGCCCGGCTGGAAGCCGAGCGCGGTGTCACTCCGAGTTGATGCGCGATAGCTGTTCGGTACCAGGCGGCCTCGCTACCTCCCCCGTACGAGGTCTCCGTACCCGCCAGTAGGCAGGTAGGCGTCTTCTGGCGCGAGAGACGAGCCATGCACGACCCCGCCCCCGACTGTGCACCGAGAGCGGAGCAATCGAATGGCAACCACCCTCAACCC
>NZ_VJZC01000487.1 GCF_009377185.1 Streptomyces spongiae
GTGGGTCAGGTCCTGAGGGGGCCGGGCCCTAGTGGAGCAGACTGCCCTGCAGCTCGGCTCGCAGGTCGGGTGTGAGCACGGCGCCCGCACGGTCGACGAGCAGCGCCATCTCGTAGCCGACGAGGCCGATGTCGCACTCGGGATGGGAGAGGACCGCCAGCGACGATCCGTCCGAAACGGACATCAGGAAGAGGAAGCCGCGCTCCATCTCCACCACCGTCTGGGCCACGTTCCCGCCCTCGAAGATCCGGGAGGCCCCGGCCGTGAGCGAGGTGAGACCCGAGGCGACGGCCGCGAGCTGGTCGGCGCGGTCACGGGGAAAGCCTTCGGACATCGCCAGAAGGAGTCCGTCGGCGGACACGACGACGGTGTGGGACACCCCGGGGGTGTTGTCCACGAAGTTGGTGATCAACCAGTTGAGATTCTGTGCCGCTTGGCTCATCTGGCTCAACTAACGCTCCTGCTGGTGAGTGGGGCTCGGGAAACTGCCGGTCTGGCCGGTGCCGGCCTGACGACCCTGCGCGATGCCCCGACGGAGATTGGTCAGCCGACCGCGTACGTCATCGGGCGCACGCGAGACCTGCGGACCGGTTTGGTGCTGTTGCTGCTGCTGAGCCGTGCCCGGCACGAGGTTCGCGCGCGGGACCCGGCGCGGCAGGCCGGAGGTGGTGACCCCGCCCGCCGACGGCTGACGGACGCGCTCGGCCTGACGGACGAGCTCGTCGTTGGGGTTGGCACGCCAGGCGGAGGATGCCTGAGGAGCCGGAGCGGTCGGGCGCCGGTCGGCCGCGGGGGCCTGCGACGGCGTGGAGCCGTTGCTCGGACCCGCGTTGCTCGGACCGCCGTTGCCGTTGGCCGGCTGGGAAGCCTGACCGCCGTGGAACCAGTTGGTCTCCAGCGTGTCGTACAGCGGCGTACGACCGTCACCGGGGCCCGAAGCGGGCGGCAGCTCCCACCCGTCTCCCGGCCGGCGTCCCTCATCGGGCCGCTGCGGGGGTACGGGCGGCCGCTGCGGCATGGGCGGCCGGGGGGCGCCGAAGTCGGCGCTCGCCTGGGGACGCTCGAACTGGCCGGTGGACGAGGAGTCCTGCCGGTCCCCGTAGCCGGGAGCGGCGAACTGCCCCGTGCCGGAGCCGTCGCGGTCGGGCGTCGTGAACTGGCCGGTGTCCTGCGGGTTCCCACGGCCCGGCGCCGGGAAGCGGTCCGGGGCCGCGGACGGGGCGGAGCTGCCGAACACGTCGGAGCGGACGAACTGCCCGGTGTCGTTCTGCGGCTGGTCGGGTCGCGGCGCGTCGTAGTCGGGACGCTGGAACTCGGAGGTGACGGCGGGACCCTGACGGTCGTCGATCCGGGGGATCTCCTCGGTCGCGCCGGGGCCCTGACGGTTGTCGAAGCGCGGCATCTGCGAGGTGGAGTCGGGGTCCTCGTGGCCGCGCGGCGCGTCCAGCGAGGCGCGCGGCACCGGCGGCTGCGCGTTCTCGTCGCTCCAGCTCGGCGTGCGCGGCTGCGGGTTGCCACCGGGCAGCTCGGCCCGCGGACCATCACGGCCGGGCAGCTGCGGCCGGCGCCTGCCGGAACGTTCCTTGCGCTGCTTGGGAGGCACGCCGCCGGAGGGGCTGTCGGCCGACGGCGCTTCCTCGCCGAAGCCGCCCTGACGCGACGGGCTGAAGTTGTTGCCGCCGAGCGAGCCGCCGCCCGGAGTACGCGGACCCGAGCCGCCGCCGAAGCCGCCCTGGCGTCCGGGGGAGTCGTCGAAGAAGTTCTGCGGCCCACCGGTCCCGGCGGCCTGCAGGCCCTGCGGGGCACCCGGCGCCTGACCGCCGAACCCACCGGCACCGGCCGGTGTCGGCCGGCCCTGCGGGGGCACCGGAGGAGCACCCTGCGGACCGCGCGGTCCACCGGGCCCGCCCGGACGGCCGTCCTGGTCGCTGCCGGGCAGCGCGGCCCGCGGACCCTGTCCGGCGCCCACCTGCCCGCGCTGCGGAGGAGCACCGAGCAGACCGCCACCGGGGGCACCCGCGCCGAGACCGGGCCCCGACTGGTTGCCCCGGCGGGCGGCGGCCGCACCGGCCGCGGCCTGCGCGGCGGCGGGCCCACCGGAGGGCATGCCCTGCTGGCCGGGCTTGCCCGGAGTGGGCTTCCTGCCGCCCTGGGCGACATCGACGGGCAGCATGACCAGCGCGGTCGTGCCGCCGGAGTCGGACGGGCGCAGCTGGATGCGGATGCCGTGGCGCTGCGAGAGGCGGCCGACCACGAACAGACCCATGCGGCGGGAGACGGAGACGTCCACGGTGGGCGGCGAGGCGAGCCGCTCGTTGATGGACGCGAGGTCCTCGGGGGACAGGCCGATACCGGTGTCGTGGATCTCGATCAGCACACGGCCGTCGGGCAGCGCGTGACCGGTGACCTTGACCTTGGTCTGCGGCGAGGAGAACGAGGTGGCGTTCTCCAGCAGCTCGGCGAGCAGGTGCACGAGGTCGTTGACGACGCGGCCGGCGACCTCGGTGGCCGGTACGGCGGCCAGCTCGATGCGCTCGTACTGCTCCACCTCGGACGCGGCGGCGCGGAGCACGTCGACCAGCGGGACCGGGCGGGTCCAGCGGCGGCCGGGCTCTTCACCGGCGAGAACGAGGAGGTTCTCACCGTTACGGCGCATGCGGGTGGCGAGGTGGTCGAGCTTGAACAGCGAGGACAGCTGGTCCGGGTCGGCCTCGCGGGACTCCAGCTCGGAGATCAGCGACAGCTGGCGCTGGATCAGACCCTGGGAGCGGCGCGAGAGGTTGGTGAACATCGCGTTGACGTTGCCCCGCAGGAGGGCCTGCTCGGCGGCGAGGCGGACCGCCTCGCGGTGCACGTCGTCGAAGGCCGCGGCCACCTGGCCGATCTCGTCCTTGGAGTGCAGACCGACCGTCTCCACGGACGTGTCGACGTCCTGGGGGTCGGACTCGGACAGCGCCTTGACCAGCTCGGGCAGCCGGTCCTGGGCGACCTTGGTCGCGGTGTCCTGCAGTCGGCGCAGCGAGCGGATCATGGAGCGGGCCACGACGAAGGCGCCGACGAGGGAGATACCGAGGACGAGCAGGATCAGCGCACCGGAGATGATCGCCTCTTGCTCGGACTCGCTCCGCAGCTGGCGGGCGGTCTGCTCCATCTCCTCCAGGAGCGAGCCCTCGATCTTCTTCATCTGCTCGATCTTGACCGAGTCGTCGTCGACCCAGTCCTTGTACGAGCGCTTGTCCAGCGAACGCAGACCGTTGGGGTTGTCCAGCACGCGCTTGGCGTAGTCGTCGACGGCCTTGATGGTCGGGCTGCCGTCGCTGATCGGCTTCATCAGCTCCTCGGCACGGTCCCGGCCGTAGATGTTGCCGAAGCTGTCGGTCTCGGAGCCCTCACTGGTCAGCGCCGACAGGCCGTACTGCCGGTCGCTCTCGGAGAGTTCGCCGGACTTCTCGGGGTCCGCGGGCAGCGCGGCACCGATGATCGCGCGCTGTACGGAGGCGTACTCCTTGGCGGTGGAGAACGCGGCCAGGGCGCGGGTGCGGCTGATCATCTCCGGGTTGCTGGTGGCCTCCGCCATGTCCTGGGAGAGGTTGAGCAGCTGGGTGATCAGCCGGTGGTACGCCTCGACGGTCAGCGTGGCGTTCTTGGGGTCCTCGTAGGCGTCGCGGCGGACCGTGGTGAGGTTCGTCAGCTCGGTGGCGATACCCACGATGCTGTCGCGGACACCGGGGAGCCGGCCCTCCTCAGTCGCGTCGCTGATCTCCTGGGTGGCCGTCAGGAACTGCCGCTTGGCCGTGTCCGTCTTGTCGCGGACGCCCTTGATCGTGGGGTCGTTGGCCGAGGCGCCTTCCGAGAGCGGGCCGGCCGAGATGTCGCGCTCCTGCTGGAGGGCGGCGGCGAGCTCGGTCGCCTGCTTCGTCATGTCCGTCAGCAGCCGCATGTTGTCGAGCTGCTGGATGTCGTCCACGTTGTCGCTGATGCGCAGCGCACCGAGCGAGGTGGCGGCCACCACGGGGAGCGCGAGCAGCGACACGAGACGGGTCGAGATGCGCCAGTTGCGCAGTGCTATTCGCGAACCGGCCGTGCCCGGGCTGCTCTTCGGCTTGGGCGGGGGCGGCGGGGACGCGGGCGCACCGGTGCGCCCGGAGCGCTCACCACCGTTGCCGATCTCCGCCGGGCCCGGGTTCTGGGCGTGCTGGGGCGAGGAACCGCGGTCGGTCCCGCCGTGCGCCTCCGGCTCCGCCGAAGCGCTGCCATCCCTCTTGAAACGTCCCTGCACTAGCGTCGCAACCTCTGGACCAGGCGCCTCTCCGCGTGAACGGCGAGACGGTGTCGGCGTCTGGGGCCGCCCTGAACGCGCACCCCTATTGGTCTTGAGTGACCGGCGCTGGCTCCCCCTTCCCGCCGCCACTTGGCGCTGCGTTGCGCCCCCTGTGCGCCGGGTCTCCTCCGCGGCGGTCCGTGGAATTCCAGCACAGTGCAGGATCTCCAACAAGGCCAATGGGTGACCCCGTGCCTATCGTGACACGATGTGATCGAAGCGTCACCTTGTGTGTAAGCGGATCCTGTGCATACCGGACAAACGGCGGCGAGGTGCAGGGCAGCGCAGCGTGTCCCAGTCGCCATGATCGGGAGCGGAATGAGCGCTTCAGGTGAACAATGTCCGTTTCGCCCGAGCGAGAGGGCGGTCCTGATTGTCCGAAAGGTCTACTAGTCAGTGAGGAAACTCACACAGTGATCATGCCGTCTTCACGAGTTACCCCGGGAATTGAATGTTTAGCCTGACGCTTTACAGGGATGGCGAATCCGACAACCCGCGCTTCTGGGACGGCTCTTGAGGCCGTCCGGCGCCCGCAACCACGAGGTCACGTTCACCAGTGAAGACGACGATGATGTTCCAAACCATAGCCAACCCGCGACGCACCACTCTCGTGCATCTCACCGACGCCGACGAACTGGCGACGCCGCAGCAGGAGCACTCCGTCGACCTCCCCTCCCAGACCGCCAACCCCCGGCGGACCATCCTCGTGGAGGTCCCCGTCCCGGCCTCCGTCGCGGGGTAGTACGCGCGGCGACCGCGACTTGCTCAATGCGGGCGGGTCCGGACACGTACGAAGTTCTTCGGTCCCGTCCGGTCATTCGGTGATCAGGCGGTCACGCCCGCGTGAAGACGAGCGAAGACGAGTGAAGATAAGTGAAAGCCTGTGAAGGGCGCCCCGGACGTCCCCGAGACGTCCGGGGCGCCCTTCGTAATGCGCGGGGCAGCGGCCCCCCGCCGCGTTAGCCTGGAGCGTCAGACTCCAGCCGGCTCAAGTGAGGGGCGCAGGGATCCCGTGCGCATTGCCAGATTCTCCATCGACGGGAACGTCGCGTTCGGCGCGGTCGAGGGCGACAAGCCCGACGAGCTGGTCCTCGACATCATCAAGGGAATCCCGTTCGCGGAATTCGAGCTCTCGGGCACGAAGGTCCCGCTGAGCAAGGTCAGGCTGCTGCCGCCCGTGCTGCCCAACAAGGTCGTGGCCTTCGGCCGCAACTACGCCGAGCACGCGCGCGAGCTGGGCAACGAGGTGCCCGACGCCCCGTTCGCCTTCTTCAAGCCGTCGACCTCGGTGGCCGGCCCCGGCGACGACATCCAGTACCCGCCCTTCTCCAGCGAACTGCACCACGAGGCCGAACTGGCCGTGGTCATCGGCCGCATGTGCCGCGAGGTCCCGCGCGAACGCGTCCAGGACGTGATCTTCGGCTACACCTGCGCCAACGACGTCACCGCCCGCGACGTCCAGAAGCGCGAGAAGCAGTGGGCCAGGGCGAAGGGCTTCGACACCTCCTGCCCGCTGGGCCCCTGGGTGGAGACGGACCTGGACCTCGCCGCCGCCTCGGACCTGACCATCCAGTGCACGGTCAACGGCATGCAGCGCCAGCTGGGCCGTACGAGCGAGATGATCCACCCCATCGAGGACCTGATCGTCAACATCACCGAGGCCATGACGTTGCTCCCCGGCGACGTGGTCCTCACGGGCACCCCCGCGGGGGTCGGCCCCCTCAGTGTCGGCGACGAGGTCGCCGTCACCATCGAAGGCATCGGCACTCTCACCAACAAGGTAGTCAAGCGTGGCTAGCGCACCCGTCCGCGTACGTTTCTGTCCGTCGCCCACCGGCAACCCCCATGTGGGGCTGGTCCGCACGGCCCTGTTCAACTGGGCGTTCGCCCGGCACCACCAGGGCACTCTCGTCTTCCGTATCGAGGACACGGACGCCGCCCGCGACTCCGAGGAGTCCTACGAGCAGCTCCTTGACTCCATGCGCTGGCTGGGCTTCGACTGGGACGAGGGCCCCGAGGTCGGCGGCCCGCACGCGCCGTACCGCCAGTCGCAGCGGATGGACCTCTACAAGGACATCGCCCAGAAGCTCCTGGACGGCGGCCACGCCTACCGCTGCTACTGCACCACGACCGAGCTGGAGGAGCGCCGCGAGGCCGCCCGCGCCGCCGGCAAGCCCTCCGGTTACGACGGCCACTGCCGTGAGCTGACCGCCGAGCAGGTCGAGGGGTACGAGGCGGAGGGCCGCGCGCCCATCGTCCGCTTCCGCATGCCCGACGAGACGATCACCTTCACCGACCTGGTCCGCGGCGAGCTGACGTTCACCCCGGAGAACGTGCCGGACTACGGCATCGTCCGCGCGAACGGCGCCCCCCTCTACACGCTCGTCAACCCGGTCGACGACGCGCTGATGGAGATCACCCACGTCCTGCGCGGCGAGGACCTGCTCTCCTCCACCCCGCGCCAGATCGCCCTCTACAAGGCCCTGACCGAACTGGGCATCGCCAAGCAGACCCCCGCCTTCGGTCACCTGCCGTACGTCATGGGCGAGGGCAACAAGAAGCTCTCCAAGCGTGACCCGCAGTCCTCACTGAACCTCTACCGCGAGCGCGGCTTCCTCCCCGAGGGACTGCTCAACTACCTGTCCCTGCTGGGCTGGTCGCTCTCGGCGGACCGGGACGTCTTCAGCATGGACGAGATGGTCGCGGCCTTCGACGTGGCAGACGTGAACCCGAACCCGGCGCGCTTCGACCTCAAGAAGTGCGAGGCGATCAACGCCGACCACATCCGCCTGCTCGACGTGAAGGACTTCACCGAGCGCTGCGCCCCCTGGCTGAAGGCCCCGTTCGCCCCCTGGGCGCCCGAGGACTTCGACGAGGCCAAGTGGCAGGCGATCGCCCCGCACGCACAGAGCCGCCTGAAGGTCCTCTCGGAGATCACCGACAACGTCGACTTCCTCTTCCTCCCCGAGCCGGCCTTCGACGAGGCGAGCTGGACGAAGGCGATGAAGGAGGGTTCGGACGCCCTGCTGCGCACGGCCCGCGAGAAGCTGGAGTCGGCCGACTGGACCTCGCCGGACTCCCTGAAGGAGGCCGTCCTGGCGGCGGGCGAGACCCACGGCCTGAAGCTCGGCAAGGCCCAGGCCCCGGTCCGCGTGGCCGTCACCGGCCGCACGGTCGGCCTGCCCCTCTTCGAGTCCCTGGAGATCCTCGGCAAGGAGCGGACACTGGCCCGCGTCGACGCGGCGCTGGCGAAACTGGCGGCGTGACGGACACAGGAGAGGGCGGCACCCGGAGTCCGGGTG
>NZ_VJZC01000488.1 GCF_009377185.1 Streptomyces spongiae
GGCCCTGAGCGGCGTCCTGCCCGCCCTGCGCGCCTCCGCCCCCGCTCCCCGCGGCGGCACCCGCGCCCAGCTCCCCGGTACGGACACCGCCCGGCTGCTCTCCGCCCTCAACCCCGGTCTGAGCGGCCTCTACCCGGCCTGGCGCACGGCCGCGGCCCCCGGCACCCCGCAGCTCCTGCGCGACCTGCTCGCGATGCGTGTCACGGCCGCGCCCTTCGGTGCCACGGCCCCGCTCAAGCCGGTCCAGGACGACCGGGGCCGGGTCATCCGCACCGCGGACTGGCCGCTCACGGGCGCCGTCCTGGTCAGCATGCGCGTCGTGTTCGACACGGCGGGCAAGGTTCCCGTCCGGGCGGAGTTCCAGTACGTCGAGGGCAGCAGCTCCGACCAGCGCGCCGAGAACCTGCCCGTCACCCAGCCGGTCGTCTTCCCCCTGGGCACGGGCGAGGTCGAACTGTCCACGCGGGTCGCCCAGGACCGCGACCTGCACTGGCTGAACCGCCGTCCCACCGACTCCCAGGAGCCGGGGGTCACCGCCCACCTCCGCGACGGCCTGCCGAACTACGACCTGTTCGTGTCGCGGCCCGACGACGAAGGACTCGTCCATGTGATCGTCGGCGACGCGGACCCGGTCACCCTGCGCCCGGGCGACACCAAGCCGCTCCACCTCGGCGACGAGGAGATCAGCCTCCGCTACACGACGGGCAGCAGCGAGCCCCACGTCGAGGTCGTCCTCGCGAGCAAGCGCGACCCCGTCAACCGCCGCGTGCTCCAGCTCGACACGGTGCACTCCGGCATCACGGTCGGCAGCTGGGTCGCCGTCCAGCGCCCCGCCAAGGGCGCCGACAACGGCATCCCGGGCGACAAGAAGCTGGCGTTCGTCACCACCCAGGTCGTCGCCGCCCGTACCGCCGCCTACTCCAACTACGGCATCACCGGCCGGGGCACCGAACTCACCCTCGCCGCCCCCTGGCTGGACGAGTTCGACGTGCTGCTCTCGCACATCCGCGACACCACCGTGCACGCGGCGGGCGAGCCCCTGCGCCTGGCGGACGAGCCGCTCGGCGAGGACGTCCACGGCAACGAGATCGAACTCGCCGAGCTGTACGACGGGTTGCGGCCCGGACGCACCCTGATCATCGGCGGCGAGCGCAGCGACATCCCGGGAGTGGCCGGCGTGACGGCCACCGAGGTCGTGACGATCGCCACCGCCGACCCGGCCGTGGACCCCCACCTCCCCGGCGACCACGTCCACACCCGGCTGACCCTGACCGCGGACCTCGCGCACCGCTACCGCCGGGAGACCGTCCGCATCCTCGGCAACGTCGTCGAGGCCACCCACGGCGAGGGCCGGGAGGAGGCGATCGGCAGCGGCGACTCGGACCGCGTCAACCAGACGTTCGCGCTGTGGCAGTCACCGCTCACCTGGCTCGCCGACGACAACCCCCTCGGCGCCACACCCGTGCTGGAGATCCGGGCGGACGGCGTGCTCTGGCACGAGGTCGACAGCCTCGCCGGACGCGGCCCGCGCGAGCGCGTCTACATCACCGGCTCCACCGCCGACGGCCGCACCACCGTCACCTTCGGCGACGGCGTCCACGGCGCCCGCCTGCCCACCGGCCACGACAACGTCCGGGCCCGGTACCGCTTCGGCACCGGCAAGGCCGCCAACGTCGCCGCCGACCGGATCACCCAGCCGCTCACCCGGCCGCTCGGCGTCAGCCAGGTCACCAACCCGCGCCCGGCCACGGGAGGCGCCGACGCCGACGGCCCCGGCCAGACGCGCCGTACGATCCCGCTCGCCGTCTCGGCCCTCGACCGCCTGGTCTCCGCCCCCGACTACGAGGACTTCGCTCGCTCCCGCGCCGGCATCGGCCGCGCCGCCGCACGCGAACTCTTCAACGGACGGCGCCGCGTGCTGCACGTGACGGTCGCGGGCACGGACGACGTGCCGATCGACGGCGATTCGGACACCCTGAGGGCCCTGCGCGGCGCCCTCACCGAGTACGGCGACAGCAACCTCCCCGTCCGCGTGGACATCCGTGAACTGGTCCTGCTCCTCGTCGCCGCCAAGGTGAAGGTCGCCCCGGACCACGCCTGGGAGATCGTCGAGCCACGCCTGCGCCAGGCCCTCCTGCGCCGGCTGGGCTTCGAGGGACGGGAGTTGGGGCGGCCGGCCCGACTCTCCGACGTCCTCGCCACGGCCCACACCGTGCCCGGCGTCGACTACGTGGACGTCGACGTCTTCACCGGCGTCCCCGCGTCCGCCACCCCCGAGGAGCTCACCGCGCTGCTCACCCGCCCGGGCCCACCGAGGGCGACGGTCCCGGCCCACCCGGCAACGTACGACGAGAAGACCCACACCGTCCGCGCGAAGGACGGCGAGACGCTCTCCTCGATCAGCGCCCGGTACGGCGTCCCGCTCGCCGAACTCCTGCGCCTCAACCCCGACATCACCGACACCCGGCGCCTGGCCAGGGGCCGGACGGTGCTCGTCTTCCGCGGCATCCGCCCGGCCCAGCTCGCGCTGCTGTCGCCGAAGGCCGCGGACACCCTGATTCTGACGGAGGTCAAGTGATGTCCCCGGACATCCCGTACGAGACGGCAGCCCCGGCCACGTCCAGGGAACCCGACGGGCTCGCCGAACTGCTGCCCCGCTGGCACCTGTTGCGCGACGCCGAGGAGGGCGAACCGCTGCGCGCCCTGCTCGCCGTGATCGCCGAACAGCTCGACCGCGTCCGCGACGGCGTGGCCCAGGGCTACGAGGACCTGTTCGTGGAGACCGCGGCGCCCTGGGTGCTGCCGTACCTCGGCGACCTCGTCGGCTACCGCACCCTCCCGGGCTACGAACGCGTCCTCACCACGGGCCTGCACACCGGCGGCCGCGCCGAACTCGCCGAGGCCGTCGCCCCGCGCGCCGACGTCGCGGCCACCGTCGCGGGCCGCCGCCGCAAGGGCACCCTCCACCTCCTGGAGGAGATCTCCGAGCGGGTCACCGGCTGGCCCGCACGCGCCGTCGAACTGTCCCGGCACGTGGCCCACACCCAGCCGGTGAAGCTGTACGGCACCGGGGGAGCCCACCGCGGGGGACGGGGCCGTCTCGTCGACCTCCGCGACGGCTCCGCGCTCGCCCTCGCGGGCGGACCGTTCGACACGGCGGCCCGCACGGCCGACGTCCGCCGCGCCGACTCCAGCCGCACACAAGGCGGTTGGACCCCGGCCGGGGTCGGGCTCTTCGTGTGGCGGCTCAAGGCGTACGCGCTGACGTCGTCCCCGGCGTACTGCATCGACCGGGCCCGCAACCTCTACACCTTCTCGATCCTCGGCAACGACACCCCGCTGGTCACCAAGCCGGTCCCGGAGCCGTCTCCCACCCACCTCGCCACGGTCGACAACGTGCCGGGGTTCATCACCCGCCGTCTGCTCCACGACCGCCTGGCCGACTACTACGGCCCCGGCAAGAGCCTCGTCATCCGCCGCGACGGCGAGGACCAGCCCGTACCGCCCGCCGACATCGTCGTCGCCGACCTCTCCGACTGGCGCTACCGGCCCAAGAGGGGCCAGGTGGCCGTCGACCCCGAGCTCGGCCGGATCGCGTTCGGGTCGCGGTCCGCGCCCCGGCAGGGCGTGTGGGTGGACTACCACTACGCGTTCGCCGCCGACCTGGGCGGCGGCGAGTACGAGCGCGACGACCGCGTGCCCCTCCCCCACTCTCGGCTTCGCT
The DNA here is from genome assembly GCF_009377185.1 of Streptomyces spongiae. Classification (GTDB taxonomy): domain Bacteria; phylum Actinomycetota; class Actinomycetes; order Streptomycetales; family Streptomycetaceae; genus Streptomyces; species Streptomyces spongiae. The sequence goes on from NZ_VJZC01000488.1 coordinate 3,725, forward strand.
CGAGCGGGGGGACCCCCATGGACGCGACCTTCTACCGGGTCGGCCCGGGAGAGCGGTTCCGGCAGATCATGGACGCCTACCGGGCCTGGCAGCACGACCGCCGCGCGGGCCGGACCGGCCCCGAGGGGATCATCGAGATCACCCACAGCGGCGCCTACCAGGAGCAGCTGGACTTCGACCTCGACCCCGGCGACCGCCTCGAACTCCGGGCCGCCGAGGGCACCCGGCCGGTCATCCGCCTCCTCGACTGGTACAGCAACCGCCCGGACGCCCTCAACATCCGCGCGGTCGCCGACGACTGCGCCCCGCACGAGCGGCCGCGCATCGTCCTCGACGGGCTCCTCGTCGCCGGACGCGGCATCAACGTCACCGGCCCTATGGGCTCCGTCGTCGTCCGCCACAGCACCCTCGTACCCGGCTGGTCCCTCGAGCCCGAGTGCGAGCCGCACTCACCCGAGGAACCCAGCATCGTCCTGGAACGCACCACCGCCTGCCTCCAGATCGAACACAGCGTCCTCGGCACCATCGAGGTCATCGGCGACGAGGTGAGCGAGGACCCCCTCGACATCCACCTCCGCGACAGCGTCCTCGACGCCACCGGCACCGACCGCGAGGCCCTCTCCGCCCCGGACTGCCGCCACGCCCACGCCGTGCTCCACCTGCACCGCACGACCGTCATCGGCGAGATCCACACCCACGCCGTGAAGATCGCCGAGAACTCGATCCTCACGGGGAAGCTCCACGTGGCCCGCCGCGGCATCGGCTGCCTGCGCTACTCGTACGTCCCCGCCGGGTCCCGTACGCCCCGCCGGTACCGCTGCCAACCCGACCTGGCAGGGCCCGCCCAGGCGGCCCGCGTACGGCCGCTGTTCGCCTCCGAACGCTACGGGACGCCCTGGTACGGGCAGTTGGCCAACCGGTGTGCCGAGGAGATCCGGCGCGGCTCGGACGACGGTGCCGAGATGGGCGCCTTCCACGACCTGTACCGCCCGCAGCGCGAGGACGGCCTGCGGGCGCGGCTCGCGGAGTACACGCCCGCGGGCACCGACGCCGGGATCTTCTTCGTGACATGAGCCACCCCGGACTCCCGAGCCGCGTCTGAACCCGCCCGGCCGCGTGAGCCGTACCCACTGACACTCCTGAATCGCACCATCCTCAACCAGGGGGACCCCTTCCATGCACGCTGACCTGTCCCGCCTCACCTTCCGTCCGGAACGCCACTACTCGGCGGTCGTCGCCCAGCAGGGCCGCGTCCAGCTCGACGCCGACACCAACGAGCAGACCGCGATCCAGCTCCACCAGGCCCGCACCCTCGCCGCTGACCTGATCGGACAGCACGGCGGGCCGCGTAAGGCGTGCGGCTTCCGCATCGACTACATGGGCGGCCGGCACGACATCGACACCCTCCACATCCACGGCGGCCGCTACTACGTCGACGGCATCCTGTGCGACGCGTCCCGCCCGGCGCCCGGCACCCCCGTACCGGACGAGGACGCCGAGGAGCAGGAGACCGCCGAGCCGCCCGCGTACTGGACCTACTGGGACCAGCCCGACGGCCACCGCGACCCGGAGAAGCCCGGCGACCGGCTGCCCTCGCCCGCCCAGTCGCCGTTCCTGGTCTACCTGAACGTGTGGGAGCGCTCCGTCACCGCGGCCGAGGACCCGGCGCTGCGCGAGGTCGCCCTCGGAGCGGCGATGCCCGACACCGCCGCCCGCGTGAAGGTCGTCTGGCAGGTGCTGCCGCTGTCCCTCGCCGCGCTGGAGATCGAGGAGACCGACCCCTCCAAGGACATCGTCCGCGCGGCCTTCGACCGGTGGGCGAAGGGACAGGCGGCCTCCTCGGCCCGGCTCGCCGCCCGCAGCGAGCGGCCCGACCACGCCGACGAGGACCCCTGCCTGGTCAAGCCCGACGCCCGCTACCGCGGCCCGGAGAACCAGCTGTACCGGGTCGAGGTCCACGCCGGCGGCGAGGCGAAGGACGCCACCTTCAAGTGGTCCCGCGAGAACGGCTCGGTCGTCTTCCCGGTCGACGAACTCGACGGCACCTGGGTGCAGTTGGCGTCCCTCGGGCACGACGACAAGCTGGACCTGGACGTCGGCGACCACGTGGAGTTCACCGACACCGCGTACGCCTCCCGCCTGGAGGCCCTGCCGCTGCTGCGGGTCGAGGAGCTGGACCTGCCCGGCCGCCGCGTCCGCCTGTCCGCCGAGCCGGAGCCGGGCGTCGGCCGGCTGCCCGACCTCCACCCGTTCCTGCGCCGCTGGGACCACCACGAGGGCCCCAGGCGCAAGGGCCGTACGACATCGCTGAAGGCAGGCGCGGTCCCCGTCACCGAGGGGGAGTGGCTGCCCCTGGAGGACGGCATCGAGGTGTACTTCGCCAAGAGCGGCGCGTACCGCACCGGCGACCACTGGATCATCCCCGCCCGTACCGCCACCGGCCGCGTCGAATGGCCGGCCGACCCGGCACGCCGTCCGCTGCTCCAGGGCCCGGCCGGTATCGCCCGCCACTTCGCCCCGCTGGCCCTGATCAAGGGCGAGGGCAGCCCCGTCGACCTGCGCTACGCCTTCGGATCGCTGGCGAGCAGCGTCCCGGCCGCGGACGAGGCGGCACTCGCGGCCGAGGCACAGGCCAGCCGTGAGGAGCGGGCGGCGGAGTCCGACCCGTCCGGCGGGCGATCACAGACCACATCCGAGGCGGAAGCCGCCGCGGAAGGAGACCGGTAACAACCATGGCGAAGCCACTGAGCGCATCGAAGATGGTGGAGATCCTGCGTGCGGAGGGACTGAAGGTCCACGAGGTACGCAGCTGGCGCACCCACAACCGCAACACCAAGGGCCCCTGGGGCCCGGTCAACGGCGTGATGATCCACCACACCGTCACCTCCGGCACCCAGAACTCCGTGAACATCTGCTACAACGGCCACTCCAGCCTCCCCGGCCCCCTCTGCCACGGCGTCATCGACAAGAAGGGCGAGATCCACCTCGTCGGCAACGGCCGCGCCAACCACGCCGGTTCCGGCGACAGCGACGTCCTGCGCGCCGTGGTCAACGAGACGAGGCTGCCGGCCGACAACGAGGCCGACACCGACGGCAACCGGCACTTCTACGGCTTCGAGTGCATCAACCTCGGTGACGGCAAGGACCCCTGGCCCGAGGTGCAGAAAGAGGCCATCGAGAAGGTCGCCGCGGCGATCTGCCGCCACCACGGCTGGACCGAGCGCTCCGTCATCGGCCACAAGGAATGGCAGCCGGGCAAGGTGGACCCGCGCGGCTTCACCATGGACGGCATGCGCAAGCGCGTCGCCGAGCGGCTGGACGGCAAGGGCGGCTCGACGAAGCCGGCACCCGCCGACCCGAAGCCGCCCAAGCCGAAGTACGAGCCGTTCCCCGGCAGCGGCTTCTTCCACATCGGCCGCAAGTCCCCGGTCATCACGGCCATGGGCCGCCGCCTGGTCGCCGAGGGCTGCGGCCGCTACGAGGAGGGCCCGAGCCCCGACTGGACCGAGTCCGACCGCCGCTCCTACGCGGCCTGGCAACAAAAACTCGGCTTCAAGGGCAAGGACGCGGACGGAATCCCGGGCAAGGTCAGCTGGGACAAGCTGAGGGTCCCGAACAGCTGAAGGGTCACCCGCGCCCCGTTTTTAGGGGCGCGGGGAACTGCGCGACCAGCCACAATGCACCCGCAGATGACAACGAACCCAGCGCAGTCCCTACGAGTTGGTCGGCGGATAAGAGGGCCGCGCCGGAAACCGCGTCCCGCCCGGCGAGGGCAACGGCGGCAACTCCGGCTCATACAGCCACCCCTGGAAGACCGCGTCCATCGGCTCCGCCGAGAACCGCGCCACATGCCCCGTGAACGTCCCCGTGGTGACCGCACCACCCCGATGCAGCC
>NZ_VJZC01000489.1 GCF_009377185.1 Streptomyces spongiae
CGCCAAGCCCGCGCCCACCACCGCCCGCCTGGTCGACAACCGGATGCTCAGCCTGCCCGGCGCGGGCAAGGAGGTACGCCGGTTCACCCTCGACACCAGCGGCACGCCCCTGACGTACGAAGCGGGGGACGCTCTCGGTGTGCGGCCGGTCAACTCCCTGGGCCTCGTGGCGGAATGGCTGGCGGTGACCGGCCTGGACGGCTCGACGGGTGTTCAGGTGAACGGAGTCGGCGCAATCCCCTTCGCCGAGGCCCTGCACCGGCACCTCGACATCACGCGGATCTCCTCCGACCTGCTCCGGTTCGTCTCCGAACGCGCCCGCGACAACCGCGAGTTGAAGAAGCTGCTGCGTCCGGACAACAAGGACGGGTTCGCCCAGTGGTCCTGGGGACGGCAGGCCGTGGACGTGGTCGCGGAGTACGCCGTGCGCGCCTCCGCGCAGGAGTGGGCCGACGTCTTCAAACGGCTCCAGCCCCGCCAGTACTCCATCTCGTCGAGCCCGCTCGTCGACCCGCACCGGATCTCGCTGACGGTGTCGGTCGTGCGGTACGAGAACCTGCACGGGCGCCCGCGCGGCGGGGTCTGCTCGCCCTTCCTCGCGGACGGCGAACCGGACATGGAGGTCCCGGTCTTCGTGCAGCGCTCCCCGCACTTCCGGCCTCCGGCGGACGACTCGACCCCCATGATCATGGTCGGCCCCGGCACCGGAGTGGCGCCCTTCATCGGCTTCCTCGAGGAGCGGCGCGCTCTCGGCCACCGGGCGCCGAACTGGCTGTTCTTCGGCGAACAGCACCGGGCCACGGACTTCTACTACGAGGACGAGCTGACCGGCTTCCTGGAGGACGGGGTCCTCGCCCGGCTCGACACGGCCTTCTCCCGCGACCAGCGCGCCAAGGTCTACGTCCAGGACCGGATGCGCGAGCACGGCCCCGAACTGTGGCACTGGCTCCAGGACGGCGCCCGCTTCTACGTCTGCGGTGACGCCTCCCGCATGGCCAAGGACGTGGACCGGGCGCTGCGGGACGTCGCGGTCACGCACGGCGGGATGAGCGAGGGTGAGGCCGCCGCGTACGTGAAGCAACTGGCGGCGGACAAGCGGTACGTGCGGGACGTGTACTGATCGCGCGGGCCACGCTCTCGGAACGGTCGCCGCCCGCTCAGATCCATCCCTGCTGCCACGCGTGGTGAGCGGCGGCGTGCCTGGTGGAGGCGCCCAGCTTGGACATCGCGGCGGAGAGGTAGTTGCGGACCGTGCCCGGCGCCAGGTGGACCTGGGTGGCGATCTCGGCGACCGACGCCCCCGTGCGGGCCGCGCGCAGGACCTCCAGTTCGCGGTCGCTCAGCGGGCAGTCGTCCTCGGTGAGCGCGGAGGCGGCGATGTCGGGGTCGACGTAGCGGCGCCCGGCGGCGATGTCGCGGATGATCTCGGCCAGGCGCGCGGCGGGCGTGGTCTTGGGGACGAAACCGCGTACGCCGGCGGACAGGGCGCGGCGCAGGACGGCGGGGCGGGCGTGCCGCGTGACCATGACGACCAGGGTGTGCGGTTCGGCGGCCCGGATCTCCTCGGCGGCGCGCAGCCCGTCGGTGGGCGGCATCTCCAGGTCGAGCACGGCGATGTCCGGGCGGTGCTCGCGGGCGAGCCGTACCGCGTCGGTGGAGGTGGACGCCTCGGCCACCACTGTGAGGTCGTCCTCCAGCGCCAGCAGGGCGGCCAGGGCACTGCGCAGGAGATCCTCGTCGTCGGCGATGAGCAGCCGGATCATCGGGTCGCTCCGCTCTCCGGGAGCGCCGAGGGCGTCGTGGACGCCGAGGACGTCGTGGAGGCGGTCGGCAGCGAGGCCACCAGCACGAAGCGGTCGCCGTCCCGGGCCCACGTCAACTCACCGCCGGCGGCGCGCAGTCGTTCGCCGAGGCCGGTGAGTCCGGTGCCCGCCGCGCCCGCGGGATGCGCGTCGGCGCCGTCGTTGCTCACCCGCAGCCGGGCGAGACTCCCGGTGACGCGGTAGTCGACCTCGGCGTGCCGGGCGTGGCTGTGCCGGAGCACGTTGGTGATGGACTCGCGCATCACCAGGCCCAGCAGGTGGCGGGCGGAGTCGGCGAGGTCCGTGCGGGCGGCCGTGGGGTCGAGCACCATCCGGGCGTCGATGTCGGCCGCGGCCAGCACCCGGACCGCGCCCGCGATCTCGTCGTCCAGTGTCGTACGGCGGTATCCGTGCACCACGGCCCTCGTGTCGCGCAGGGCGTCCGCGGACAGCCGCCGCACCTCCCGCATCTCCGCGGCGGCCCGTGCCGGGTCCACCTCGGCGAGCCGGGCCGCGAGCTCGCTCTTGAGCGCGATGACCTGGAGGTGGTGGCCCTGGATGTCGTGCAGGTCCGCGGCGAACCGCAGCCGCTCGTCCTTGACCGCCAGCTCCGCCTCCAGTCGGCGCGCCCGGTCCAGCCGCCCCGCGACGTCCCACGCCCAGAGGGGTCCGAGCACCATCCACACGGTGAACGCGACCAGCCCGGCCGGGAACAGCGCGGCGTACGCCAACTCCCCGTCGCCCTGGGCCAGACTCACGGCGCCACCCGGCACGACGGCGAGGACCGTGGCGCCGCCGATCAGCCACCGCCGGGTGCCCGCCCGGAGGTACGTCGCGCCGATCGCCACGGTCACCGCGGGCGCGACCGCCCACAGCCCGTAGTTGCGCCAGGCCAGCGGGAGCACGGCGAGCACGACCGTGGCCGTGGCAGCGGCCGACAGCCAGCCGGCGGACGGGAGTTCGGGACGTTCGTCGTCCCCCGGCCCCTGGGCCAGCCGTCCGCCGAGCAGCACCACGCTCGCCGTCGTCTCGGTCGCCAGGGCCGCGACGGCCAGGGCGCGGGCCCAGGCGGGCAGGTCCGCGTCCACGATCCAGGAACCGACCAGGAGCACCAGCACGGCCCCCGTGGTGCCCGGCACGGCCCACCAGGTGTACCGCCGGAAGCTCGTCAGTCCCGCCGCACGATCGCTCACCCCGTCATGCACCCGGTCATTGTGGCAGCGGCCGGGCGGCGTGGCGGAGTGCCGTGCGACGGCTTCCTCGTATGACGGATGTCATGCGAGGACGTGACAACGGCACACGCGGACGTGCGGCTTCGGCACTACTGACGCCGCCTCACCTCATCGAGTCTGGGGCGTGGGGAGATACCCCGCCCCGGTAAGCGGGAGCAGGTCGCCGTGCGGACACGGAACGACACACGGCACACGTCACCCGCGCACACATCAGGAGACCCGCCATGCCCGAACAGCCCCCTGCCACGACACCCGCGACACTGCCGGCCACGGCCTCCGGCGCGGCTCCCGCTCCGCGCCGCGGGCTCCACGCGCTGACGCACCGCTGGCCCACCGCGCTGGCCCTCGCCCTCATGATCGCCCTCTTCGGGAGCGACTCCGGGGACCTGAACGACGCGGTCGCCGGCTACGGGGAGTTCCTGCCTCTGCTCCCCCTGCTGTACGTGGTCATCAGCCAGGCCGGGAACCCCCGGGTGACGTGGCCGGTGCTCGGGGCGGGGGTCGTCGTCACGCTCGCCCTCCAGGCTCAGGACGCGCTCTCGCCGCCCCATGTCCTGGTCGGCGTCGCGCTGGCCGTGTTGCTCTGGGGGACGGTCCGCGGGGCGCCGCACGGGCGCGTCACCTGGGGGATCCAGGCCGCGGGAGCGCTCGTCTTCGGCGCCCTCGCCCTGACCGGTCTGGCGGTGGATCCGGAGGTGGGCCGCTGGCTGGTGGCGGCGGGCTGGTTCCTCCACGGGGTCTGGGACTTCGCCCATCTGCTGCTCGCCCGGCTGAGGGGCATCGTGTCCCGCGCGTTCGCCGAGTGGTGCGCCGTCGTGGACGTCCTGGTCGCCGTGGAGCTGGTCTTCCTGCGGTGACCTGCGGTGCCCCCCGCCGCCCGGAGAGGGGCGGCGGGGAACGGTCACAGAGAGCGGCTCAGGAGCGACAGCAGTGCCGTCCAGTGCCGTTCGGTCGCCTCGGCGTCGTACATGGCGGTGTCGGCCTGGGTGTAGCCGTGCAGCGCGCCGGAGTAGACCTCGGTGCGGTGACGGACGCCCGCCTCGGTGAGGGCCTTGTCGAGGCGTTCGATCTGCTCGGGCGGCAGGGAGTGGTCCTGGTCGGCGTGGCCGAAGTAGAGCTCGGCGGTGACGCGGTCGGCCAGCAGGTGGGGGCTGTCGGGGTCGTCGGTCGCGAGGCCGCCGCCGTGGAAGCCGGCCGCGGCGGCCACCCGCTCCGGGTGGGCCGCGGCGGTACGCAGGGCCAGGCGGGCGCCCATGCAGTACCCGGTGATGCCGACCGGCCCGTCGGCGGCCTCGGGGCGGCCGGCCAGCCAGTCGAGGTAGGCACCGGCGTCGCGTATCGCGGGCTCGGGCGTGAGTGACTGCATCACCGGGGCGATCTGCTCCCAGAGGTTCGGGCGCTCCTGGGGGTCGATGAAGTCGGGCAGGTCGAACACGGGTGCCGGGCCGTGGCGGTAGAAGAGGTTGGGGACCAGCACGGTGTAGCCGGCTTCGGCGAGGCGGTCGGCCATCTTCTTCAGGTGGGGCCGCAGTCCGAAGGCGTCCATGTAGAACAGCACCGCCGGATGCGGGGAGTTGTCGTCGGGGGAGGCCAGGTAGGCGTCGGCCGTGCCGTCCGGGGTGGGGATCTCCACGGAGGTTCCGCGCGTGGTGGTCATGGGTGCTTGCCCTCTTTCTCCTTGGGCCGATCAGGGGCCGCCGCCGGCGCCGCGGAGGCGCCCCCCACCAGGTGCTTGCAACCTACAGCAGTCCCTTTTGCGGCCGGGCGCGACGGTCCCCTGACTCAATCCCCTCATCCAACAATGTTGTGCACTTTCTTGACGATGGTCACTCTGGCGCCTAAGTTCGCGGTGTCCTTCCCCCGGTCAAGGGAGACCGCGATGCCCACGTCCCCCGTCGCATCACCGTCCACGGCCCCCGAACGAACCCGGCAGCTCCGCAGGGTCGCCCTCTCGGGGCTGCTCGGTACCGCCGTGGAGTTCTACGACTTCCTCGTCTACGGGACCGTCGCCGCCCTCGTCTTCGGCGAACTGTTCTTCCCCGGCGCCGACCCGGCCGTCGGCACCATCGCCGCTTTCGGCACGTTCGCCGCCGGTTACGTCGCCCGGCCGCTCGGCGGCATCATCTTCGGGCACTTCGGCGACCGGCTCGGCCGCAAGTCCATGCTGCTGCTCACCATGGGCCTGATGGGCGGCGCCAGTTTCCTCATCGGCCTGCTGCCCACGTACGACGCGATCGGCGTCTGGGCGCCCGTCCTGCTCATCACCCTGCGCGTCCTCCAGGGCATCGCCATCGGCGGCGAATGGGGCGGCGCCACCCTCATGGTCGTCGAGCACGCCGGTGAACGGCGCCGGGGCCTGTGGTCCAGCTTCACGCAGATGGGAGCACCGCTCGGCTCCCTGCTGTCCTCGCTCGTCGTCACCTTCGTGGTCGCGATGCCCAGGGACCAGTTCGCCGCCTGGGGCTGGCGCGTGCCGTTCCTGCTCAGTGTCGTCCTGCTGGGTGTCGGGCTCTTCGTCCGGCTCAAGGTCGTCGAGAGCCCGCTCTTCGCCGAGGTGAAGAAGGACAGCGCCGAAGCCCGGCTGCCGATCCTCGACGTACTGCGCCGCCCGCGCCCCCTGCTGCTGGCCTGCTGCGTGGGCATCGGCGCCTTCACCGCCCAGTCCCTGCTGACCAGCTACATGATCGCGTACGCCACCGGCATCGGGTACGCACGCCCGCAGGTACTCACCGCGCTGACCGTCTCCGCGTGCGTCGCCCTCGTAGTGCTGCCCTGCGCCTCCGCGCTCTCCGACCGGATCGGCCGCCGCCCGGTCGTCCTCGCCGGAGCCCTCGCATCGGCCGCGCTCGCCTTCCCCGTCCTCTCGCTCGTCGACTCGAAGTCGCCCGGACTGCTGATCCTCGCTGTCGTCCTCGGCCACGGCGTCGCCCAGTCCACGATGTACGGGCCGCTGGGCGCCCTGCTCACCGAGATGTTCGGCACCCGGGTCCGCTACACCGGAGCCTCCCTCGGCTACCAGGGCGCCACCCTCATCGGCGCCGGCTTCTCCCCGATGATCGCCGGCAGCCTGGTGGCCGGGAGCGGGGGCGGCACACCCGTCGCGCTGCTGGTGTGCGGGGGCTCCCTCATCACCGCGCTGACCGTCCTGTTCGTCCGCGAGACCAGTCGGACGTCCCTCGCCGACACCGCCGAACGCAACCCCGCCCCCCACACGGAAGAGATCTCCGCATGACACCCCGCTCCCGTACCCGCGCCGCACGTCGCACCGCCTGCGCGGCCGCCCTCCTGCTCGCCGTCACCGCCTTACCCACCACCGCCACGGCGGCCACCGCCGACACGAGCCACATCGAGGGCCAACTCCCCTCGGGCGCCACGTACATGATGGACGTGCCCGCCGACTGGAACGGCACCGTCCTGCTCTTCAGCCACGGCTACACCCAGGCGGGCTCCCCCAACCCCGCCCAGAACGCGTCGGACGCCGCCACGAAGGCCCTCCTGCTGGCGAAGGGCTACGCGCTCATCGGCTCCTCGTACGCCACCACGGGCTGGGCGGTGACGGACGCGGTCCCCGACCAGCTCGCCACCCTGAGCGCCTTCACCGACCGCTTCGGCACCGCCCGTCGCACCCTCGCCTGGGGCCGGTCGTACGGCGGACTGGTCACCACCGCGATCGCCGAGCGCGACGCGGACCGGGTCGACGGTTCGCTGTCCCTGTGCGGTCTCGTCCACGGCGGCGTCGCCAACTGGAACAACACCCTCGACCCCGTCTTCGCCCTCAAGTCGCTCCTCGCGCCCGGCTCCGACGTCCCCCTGACCGACCTGCCCGACCAGGCGGCCGCCACCGACGCGGCGAACGCCTTGACGGCCGTGGTGGATTCGGCGCAGTCGACGGCCACCGGGCGCGCCCGGATCGCCCTGGCCGCGGCCCTGCACAACATCCCGGTCTGGAACCAGCCGACGCAACCGCGCCCGGCCGAGACCGACTGGGACGCCCAGCAGGCCAACCAGTACGAGGCCGTCAAGGGCCTGCTGAAGATCGCCGCGTTCAACCGGCGGCAGGAGGCCGAGGTCCGGGCGGGCGGCAACATGTCCTGGAACACCGGGGTCGACTACGCGAAACTGCTCGGCAAGTCCTCCGTCCGCAAGGAGGTCACCGAGCTGTACAAGAAGGCGGGCCTGTCCCTGAAGGCGGACCTGGCCACCCTCAACCGCGCCCCGCGCATCAGCGCCGACCCGGACGCCGTCGCGTGGATGAGCCGTACCAGCTCCTTCACCGGCGAGCTGACCAAACCCCAGCTCTCCGTCCACACCATCGGCGACGCCCTCGTCCCCGTCCAGACGGAGAGCGCCCTGCGGCGGGCGGTCACCGCCGCGGGGTCCTCGGGCCTGTTGCGTCAGGCGTACGTCGACAACGCCGGCCACTGCACCTTCAGCCCCGCCGAACAACTCGCCGCCCTGCACACCCTGGAGGACCGCCTCACCACCGGCCGCTGGCACGGCACCGACCCCGAGTCCCTCAACTCCCGCGCCACGGCGACCGACCCGTCCACCCCCACGCGCTACGTCCCCTAC
>NZ_VJZC01000490.1 GCF_009377185.1 Streptomyces spongiae
GACCAGGGCATCGTCGTCGACGATCATGGCGCGGATCATGTGGGGGTGCCGTTCTGCTCGATGCCGAGGGGGTGGGGGATGTGGGCGGCCACGCGCCAGGCGCCCGCGCCTGCCGGTCCGGCGTTCAGGTGGCCGCCGAGTGCGGTGACGCGTTCGCGCAGGCCGACGAGTCCGTAGCCGCTGCCGACGGTGTCCGTGCGGGGAGTGCCAGAAGGGTTGGTGACCTCGACGAGGGTGGCGGGCGGCCGGTAGTCGATGCGTACGGCCACCGGAGCACCGTCGGCGTGCTTGCGGGCGTTGGTCAGTGCTTCCTGGACGACGCGGTGCACGGCCAGGCGGTGGGTGGTGGGAGCCTGTTCGGGAAGGCCGTCGGTGGTCAGCTCGACGTGCTGGCCGGCGGCGCGGGCCTCGTCCGCCAGTTCCCCTACGTCCCTCATCACCGGCGTGAGCGCGGTGCCGGTCGGCGTGGCGTCGGGGTCGCGCAGCACACCGAGAACGTCGCGCAGATCGGTGAGGGCTTCGACGGACGCCGTACGCAGCAGACCGAGTCGTTCGACGACCGGTGCGGGCAGCATGTCGCCCTTGGTGGCCAGCACGCCGGTGTGCAGCGCGATCAGGCTCAGGCGGTGGGCCAGGACGTCGTGCATCTCGGCTGCGATGCGGGACCGTTCCGCGATGCGGGCAGCTTCCTCGCGCAGCTGCGACTCGATGCGGAGGTGCTCGACGTCGGCTGCCAGTGCTTGGACCAGGCGGCGCCGGCCACCCATCCACAGCCCGACGAGCACGGCCAGCACTGGTAGGAGCAGCGTGGACGCGTAGGACTGCGCCGTCCACAGGGAGGTGGCCCGGTAGCTGAGCAGGTTGGCGCCCAGAGCGGCGACGGCACATCCCACCGCCACCTTCGCCCGGCGATCCACGGCCAGGTCGAACAGGGCGACTGCCAGCAACGGCAGCAACGGCCATCCCCACCACGCCGTGGCCACGGTGACCAACAGCGGCGCGACCGGCCAGCGCAGCCGGGGCACGAGCAGGGCCGTTCCGCACACCAGCGCCGCGGTGACGACGGGGGCCAGGTAGCGCCCGTCGAACGACATGTCGTTCAGCGCGGCGGCCAGTACGCACAACGCCACGAGTGCGCCACGCCCGTAGGCCGCCCATCTGCGGCCTTCTCTGCTGCTCACGCGGCCCATGCTAGGCAGACCGGTGCGCCGTTCCGTCCGGCGGTCGGCGATGTTCACCCCCTACTTTCGTAGGGGGAGGCCGCCGCAGAACGGCTGATCCGATGCCGGGCGCGGCTTTCTAGCGTCGATTCCATGAACGACTGGACCACCTCCCACGACCGTGTTCTGGCGCAGCGCAATGCCGAAGGCTGGATGTTCCTGATCGAGGCAGCCCGTGATCTGCGCACCACGGGTGCCATAGCCCCCAGCGGAAAGGCCCTGGCCCGCGCTCTGACCGATCCCGTACGGGCTCAGGCGCCCCGCCCGCTGGCGGTCCTGGAGGCTGGTGCCGGGACCGGCGCGGTAACCCGCACCCTGATACCCGAACTGCCACGAGCCAGCCACCTGGACGTCGTCGAGGCAAACCCGCGTTTCGCCGCGCGACTGCGCCATCTCGTCACCACGCATCCAGACCTGGCTGCCAGGCCAGCGCAGGTGAACGTGCATCAGACCTACGTCGAGCAGCTCGACATCGACCAGCGGTACGACGTGATCGTCTCGGGGCTGCCGCTGACCAACTTCACACCCGTGCAGGTCGAGCGCATCATGGCCCGCTACATGGAACTGCTCCACCCCGGCGGCACGCTGACCTACTTCGCCTACCTCGGAACCCGCAAGGCGCGTGCCCTGACGGCATCGCGAGCCGAAGCCCGCCGCCACGCCGCCGTCGACGACATCATGGCCGCCTACCAGCGCACCTACGCCACGGGCCGCTGGACGGTATGGGGCAACGTTCCCCCCGCCTACGTCTGGCATCTGCAACGACCCCTCGTCTCTGCGGAAACGGACCAGCTCGAGCCGCAGACCGACTGGGCGAGTCGGTGAACGCGTTCTCCGACATCCTCGGCCACATTTCCCCGGCCGCGGCGTACACGGTGGTGGCCGCCGCCGTCCTGGCCGAGTCGATCCTTCTCGTCGGCGCTTTCATCCCCACGCTCACCCTGCTCCTGACCGCCGGCGCGCTGGCCCGCACCGGCCACATCAGCCTTCCCCTCGTCATCGCTGCCGCGGCCGGAGCCGTGGTGGGGGGCGACTTCCTTGCCCACCGCACCGGCAGGTTCCTCGGTGACCGGCTGCGCGGAGGCCGGACAGGCCGTCGGATACCGGGTGCCGCCTGGCACCACGCCGAGACGCTGATGACGCGCCACGGCGGCCGAGCGGTCTTCCTGGCCCGCTTCCTGCCGGTGGTACGCACCCTCGCCCCGCACTTCGCGGGCGCCACCCGCCTGCCCTACCGCCGCATCGCCCCGTACAGCGTCGTCGCCGCCTGTGTGTGGGCCACAGCGGAAGCAGGTGTCGGATACGCTGCCGCGACCTCTCTCCAGCGCATCCTGACGCTGGGCGGCCCTGCTGTGGAACTTCGCGTAATTCCCCAGGCTGAAGTTCATGGACGTTCCCATGGGGAAAGCGGAGTTGCTCCGCAGCGACCAGGCGGACGACGCACTTCCCGGGCCGCCTGGCAACCAGCCGATCCTTTAGGTCCGAGCCGGGCAGTCAAGGATGAGCGCAGCTCATCGCGGTAGCGACGCCGCAGGCGTCCTTGACGGCCCGGCTCGGACCGGACACTTCACTGCCGGGCGGCCCGCCCCCTTCCCCCTCGCCCAAATCGCACGAACGAGCGGGGACGACGGAGCCGGTCTGGGAAATTACATGAACGTCGACACCTGCCTTCGCCCTGGTTGCTCTGATGGCGATCGGGGGCGCGCTGTTGTGGCGAAGGAAGCGCCGCCCGCTGTCTGATGAAGCCCAGGAACCGGCGCCCGAGCCTGGCAGCAGGACCAGGGCGAGGCCCACGACGATGGCCAGGTAGGGCACGAGGGCATCGGAGAGCTTGGTGCTGACGTCGATGTTGATGGCGGTCAGTCCGGTGACCATCAGGTCGGCGCCGGTGTCCTGGTGCAGGGCGCCGCTGTGGCCGCGGATCTCACCCACGAGGTCCTTGGTGGCCTTACTGGTGGCGGCGCTCTTGGGGACGGCGCCGATCAGGGCCACGTCGCCCGCCTGGTTGAAGGAGGGAGGACGAACCGCCGCGACATCGTCCAGCTTGCTCAGCATGGTGTGCGCGTCCTGCGCGGCGGCCTTGGGATTGTCGCTGTCCCGGGCGTCGACGACCACGGTGAGCGGGCCGTTGAAGCCCGGCCCGAAGCCCTTGCTGAGGGTGTCGTAGGCGACGCGTTGGGTGCTGCCGGAGGGCTTTCCGGAGTCGTCGTTCAGGGCCATCTTCAGGGACATCGTGGGGATGGCCACCAGGGCCAGGCCGACCACCGAGACGGCGAGCATCTTGACCGGGTTGCGGGTGACGAACCTCGCCCAGCGCACGCCCATCGACTCGCCCTCGCCGCGCTCCAGCGCCTTCATACGGCGGGTCAGGAGCTTGCCCTTCATGATCCGCACACCGGCGAAGCCGAGCATGGCGGGCAACAGGGTCAGCGCGATGACCACGGCGACGACGCATCGGACCAGACCTCGGCGCCCACGCCCCCGAGGAAACAGCGATCTCCATCACAGCCGAGATCATCGCCCACACCCACCACGGCACCGGCCGGTCCCTGTCCAACGGCACGGGCTCCATCCACCCGGCGCTCGCGACCGCCCCCTCGTAACAGAGGCCCACTGTTTCGTTCCGGCGTCACGAAGCCATGGGCTGCGCGGAGCGACGGCGGCACCCCACTCGAGCAGCTCATCGAACAGACCTGTCCGTTTTCTGTTCGGGCAGTTTCCGCCCAACGCGCACCAGGCCCTCACGCCCCGGTGCCGACGCGATCGAGTTCCTCGAGGTTGCGGCCGAACCCGGTCGACTCATTGCCGATTCACGCCGTTCTTGCAGGTCAGACGCGCTGATCAGTGTCAGCCCTGTGCAGTGCTTGTCGGTCTGTTCCTGTCCTTGTGGCCCCTCAATGGCCCCTGGGGGTCGATGAGTTGGACGCTTACCACAGCAGCAGCCGCGTCCGCCCAGTTCAGCCAGGAGGATGGAACCTTCGCACAGCGGAGTCCCTTACCGACGAGATGATGCTCCACCCCTTGTCCCGGGGTGGAGCATCATCCCTGACGTCAAGGCGCGAGCTTGTCCACCGGACCGCTCATCGACCTGGGTCGCAGCGCGTCGACGGGTCAGCCGAGGACATAGGTCTCATCACCGAAGTCAGCGACGATCTTCAACTTGCCGCCGAGCGCCTTGACGTAGGCGGCGAGGGTGTCGACCTCGCTGCGCTCCAGTTGACCCTTCTCGATGCGTGAGACGCGGGCCTGGGTGACACCCATGGCTTCGGCGACCTGGACCTGTGTGGCGTGCTGCCGCTTCCGCAACTCGGCAAGACGGTGCACACGGGAGGCCAGGACCATCGCCTGCGCCCCCTTTTGAATCTGGTCCCTTTCAGCATCGGTGAAGGCGAATTCCTCGGCCAGGTCTCCCCAGGTGACGGCCTGCGGGTCCTTGAGGTGATCAGTCATCGTGCCCCGTCCTCTCCATCGATTCGCTTCAGATGCTCCGCGTACGCCTGCTCTGCCTGGGGCACCGCGACGCGATACCAGCCGGACCAGTTGCCTGCCTTGTCGCCGCCCACCAGGATCACTGCCTGGCGGTCCGGGTCGAACACGAACAACAACCGCACTTCAGTCGCCCCCGCCGACCCAGCGCGGGACCTTCCTCCTGAAGGGCAGCGACAGCCTGGCTGACCTGAATCAGGGTGTCGCGGTCAGTGCGGCGCAGGCCGTGAAGCCACGAGGCTGCCGTGGACTTACGCGGAGAGGCCGACGACGCACTGCTGCCCTTCCTTGCCGAGGAGCCGTTCAGGCGCTCGGCCACATGCTCCACGAGAAGGGCGACCCGAGTTCCGTCAGCTACCGAAGGGCGAAACCTGGCGGCCTGCGAGGTCGTCGCGCAAGCACAGGAAGCGGGCGGGTGGCGGTACTGACCCTGGACGACTGCCCATCGGCAGGGAACTCCGCAACCAGGTCGGGCCGTACGAGGGCGTCAGGCCTCCCGCCTGGAGCAGGCGAACACCAAGCTGTTGGCGCGGCTGGAGGAGAGGGACGCGGAGCTGGAGGCCGCCCGGGCGGCCAACCGCGAGCCGACCCGGGCCCGAACCAGAAGGAAGCCGCGCACCGCTAGGGGCCGGCCGGCCCGGTCGTCCAGCTTCCAGTCGACGTAGTCCTTGGCTGCGGAAGGCCCGCTCCGGCGGAGCACCTCCCGCTTCGACCGCCACCCCGAGGAGACCGATGCGACCGCGGCCGATCTTGAGCAGGCCGAGCGACAGCAAATACTTGGCTAGCCACATGTTTGCTGTTACGTTGATTATGTGTCCAGCCACCTAAATGGGTGGCGACATGAGAGGAGCCATCATGAAAGCCATCCTGTTCGACCGTTTCGGCGACACTGAAGTGCTGCACGAGGCGGACATCGATGTCCCGCAGCCCGGCCCCGGGCAGATCCGCGTCCGCGTCAAGGCGGCCGGGCTGAACGCGCTGGACGGCAAGATCCGTTCTGGGGCACTGGAGGCCGTGTTCCCCACGCCGCTCCCCTCCGTCCCCGGTCACGAGCTCGCCGGCGTGGTGGACGCCCTCGGCGAGGGCGTGCAGGACGTGCAGGTCGGCGATGAGGTGCTGGGCTGGTCGGACACCGGCTCGTACGCCCAGTACGCGCTGGCCACCACCATGGCCCCCAAGCCCGCCGGCCTCGACTGGCAGCACGCGGTCGCGCTGCCGGTGGCCGCCGAGACGGCCGAGCGGGTCCTGGACCTGCTCGGCGTCACCGCCGGAGAGACCGTGCTGATGCACGGCGCGGCCGGAGCGGTCGGCACCCTGGCGGTCCAGCTCGCCACGGCCCGCGGAGCACGCGTCATCGCCACCGCCGGCCCCGCCAACCAGGACTACCTCACCTCGCTCGGCGCCACCGCGACCCTCTACGGCGAGGGCCTGGTCGAACGGGTCCGGACGCTCGCCCCCGATGGCGTGGACGCGGTGTTCGACCTGGCCGGCAAGGGAGCCCTCGAGGACTCCATCACCCTGCGCGGCGGCACCGAGCGCATCGTCACCATCGCCGACTTCCGCGCGCACCAGCTCGGCATCACCTTCTCCAGCGGTGGCCAGGAACGCTCGGCCGCCCGCCTGGCCGCGCTGGCGCAGGACGCCGCGACCGGCAAGCTCGTCACCACCGTCACCGCCTACCCGCTCGATCAGGCCGCCACGGCCCAGCAGATCAGCGACGCCGGGCATGTCCGGGGCAAGCTCGTCCTCACCCTCGACTGATCACGCCCGCCATTCCCTCTTGTTCCGATCATCACCTGGCCATCACCGCGCCGAAGGACCACTCATGCTGGACGCCCTCTGGACGCCGACCACCGTCGGCGACATCTCCCTCCCGCACCGCCTGGTCATGGCCCCCATGACCCGTGACCGCTCTACGCCGGAAGGCATACCGACCGAGCTCAACGCCGAGTACTACGCCCAGCGGGCCTCGCACGCGCTCATCATCACCGAGGGGACCCAGCCCTCCACCGATGGCCAGGGCTACCTCCTCACTCCCGGCATCCACAATGACGATCAGATCGCCGGGTGGCGCAAGGTCACCGACGCCGTGCACGCGGCCGACGGCCGGATCGTCATACAGCTGATGCACACCGGACGCATCTCCCACCCTGACAACACCCCTCACGGCCGTCAGCCGGTCGCCCCATCGGCGATCCAGCCGCAGGGCGCGATGTTCACCGCGTCCGGGCCACAGGAGATGCCGACGCCCCGTGCGCTGTCGACGCAGGAGGTCGTGGCGACCGTCGACGACTTCCGCCGCGCCGCAGCAGCCGCCGTCGCGGCAGGCGCCGACGGCGTGGAGATCCACGGCGCCAACGGCTACCTCGTGCACCAGTTCCTCGCCGACGACACCAACCAGCGCACCGACCGCTACGGCGGCTCCATCGACAACCGCATCCGCTTCGCCGTCGAGGTCGCCGCTGCCGTGGCCGACGAGATCGGCGCCGACCGCACCGGCCTGCGCATCTCCCCCGGCAACCCTTACAACGACATCGCCGAGTCCGACACCGCCGAGCTGTATCCGGCGCTCCTGCGCGCCCTCAGCCCGCTCGGCCTCGCCTACCTCCACATCCTCCACGCGGGCGACGAGGAGCTGCTGGGCACCCTGCGCGCGCTGTGGCCGACCGCTCTGATCCTCAACCGGGCCGGCACCGACCTGCCCACCCGCGCCAAGGACGTCGACAACGGCACGGCCGACCTTGTCTCTGTCGGTGCCCTCGCGCTCGCCAACCCGGACCTGGTCGAGCGGCTACGCTCTGACGCGCCGCTGAACACCCCCGACCCGGCGACCTTCTACGGCGGCGGAGTGGCCGGCTACACCGACTACCCCACCCACACCGTCTGAGGAACCG
>NZ_VJZC01000049.1 GCF_009377185.1 Streptomyces spongiae
GGTTGGGGGAGAGGGACAGGGAAGGGCGGTGGGCTCAGACGGCCGTGCGGTCCATGGGAAGGGCGATGGCCTCGGCGTCGGTGCCGCGCCCGGTGGTGAAGTACGGCGAACGGCGGACGTACTTGGCCACCGCGGCCATCCCCAGGCCGACGAGCACGATGACGGCGGGCAGGGAGAACATGAACCACCCGTTGTCGGGGCTCAGTTCGAAGTGGTCGCTCATGGTCAGGTACGAGTATCCGAGATAGCCGCCGAGGCCCAGCAGCACCAGACCGGACAGGGCGGGCACGCCCACGGCGAGGACCGCCGTGCGCAGCCCGTCGTGCCGGGCGGACCGGAAGCGGACGGCACACGCGAGGGCGGTGAGGCCGTAGTAGAGGGCGACGAGCAGACCGATGGCGTTGACGGCGGCCAGCAGCATGTCGCTCAGCCGCGGGATGGCGACGGCCAGCAGGGCGATCACGGCGGCGATGGACAGCACGATGACGGTTCCCGCGGCGGGGGTGCCGTACCGCGGGTGGACCCGGGTCCACACCGGCCCCATCGTGCGGTCCCGGCCCATCGCGAGCAGCCCGCGCGCCGTCGGGATCAGCGTGGACTGCACGGAGGCCGCCGCCGAGAACATCAGGGCGACCAGCGGCAGGGTGGCCCAGGGTTCGGCGGCCAGCTTCTGACCGAGGTACGGAAGGGCCTGCGGGCCGTTCTTGATGAGTTCGGCGAGGCTCATCTCCCGTTGGAAGGCGACCGAGGCGAAGAGGAACAGCCCGAGCATGGCGAACAGGGCGATCAGGCCGCCGCGGGCCGAGTCGCCCGGGCTTCTGGTCTCCTCGTTGACGCTGAAGGCCGCGTCCCAGCCCCAGAAGAAGAACACCGCGAGGACCATGCCCTGGGCGAAGGTCGTGCCGTCGGAGATCTCGAAGGGGTTGAACCAGGAGAGCGAGAAGGACTGGTCGCCGGTGATCAGGGCCCAGCCGCAGAACCCCAGCAGCACGGTGTACTCGAAGACCAGCAGGGTGAACTGGAAACGGGTGGTGGCGCGCATCCCGGTGACCGCGAGAGCGGTGAGACCGAGCAGCAGCACCAGCCCCACGGCCGTACTGACCCCGGTGGACGACGGATCGAGGGCGATGCCCGCCACACTGCGCAGACCGGCCTTGTTGGCGAAGATCAGGACGACCGACCCCATGACCGCGCTGGTGTAGGCGCAGAAGATGACCGAGCCGACGACGGTGACCCATCCGGTCAGGAATCCGGGCCAGGGGCCGAGCGACTTGCCGACCCAGGTGTAGCCGTTGCCGCAGTTGGGTTCCGAGCGGTTGAGGCGGGCGTACGCGGTGGCGATGCCGAGCACCGGAAGGAAGGACAGGAGCAGGAGCGCCGGGGCTTGCAGGCCCACGATGGTGGCGATCGTGCCCATGCCGATGGCGATGCTGGTGGTGGCGGCCGTGCTGGAGGCGGCGATGGCGACGCCGTCGACGACACCGAGGGAACGGCGCAGTCCGCCGGGCGGGGCCGTCGGGGACGGCTGGGGAGACAGGGGAGACAGGGACGACATGGAGGGCTCCTCGCGGAGAGGGGGACGAGGGAAGAGCCGCGCGGACTGTGATGGAACACCGGGCGTTCGTCTTGCGTCAATCCTGTTGACATAAGGCGGGCGGGCCCCTTCACTGCCGGTACAGGGTACGGAGAGGTACGCGATACGGAGCAGTACGCGATACGGAGACGTATGCGAAACGGAGACGTATGCGGTACGGCGACGTACGCGGTCCGGAGCGAAAGGAGCCCCCCGGATGCCCACCCGTGTTCCGCAGGAGCGCAGACGCCGCCGCCCCACCCGCTCGGGGGTCCTGCTGTCGGAGGACCTGATCGTGGAGACCGCGCTACGGCTGATCGGCGAGCACGGCCCGGAGGCGCTCAGCGTGCGCCGGCTCGGCACCGCCATCGGCTGCGACCCGAGCGCCCTCTACCGCTACTTCCACGGCACCGACGACCTGGTGCTCGCCATCGCCGACCGCATCATCGGTGACGCCATGGCGGGGTTCGCCCCCGGGGACGACTGGGTGGCCTCACTGCGCGAGATGGCCCTGCGGGTGCGCGCCGGATACCTCGCCCACCCCCGCGCGGCCGCCTTCGCCTCGTACCGGGTGACCCGGCGGGAGAACGAGATACGTGCCGTGGAGACCGGGATCGGGCTGCTGCTGTCGGCGGGCTTCGCACCTGTCGACGCGACGCGCCTGTACCTGACGTTCATCGACACCGTGCTCAGCCACGCCGCCATGGACGCCGCGTTCCAGGCACTCCCGCGACCGCAGCGCGAAGCCGACCACCGGGCGTGGCACGACGTCTACCAGGGGCTGGACCCCGTGGCGTATCCCGCGCTGACCACCGTGCGCCAGGAGCTGCACAGCATGGGGGACAGTTCCTTCGAGGAGGCGGTCGACCTCCTGCTGGAGGCCCTGGCGGCGCGCGCCCCGGGGATGCTGTGAGTTCCGTTCCATATCTTCCCGTCTTCCCGTCTTCCCAGGAGGCATCGTGCCCGAGCCGTCCGTCCTCGCTTCGCTGGTGTCCGCGTTGCGCGGTGGGGCGATCGAAGTCGTCGACCTCACCTCGCCGCTGTCCTCGTCGACACCGGTCATCCAGCTGCCGCCCGAGTTCGGCCAGACGGCGGTGTTCGAACTTCAGGAGATCAGCCGGTACGACGACCGGGGACCGGCCTGGTACTGGAACAACTTCCGTAGCGGCGAGCACACCGGCACCCACTTCGACGCCCCGAACCACTGGGTGACCGGGAAGGACCTCTCCGACGTGGCGTCCGTGCCCGCGCGTCGGCTGATCGCACCGGCCGCCGT
This sequence comes from Streptomyces spongiae, assembly GCF_009377185.1. Lineage (GTDB taxonomy): Bacteria > Actinomycetota > Actinomycetes > Streptomycetales > Streptomycetaceae > Streptomyces > Streptomyces spongiae. Next base: position 2,850 of record NZ_VJZC01000049.1, read on the forward strand.
ACTGGACTTCACCGCCGAGGCGGAGGCGGACCCGGACTTCCTTGTGGAAGTGGAGCACGTCAAGGCATGGGAGGCGGTGAACGGCCCCCTTCCCGACGGCGGTTGGCTGTTGCTGCGCACCGGCTGGGACGCACGTTCGCACGCGCAGGAGGAGTTCCTGAACGCGGACGAGAACGGCCCGCACACCCCTGGCCTGTCGCCCGACTGCGCCCGCTGGGTGGCTCAGGAGTCGCCGGTGATCGGCCTCGGAGTGGAGACCGTGGGCACCGACGCCGGACGGGGGTTCGCGTTCGACCCCGCCTTCCCCTGCCACTCCTATCTCATGGGCAGCGACAAGTACGGGCTGACCCAGCTGCGGAACCTGGCGGCGCTGCCCGCGACCGGCTCCGTCGTCATCGCGGGACCGCTGCCCATCGTCGCCGGATCAGGGTCTCCCGCGCGGGTGCTCGCGCTGGTGGAGCGCTCGTGAAGGTCGCGGAGGCCGTCGGGCGGGCGTTGTCCGCCGCCGGGGTCGGTCAGGTCTTCGGGGTGGTCGGATCGGGCAACTTCCATCTGACCAACGCCATGGTCGCGGCGGGTTCGCGGTACGTCGCCGCACGTCACGAGGGCGGCGCGGCGACCATGGCCGACGCCTACGCGCGCATGAGCGGCACCGTGGCCGCCGTGAGCGTCCATCAGGGGCCCGGCCTGACGAACGCCATGACGGGCATCGCCGAGGCGGCCAAGAGCCGGACGCCGCTCCTCGTCCTGGCAGCCGAGGTGACCGAGCCGCGATCCAACTTCCACGTCGACCAGGCGGCGCTGGCGCGCGCGGTGGGCGCGCTCCCGGTACGGATCACGTCGGCCGAGGACGCTGTGGGGCAGGCCCGCGCCGCGGTGCACCGGGCCCTGCGTGAACGGCGCACCGTACTGCTCAACCTGCCCTTGGACGTACAGGCGCTGGACGTGCCCGGCGGTGTCACGGAACGGATCGCGCCGCCACCGCAGCGGGCCGCGGTCGAACCGGCGCCGGCGGACGTGGCGGAGTTGGCGCGGGTGCTGGAGCGGGCGCGTCGGCCGGTCTTCGTGGCTGGGCGGGGCGCCCGCTCGCCCGGCGCCCGCGATGCCCTCGAAGCTCTCGCCGAGCGCTGCGGCGCGCTGCTCGCGACCTCCGCCGTGGCGCGCGGCCTGTTCCACGGCAACCCGTGGTCGCTCGACGTGTCCGGAGGTTTCTCGTCGCCCCTGGCGGCGGAGCTCATCGGGGCGGCGGACACGATCGTGGGCTGGGGCTGCGCACTGAACATGTGGACCATGCGGCACGGCCGCCTGATCGGTGCCGGCACGACCGTGGTGCAGGTCGACGACGACACGTCGGCACTCGGGGCGCATCGGACGGTGGATGTGGGGGTCACCGGCGACGTCGAACTCACGGCGCGGCGCGTGCTGGAGACCTACGGTGGGGACACGCGGTGTCAGGGCTGCCGGACCGCCGACACCGCCGCGGCCATCGCCGCACGGGTGCGCTGGCGGGACGTGCCGTATGAGGACACCGGCACGCGCGAACGGATGGACCCGCGGACGCTGACCATCGCGCTCGACGACATCCTCCCCGCGGAGCGGGTGATCGGAGTGGACTCCGGCAACTTCATGGGCTACCCCAGCATGTACCTGTCGGTGCCGGACGAGAACGGCCTGTGCTTCACCCAGGCGTTCCAGTCGATCGGTCTGGGGCTGGCGACCGCGATCGGCGCGGCACTGGCGCGGCCGGACCGGCTCGCGGTGGCCGCGCTCGGGGACGGCGGCGCGCTGATGGGCGCCGCGGAACTCGACACGGTACGCAGGCTCGGGCTGCCGATGGTGGTCGTCGTGTACAACGACGACGCCTATGGAGCCGAGGTGCATCACTTCGGGCCCGACGGACATCCGCTCGACACGGTCGAGTTCCCGGCGACCGATGTCGCCGCCGTGGCGCGCGGGTACGGCTTCGAGGCGGTGACCGTGCGTACGCGGACGGACCTGAAGGCTGTCGAGGACTGGGTCGCCGGGCCCCGGTCCGCGCCCCTGCTCATCGATGCCAAGGTGGTCGGGGACCGAGGGGCCTGGTGGCTCGAGGACGCGTTTCGCGGACATTGAGCGTGACAGGGACGGGGAGGAGCATGGACATGTTCGGCGGCCGGTGGCCGGTCATCGCCGGAGTGGTGATCTGGCTGGGGTCCGTGATGGCCTGTGGGCCGAGCGAAAAGGCAGCGGAGGGCGGAGCCACCAGCGCCTCGTCGGCGCACGTTCGCTTCGACGAGGAGGTCGAGCTCGCCGACGGTCGCCGCGTGGGCGTCTCGTACGCCGCCGGGCGCGGGCTCCTGGAGCAGCACCAGGACGCCCGGACGAAGGCATGGAGCAAGCCGCGGTTGGTGTACCGGACGGCGTCCGAGCCGTGCCAGGGCATCACACTCAAGGCGTTCGACGGCACGGTCGCGGTCATGGCGGACTGGGGCCTCTACTGCTCGGACGGCGAACCTCCGAGGGAGTCCATCGCCGCGGTCGGCACCGACGATCTGTCGCGGTGGGACACGAGGCTCACCAAGGACTTCGACGGCTGGACCAAGGTCGTGGCCACGGCGGGCTCGCGGCACCTGCGCTTCACCAGGGTCTCCACCGAATGGCTGGTGCGGCTTCGGTGGAGCCGGTCGGAGGGCTTCGCGGAGGTGGAGGAGATCCGCCGCTGAGCCCGGAGGGCGTACCGGGCCCGGGAGTTCACCCGGGCCCGGGGCCGAGCACGGCAGCGGCTCGCCGCGTTACGGCAGCCCCCAGGGCTCGCCCGGCTCGCTCACCGTCACCGGCGCGATGACGAGATCGGGGCGTCGGCCTGCGTACAGGAGCACCTCGCGGCCCTTGGGGAGGTCGATCGCGAGGGTGCCGTCGTCCGTCGGGCGGGTGCGGGCAGGGGCGCCGTCGTCGAGGACGGCGGTCACCGGGCCGCCGGTCAGACCGTGCCGGAGTTCGAGAGGCTCCCCCGCCAGGCTCCGTACGCGGATGAACCGGGTGACCCGGCCCGTGCGGGACGCGCTCACGAGGAAGGCGCCCTGGGTGCGGAAGTCGTGGAGGGTGACGTCGGCCCAGGAGTCCGGTACGGCGGGGAAGACCCGTACGACACCGCCCCAGCTCTGGCAGAGCATGTCGTGCAGGGACTGCGAGGCCGACAGCGGAGTCTCGATGACGGGACCGGCCTCGGTGTAGTGGGTGTTGGCACGGCACGGGTAGCGCGTCGTCGGGTCGAAGAACTTCTTCAGGTACGACAGGGCGGTGTCGCCGCGACCCATCATCGCGTACAGCGACGCGGCGCCCGTGTAGCTGTACCCGCGGTGGGAGCCGGTCAGCGCGTGCCAGTGGACGACCGACTTCTCGATCAGCTCGCGTTGCTCCGGCTGGTCCCAGTTGACGAGGTACAGCGGATAGACCATCAGCAGGTGGGAGTAGTGGCGGTGGGACTGCGCGTACGGGGTGTCGGCGCCGATCATGAAACCGTTGTCGTCCACCGGGTACGGCGTGAGCTTGGCCGAAACCTCCTGCCAGCGTGCCTTCAACGGGTCGTCGATCCCCAGGCGCTCGGACGCCTCCAGCAGCGTGGCGCAGCCCCAACGGATCAGGGACAGGTCGTAGTTGGTGTCCTTCGGGGGCACGACCGGGTACTCCGGGGACAACGTCGACGGCAGGTGCAGTTTGCCGTCGTCTCCCGGCTGGAGGAAGTGCAGGTAGTAGTTGATCGTGCGGCGCAGCAGCGGGTACACCGTGTCGCGCAGCAGGGACTCGTCCATGGTGTGCCGGTAGCTCAGCCACGCGTTGTGGAGGGCCCACGTCAGGTTGCCCGACTCGCCACCGCTGCCCGGGGTGGGGGCGCTGCGGTTCATGAACATGTCCGCGCTGCGGCCCACTCCGGCGCTGTCCGAGCGGTAGGCGGCGGGCACGTTCGCGATCAGCTGCTCCTGGCTCTGGCGGAGGGTACTGGCCAGCGAGTCGAGTTCCATGTGGTTGGAGCCATGGATCAGCCAGTACTCGAGCTGCACGTTGAGGTTCCACCACACGGCGGGCCAGGGTGTGGGCTCCAGCCACGGCCCCGACGTGGCCATCACCGGGCCGCCCTCGCGGCTGGCCGACGCGACCTTGTAGAGCTGGATCCAGTGGAAGCTCTGCAGTCGCTCGTCGGGGATCGAGACGAAACTCTTGCGGTAGAACGCGTGCCACCAGCGGGTGTGGCGGTCACGGAGAGTCCGGTACGGGGCGGCCCGCTGGATCTTCTTCAGCGAGGTGTCGCCGGCCCGTGTGTCGGAGGGATGGCTGTGGGCGACGCTCAGCAGGAGGAGGTCTCCGGAGCGGCGGTGGGCCGTCGCGGTCTGGCCGCCGCCGGTGAGCGGCTGCAGGACCTGTTCGATGTCGCCGGTGGTGCGTGTCGTCCACGGCGGGTTGGGGACGTATCCGCTCGGTGGCGCCTCGCTGATCTTCCGGGGGCTGATCGCCTCCTCGGGGTGGAACGTCCAGCGGACCTCCTCGTCGCCGTCGGCCGTCGCGCGTGCGGTGAGTAACCCGTCATGGATGAACGCGGCGAGCGACAGGGAGCCCTTGTCCGTGGTGACCGTGCCGGTGAGCTCGGCGTTCCACAGGCTCAGGCGCCAGTCGACCGCGGTGACGGTGCCGACCGGATCGAGGGTCAGGTGCCCCACGGGCAACCGGCAGGTGCCCCAGCCGCTGCCGAACTCGGGGCGGTGGTCCTGCACTTCGCCGTGCTGGACGGTGAAGCGGATGCCCTTCGTGTCCGGGTCCTGGTACACCATGCTGCCGAGCCGTCCGTCACCCAGGAACGGCCCTTCGTGCCACAACGTGGGCAGCTTGTGCCAGACCAGGTCCTGTCGGCGCAGGAAGTCGGCCCAGGCACCGCTGGAGTCCATTCGGTTGCGGAGCTTCCAGGGAGCGCGGCCGGGACCGGCGGCCGTGAGGTCTTCGCCTTGGACCGCGCCGCCGGGGGCGGCTTCGGCGACCGTGGGCAGGGCGGCGAGCGCCGTCCCGCCGAGCACGGAGCCGAGCACGGTTCTTCTGGGGGTCTTTCCTCGATGCGTTGCCACACCGCTCACCGCGTCCAGTACGTGAGGTTGCGGAAGCGGGCCTCGGCGCGGCCGTCGCCGTGGTGGTACACGCCGTTCTTGAAGTGACGCGTGGCGGGCCCGCGGTCCTCGGTGGTCAGCACCAGCTCGTCGTCGAAGTAGACCTTGACGGTGCCGCTGGAGGCGTTGTGCTCGAGCTTGACGTTGAACCACGTGTTGTAGGCGTTCGTCTTGAGGACCGTGCGGTCGTACGCCCGGACCGTGCCGCCGCTCGCGCTGTAGGCGTTGAGCATGAAGTCCGTGGCGGGCGTGCCCGAGGGGTGGATCACGCGGAGGATCTGCACGAAGGTCGCACCGTTGGTGCCTGACGGGAGGTACACGTCGGCGTCCCACATGTGCTGCCCCGACGTGTACTCCTGCTTCCAGCGCATCTCGGTGCGCGGGTCGGTGGAACTGCCCTGCGACATGGGCTCGTCGGTGTCGTACACCCACATGCGGTGCACGCCGCCGCTGTTGGTGTAACGGTCGCTCAGGTCGAGGTTCCACGGCTTCTGCATGTTGTAGGTGAAGCTGGTCTTCGTCCAGCCGTCCGTGGGTGAGGCGGGGGCCGCGGAGGACGTGCCCGGGGTCATCGCCCAGACGGCGCCCCCGGCGAGTAATCCTCCGGCCGCGAGAACCGCACGTCTGGACGGCTCTGAATATGAAGGGTTCATGTCAATCACTCCTGAGGGGCGTCGCGCTGGTGTGGGGTCGAGCGGGCGGATCACAGGAACGATTCATCGGATCTATCGTCTGGCGCAGCGTAGAACTGGCCGCCAAAGCGCGTCAATGCATGGAGCGGGTCGGAGAGAGATCCGATGTGCAGGGTGATGTGGTCGAGGCCACGTCGCCGACGAGGTGCGGGTGACGTGTTCCGGCCCGCGCCGCGGGCTACCGTGCTGTGCAGTCCCTCGTTCCCCGGCAGTACCTCGGACGGCCCGGCAGTGCTCGCAGATCTCTCCCCCGTCATCGCGGCGACGACCCAGTGGCTGGCGTGTGCCTACCCCTCGGGAGGCGGCGCGCTGGCCGCCGCCCTGTGCGAGGTACAGGCGCGGCAGGCCGTGACGGTCGCGGCGTGGCTGCGCTATCCGACGCCGATGGATGCCGCGCTGGTGGGGATGGCGGGCCCCGGTGGCTCCGCCCGGCTGGACTGGATCACGGGCGGCGCGGAAGCCGGGGCGGAGGGCGCGGACCCGGACGAGTACGCCTGGCGCACCTGGGTGGACGAGGTCGTGGCGAGCTGGGCGGCCTGTCTGCTCACCGATCCGGAACTGGCCGGCCTGGCGGTGACCGCGGTCGCCGAGGGCGGTCACGCTGCCGGTGCGCCGGTCGCGTTCCGGCGGCTGGTCGCGCCGGACGACCGCGACAGGCAGGCGGCGGCGCTGCTGCGCCACCCCGACCTCCTCGCACCCGTGGCCGAACTCCACCACTCCCAGCTCCTCGACCGCCTGAAGCCGGGAGAGGCGCTCATCGCCTGAGCGGGTGTGGCCGGGGTGGAACGAGGCGGGGCGGCGTGTGCCTGAACGTGCCGGTCAGCTCCTGCCGCGGCCGGTCAGCATGTCGCGCAGGCGGTCGACCAGCCCGGCGCCCGGCGCCAGCAGCTTGTTCGCCGGAGGCTTGTCCGGCGCGGCCGGGTGCGGGCGGGTCGGTGCCAGCTTCTTGGTCTGTCGGACCTTGTCACCCAGGGTGTCGAGGGTGTCCGCGGGGCACGCCGCGAGCAGCAGGGGGAAGAGATTCTCCTCCTCGTCGGATATGTGCGACCGGATCTCGCTCATCAGCATTCCGATGAGTCGGTCGAACTCGGGGTCGTCGGCGTCGCAGCCCTCCAGGTCCTTCATGATCTGCTCGGCCTTGGAGTGGTCGTCGATCTCCTTGTCGGCCAGGGCGTCCCCGTTCGCCACGTGCTCCCGCACCGCCGGGTAGAGGTAGGCCTCCTCGGCGACCGAGTGCCTGACCAGCTCGATCGTCACCTGGTCGGCGACCACCTTGCGGTCCTTGTCGCCGGGCGGCAGCCCCTCGATCCGGCCGAAGAACTCCTCGACCTCACGGTGATCGGTCACCAGCTCGTCGATGACGTTTCCTCCGTGTCCCATGCTTGTCACCTCCAGCCAGGGGGCGGCGGCCCCGGGACGGGTCCGCCACGGGCCCCGAGTGCCCCGGCACCGGGTGGGTTAACGGGGGGAGCCCCCGCCGCCTCGGTGGGTACCTACGGCAGATCAAGGGAGTCGACGAGGGCGTGGGGCGGCTGCGTGACGGCCCGGAAGGTGTCCGTGAGCGGGCCGCCGGCCCCGACCTGACCGCTGGAAGTGCGCGGTCACCGCATGGGCCGTGGCACGCTTCGGGCGCCGACCGCGCCACGGCGTAGGTGCTCCGTGGCGCGGCTGCCGCCCTTACCCGTCGGCGCGGCCCTCACCCCTCGGCGCGGCCCTGACGCCGTACGAGGTAGACGACCGCGCCCGCCACGACGACCACGCCGGCGCCGATGCCAGTCCAGGCGCCGGCCGACAGCCCGCTGTCGTCGTCCTCGGTCGCCTGGGCGGCGGGCGAGGACGACGGCTCGGCCTTCTCGGCGCTCGGCGTCGGGGAGGCGGACGGGCTCTCCGTCTCGCTCGGGGAGGGGCTGACCGGCTTGGCGCCGGGCGCGGCTGCCTTGAGCTTCAGCACCGGGGCAGGGTTGCCGTGGCCGTGGCCCTCGCTCTCGGACTCGGAATCGCCCAGTTCGATCCAGCGGTCGACCTTGCCGTCGCTGTAGGTCTGCAACGTCTTGAACACCAGCTCCTTCGCGTCGGGCAACTGCCGTATGAAGACGGAGAGTTCTACGTCCTCACCGACCTTCATCGCCGTGCCCTTGACGGCGAAGCCGTCCTTGGTCGGTGTGAGCTTCCAGCCCTTGGGACCTTCGCCGTAGGTCACGTCGCTCGGTGTGATGCCCTTGGGCAGGATCACGCGCAGCTCGGAGATCCCGGCCGTGCCCGACTCCGACTCGGCGCTGAAGGTGAGCTCGACGTTCTGGGCGAGGGCCTGGGCGTCGTCGGACTCGACCTCCGTGTGGGCGGCGGCCGGACCAGCGGTGAACAGGACGGCGGTGGCGGCCACGGCGGCCGCGAGGGTCATACGGCGGATACCGCCGTACAGGCGGGTGGTGCGGGACATGGGTGTCTCCAGGCATGGGCGGAGCACGGTCGGCAGGGCAGCCGCTCCGGCAGGGTCAGTGGACGAGAGTGAGCCCAGCCCGGGGCGGACCCCTCCGCACCACCACGTCCGCGAGCACCGCGCCCTCGGGCGGTGGCCGCTCCAGCCATGCCCGCACGGGCGTCGGGAGTCCGGGTTCCGCTGCGGCCGGGCGATCACCCAACAGGGCCCGGACCGTCGCGATCCGCGCCCGGACGGAGTCGACGGCCTCCACCAGACCACGGGTCAAAAACCAGCAGGCCACGTCGGCGCGGTGCAGCAGGACGGCGACGAGGATCGCCGCCGCGGCGTGCACGGCCGTCATCGCGAGCGAGTCGGGCGGGGTCATGCCGTGCCGGCCGTGCCCGGACGCGCCCATGGCCGCCGCATGGTGCGCGACCCCGGTCGCCGTCAGCCACTGATGCAGCCCGACCTGTGCGGTACCGCACGTCGCCACCACCATGGCCAGGGAGCGCGGGCGCCGGGCGCCGGCGAGTCCCACGCCGAAGAGCACCACGACCGCTGCCGCGCCGGGCAGCCACGGAGCCGGTCCGTCGGCGACCAGATGGTGGGCGCTCACCCCCAGCACCGTCCCGACGACCGCGAACACCGCGGCCCGCAGGACGGGCAGGGGCGCAGCGTGCGTCGGCGTACGGAGGAGCATGGTCATGACGCGCCCATCATCGGTCATGCTCCGGCCGGACCGGGGCGAGATCCCTTAAGAGGGGCTTGAGAGGGGCTCGTCCCGAATTCGACGGGCCTCGCCACCAGGGGCGCGAGTCCACGAACCTGTCCCGGACAGCGCTGCGGCCGGTTCAGGCGGTGCTGCCCGGACGGAAGGAGCGCAGGCGCAGGGAGTTGCCGACGACGAAGACCGAGGAGAAGGCCATGGCCGCTCCGGCGATCATCGGGTTGAGCAGGCCGGCCGCCGCGAGGGGCAGGGCGGCCACGTTGTAGGCGAACGCCCAGAACAGGTTGGACCGGATGGTGCCGAGGGTGCGGCGGGCCAGGCGGATGGCGTCGGCCGCGGCGCGCAGGTCACCGCGTGCGAGGGTCAGGTCGCCGGCCTCCATGGCGGCGTCCGTGCCCGTGCCCATGGCCAGGCCCAGATCGGCCTGGGCGAGCGCGGCCGCGTCGTTGACGCCGTCGCCGACCATAGCGACCGAACGGCCCTCGCCCTGCAGCCGCTTGACGATGTCGACCTTGTCCTGCGGCAGCACCTCGGCGATGACGTCCTCGGATGTGATGCCGACCTCGCGGGCGACTGACTCCGCCACCGCGCGGTTGTCGCCGGTCAGCAGGATCGGGGTCAGGCCCAGCTCCCGTAGCCGCTCGATCGCCTCCGGGCTGGTCTCCTTCACCGCGTCGGCGACTTCGAGGACCGCTCGCGCCTCGCCGTCCCAGGCCACGGCGATGGCCGTCCGACCGGCCGCTTCGGCCTCGGCCTTGGCCCGCTCCAGGTCCACCGGCAGTTCCATGGCCCACTCGGCCAGCAGCCGCTCCCGGCCGACGAGGACCGCATGGCCGTCCACGATGCCCTGTACCCCGAGGCCGGGGATGTTCGCGAAGTCCTCTGGCGTGGGCAGTGCGCCCAGCTTGGCCAGTGCCCCGTCGGCGACGGCGCGGGCGACCGGGTGCTCGGAGGAGTGCTCCAACGCGCCCGCCAGCCGCAGGACTTCGGCCTCGTCGGCGTTGCCGGCGGTGTGCACGGCCAGCAGGGTCATACGGCCCGTGGTGACGGTGCCGGTCTTGTCGAGGACGATGGTGTCGACCCGGCGCGTGGATTCCAGGACCTCCGGGCCCTTGATGAGGATGCCGAGCTGGGCGCCGCGTCCGGTGCCGACCATGAGCGCGGTCGGTGTGGCCAGGCCGAGTGCGCACGGGCACGCGATGATCAGGACGGCGACGGCGGCGGTGAAGGCGGCCGTCAGCCCGGCGCCGTTGCCGAGCCAGAAACCGAGCGTGCCCAGGGCGAGGGCGATCACGACCGGCACGAAGACAGCGGAGATCCGGTCCGCGAGCCGCTGCGCGGCGGCCTTCCCGTTCTGCGCGTCCTCCACCAGCCTTGCCATCCGGGCGAGTTGGGTGTCGGCGCCGACCCGGACGGCCTCGACGACGAGACGGCCGCCCGCGTTGATGGTGGCACCGGTGACCAAGTCGCCCACGCCCACCTCGACGGGGACGGATTCGCCGGTCAGCATCGACGCGTCCACGGCCGACGTGCCCTCGACGACGGTCCCGTCGGTGGCGATCTTCTCACCGGGACGTACGAGGAATCGGTCGCCGACGTTCAACTCGGCGGTGGGAACGGTCTGTTCGCGGCCGTCGGCGCGCAGCACGGTGACGTCCTTCGCACCCAGCTCCAGCAGCGCCTTCAGGGCCGCGCCCGCCTTCCGCTTGGAGCGGGCCTCGAAGTACCGTCCGGCCAGGATGAACGCGGTCACACCGGCCGCGGCCTCCAGGTAGATGTTCCCCGCGCCGTCACCGCGGGCGATGGTCAGCTCGAAGGGGTGCGTCATGCCCGGCTCGCCGGCGGTCCCGAGGAACAGGGCCCACAGCGACCACAGGAACGCCGCCGAGGTGCCGACCGAGATGAGGGTGTCCATGGTGGCCGCGCCGTGCCGCGCGTTGGTGAACGCCGCCCGGTGGAAGGGCCAGGCCGCGTACGTCACGACGGGCGCCGCCAAGGTCAGGGACAGCCACTGCCAGTACTCGAACTGCAGGGCCGGGATCATGGCCATCGCCACGACGGGCACGGCCAGCGTCACCGCCGTGACCAACCGCTGCCGCAGCGGCCGCAGTTCGTCGTACGCCCCGGCCGTGTCGTCCCCGCCCTCGGACTCGGGCGGTGCGGGTGGTGCGGGCTCCCGCGCGGTGTATCCGGTCGCCTCGACGGTGGCGATCAGGTCCTGGACGGCCACGTCACCGGCGTAACTGACCTTGGCCTTCTCGGTGGCGTAGTTGACGGTGGCGGTGACGCCGTCCATGCGGTTCAGCTTCTTCTCTATGCGCGCCGCGCAGGAGGCGCAGGTCATGCCTCCGATGGCGAGTTCTACCTCGGCGGTGGGGCCGGTCGTGGTGGTGGTCATGGCTGCTCCTCGTGCGGGACGGGTGGCCGGGACCCGGGGACGTCCGGGTCCCGGCGGTGCGGGGGATACGGGCGTGCGGGGCGGACGAGTCAGGCCCGGCCGGTCAGCTCGTAACCGGCCTCGTCGACGACCTCGGCGATCGCCGCGTCGTCCGGATCGGTGGCGCTGGTGACGGTGACGAGGCCGGTGCCGAGGTCGACGTCGACACCGGTCACGCCGTCCAGCTCACCGATGACCTTGGTGACCGTGGCCCTGCAGTGGCCGCAGGTCATGCCGGAGACGGTGTACACGGTGCTGGCGCCCGCCGTGGCCGTGGTCGCGCCGGTGGTGCCGGTCGAGCAGGTGCCATCGGTGGAGCAGCAGGACGACGAAGACATGGGTTCCTCCTGGTGGTGCCGCTGATCGGGGTGTGGATACGGGGCGGGGGTATCCGCGCCGAGTTCTTGTATACCCCTCGGGGGTATTAGAGGCAAGTGGTTCGGACGGCTTGACTTGATACCCCATGGGGGTATGTTGAAGTGCATCGAGGCATCCCCCATAGGCAGGGAGAGGCCCCTGTCCCCGAAGGAGACCGCCATGAACACCGGGCTGAAGATCACCGCGTTCGCCGCCGCGCTGGCCGCGACGTTCGGCACCGCCTACGGCGTGGGCAACGCCGTGGAGCCCGTCGTGGCGGACGACGCGCCCGCCGCCCACGACCAGAGGCACAGCGGCCCCTCGCCCGCACAGGAGGAAGGCGGCGACCACGCGGGGCACGAGGCGAGTCCGCCCGGCGGACTGCAGATCTCGGAAGGCGGCTACACCCTCGGCCTGAAGACCCCGCGCGTCACCGCCGGGCAACGCACCGACCTGCGCTTCGTCATCCGGGACGACTCCGGCCGCGCGGTCACCTCCTACCGGCGCGAACACGAAAAGGAGCTCCACCTCGTCCTCGCCTCACGCGACCTGGCCACGTACCGCCACCTCCACCCCACCCGGGCTGCCGACGGCACCTGGAGCACGCCCGTCGACCTGCCCCGGGCGGGCGGCTACCGGGTCTTCGCCGACTTCACCCCGGCGAAGAAGGGAGCCGAGAACCTCACGCTCGGCGCGGACCTCGCGGCCGCGGGCCGCTACGAGCCGCAGGATCCGCCGGCCCCGAACTCGACCGCCGAGGTCCACGGCTACGAGGTCGAACTGGAAGGAGGCCTGCGCCCCGGCACGGCAGGCGAACTGAAGCTGAACGTCACCCGGAACGGCAAGCCCGTCACCGACCTCCAGCCCTACCTCGGCGCGTACGGCCACCTCGTCGCCCTGCGCTCCGGTGACCTCGCCTACCTCCACGTCCACCCGAACGGCGAACCCGGCGACGGAACGACCGAACCCGGCCCCGGCATCTCGTTCACGGCCACCGCACCCAGCGGCGGCACGTACCGCCTCTTCCTCGACTTCAAGCACGAAGGGAAGGTCCACACCGCGGCGTTCACGGTCCGGGCCGGAACGTCCGGAACGCAGACGGTCACGGAGGAGAGCGCGGAGGAGCCGTCGGCCGGTCACGAACACTGAGGAGCACCAGTCGTCCTCGGCCGGCCCGCTACGTACCGTGACGCTTCAACGGGCGGTGTGCCGTGCTCCGGCATACGTTGGGCGGGCAAGCGACCTCACCCCCCCAGGAGGAGCCATGGCCGGCAAAGGCGGCGCGGACAAGTTGAAGGGCAAGGCCAAGGAGATGGCCGGGAAGGTCACGGGCGACCGCAAGAAGCAGGCCGAGGGCGAAATCGACCAGGCGCGCGGCGAGGCCAAGAGAGCAGCCGAGAAGGCCCGCGAGCGCATGGAGGAAACCGGGCGCTCCAGCAAGCCCGACCGCATCTGAGTGCCGCGTGGTAAGGGGGTTCTCGTGATCACGGGAACCCCCTCACCACGTCCGCGTGCCGCCAGGGACCCCTTGAGCCTCGACCTCGCCTCGTCCTGTCACCCCCGGACCCTCCGTCAGCTCCGCTGTACTCGGGCGGCGGCACGGCATCGGCCCGCGAAGGAGACCCACGATGAACCACCGACCGAACTCCGGTACGACGACGCGTACCGACCCGGAACACGGCACGGCCACCGGCCCGAGCCCGCTGGGCATCTACCTCAACGACCATCTGGCCGGCGCCACCGCGGGTGTCGAACGCGCGCGCCACCTGGCAAAGGCGTCTCGCGGCACGGCGCTCTCCCCGGCCGTGGACCTCCTCGCCACGGAGATAGCGCAGGACCGGGAGATCCTGAAGGAACTGATGAGACGACTGGACGTCCCGGTCCGCCGGTACAAGATCTGCGCGGGCTGGCTGCTGGAGAGGGCAGGCCGACTGAAGAGCAACGGCAGAGTCGTACGCCGCTCGCCCCTCAGCACGACGGTCGAGCTGGAGGCACTGCGGATGGGGGTGACGGGAAAGCTCGCCGTATGGCAGACCCTGCGGCGGCTGTCCGACACCGAGGACCGGCTCGATCCGCGGCTGTGCGACGACCTCCTCGAGCGTGCCGAGCGGCAGCTTCAGACTCTGGAGGAGCTTCACCTCCAGCAGACCACGGTGACCTTCACCTTCCCGACTCGCGAGCGAACCGGCACAGGAGCCGGCTCATGACCTGAAGTCTGCCAGGTGGCTTGGGGCGACCGGCGCGTTTCTGTGAGGCTCGCTGTAGTGGCCATGGAAGCGCTGGTCTGTCACTACACTCGCGCCCCATGCGTGAAACGAGTCCCGTCAGTCAGCCGAGCACCTTCCGTCAAGCACAGCGGTCCGGCAGGTACGCCCCGAGAAGAGACCTTGTTCGCGCGGGTCTGGGCGCCGTCGTGGCCTATGCCGCTTCCGGGCGGCAGGGTGTCTCGGCCGGGAGGGGGGACGGCATTCCGTGAAGGGCCGCCACAAAGAGTCCCGTGACCCCCGGGGGCACTGGCTCTTACTGATCCTCGTCCTGCCCGCCATGTTCGCGATCCTGCTCTTCGAGGGCTGGAGCACCCATGAGGTGGACGCCGCGAAGACACGGTCGCCGTGCACCTCACCCGCACCGGACGCCGTGGCACGCGGCGGTCCCGTGATCGGCATCAACGGCAACGGCGTCCAGACCGCATCGATGCCCGCCCGCACCGTCGCCCTCACCTTCGACGGCGGCCCGGACCCCGTCTGGACACCGCGGCTGCTCGACCTGCTGCGGCAGAACAACGCGCGCGCCACCTTCTTCCTCTACGGCTCCCAGGCGGCGCGTTACCCGGAGCTCGTGCGGCGGATCCGCGCCGAGGGCCACGAGATCGGCTCGAACACCTACACCGGTGCCGTCCTGGGCGAGGCCTCATCGGCTCGCTTCTCCGCCGAACTCGACCTGACGCAGAGCGCGTTGGCGGGCACCGCGGGCCTGCGCCCCAACCTGCTGCGGATGCCGCGGATCACCACTCCGGACACGCTGTGCGGTCGTGAGTGGAAGGCCGCTCAGCAGGCCACCGGCCGGGGTTATGTGCTGGTCACCGCCGACAGGTCGTCCCGCAAGCCGGCCCAGGGCCTGGTCCGGCAGTTCAGCCAGACATCGCTCGCCTTCCAGCAGACGAGGAACCTGCTCAACAACCCGGACGTCGACCGCTTCACGACCGTGTCGGCCGGGGCGAGGCTCGTCCCGTACGCGTCCACGTCCACCGTCGAGCAGTGGGAGGGCACCGCGCTGATCTGGGTCACCAAGCTCGGGCGCGCCTTCGTGACCGCCATGACCTGGACCTTGGCGATCGCGGGCGGCCTCGGACTGCTGCGCCTGGCGCTGCTCGGCCTCTTCGCCCGGGCCCACGTCCGCCGGCTGGAGAGCTCCAGCCCCGGCGCGCCCTGGCGGGGGGAGGTGACCGAACCGGTGACGGTGCTCGTGCCCGCGTACAACGAGGAGCTCGGCATCGAGTCCACCCTGCTGTCCCTGCTGGCCTCCACCCACCGGCAGTTGCAGATCATCGTGATCGACGACGGATCGACGGACCGCACGGCCGAGTTCGCCGAGGGGGTCGGGGATCCGCGCGTGGAGGTGGTCCGCCAGGCCAACGCGGGCAAGGCGGCCGCCCTCAACACCGGTCTCGCCCTCGCGCGGCACGACATCATCGTCATGGTCGACGCCGACACCGTCTTCGAACCGGACGCCGTCCAGCAGCTCATCCAGCCGCTGGCGCACCCGGCCGTGGGCGCCGTCAGCGGCAACGCCAAGGTCGGCAACCGGCGCGGTCTGCTCGCCAAGTGGCAGCACCTGGAGTACGTCTTCGGCTTCAACCTCGACCGCCGGATGTTCGAGGTCCTGGAGTGCATGACCACGGTCCCCGGCGCCATCGGAGCCTTCCGCCGAGACGCACTGGTGAGCGTCGGCGGCGTCAGCGAGGACACCCTCGCCGAGGACACCGACCTGACGATGGCACTGTGGCGGGCGGGATGGCGGGTGCTCTACGAGGAGTCCGCCGTGGCGTGGACCGAAGTGCCCACCTCACTGGGCCAGTTGTGGCGGCAGCGGTACCGCTGGTGCTACGGCACGATCCAGGCCGCGTGGAAGCACCGCGGTGCCGTCCTCGCCGGGGGAGTGGCCGGGCGGTTCGGGCGGCGCGGACTCTCGTACATCGGGCTCTTCCAGGTCGCCCTGCCGCTGCTCGCCCCGGTCATCGACGTGTTCGCCCTGTACGGGGTGCTGTTCCTCGACCCGTGGCTGTCGGCCGGCGTGTGGCTCGGCTTCATGGGCTCCCAACTGGTCAGCGCCCGGTACGCGTTGAAGCTCGACGGAGAGAGGCTGCGGACCCTGTGGTCGATGCCGTTCCAGTTCTTCGTCTACCGGCAGCTGATGTACCTGGTCGTCATCCAGTCCATCGTCGCCCTGTTGCTCGGCAGCCGGCTGAAATGGCACCGCATGCAGCGTTCCGGCACGGCCGCTGAACAGATCGGCGGCGCGGCCCCGTATAAGAGCCTGCCGACGAGGTGATCCCGATGTGGTGAGGTGCTGGACAGGCCGATGAGCGAGTGGACTGACCGTCTGCCGGGCGACGAGCGGGGCAGTGGAGCGACGGAGCCCGCGGGCGACGGCACGGGCCGGGTGGACGGTACGGGCCGGGTGACGGACGGGAGGTCGTCCCCGCCCCCGGCACGTACGGCCCCCCTGCCGGGCATGCCGTCGTCCACCGCGGCGGGCCGCACCGACGTGGTGCGCCGCGCCCAAGGGCATCGCGCCAGATCCCACGAAACGGGTGGGCAGGGCCGCGGCGGCAGATCCCCCCGGCGGCGCCCCACCCGGCGCCGCCGGACCGTGCGGCTGGCGATCCTCACGGTCGCCGCGCTGCTCGTCTCCCCGGCGGGCGCCTACGTGTGGGCCGGCACCGAGCTCGACCAGGACGTCGACCTGGGCACGCTGGGAGACCGTGCGCCGAGTGGCAGGGGAACCAACTACCTGATCGTTGGCTCGGACAGCCGTGAGGGGCTGTCCGAGCAGGCCAGGAAGAACCTGCGCACCGGCTCGACCGAGGGACGCCGGACCGACTCGATGATCCTGCTGCACACCGGTGCGAGCGGCACCACGATGATGAGCCTGCCGCGCGACTCGTGGGTGACCATCCCGTCGTTCCTGCGCCCCGAGACCGGCAGGCGCTACCCCGACCAGCCCAACAAACTGAACGCGGCGTTCTCGATGGGCGGCCCCGGCCTTCTCGTCAGGGCCGTCGAGCGCAACACCGGCCTGCACATCGACCACTACACCGAGATCGGGCTGGCCGGCTTCGTCGACATCGTCGACGCGGTCGGCGGAGTGGACATGTGTCTGGACCGGGCCGTCAAGGACAAGAACTCCGGCGCGGACCTCCAGGCGGGCTGCCAGACCCTCAACGGCGCCCAGGCGCTGGCGTTCGTACGGCAGCGCAAGCAGGAGGCCGACGGCGACCTCGGCCGAACCCGGAACCAGCAGAAGTTCCTCGCCGCCCTCGCCAAGAAGACCGCCACCCCGGGCACGCTCCTCAACCCGACCAAGGTCCTGCCGACCCTCGGCGCGGGCCTCGACACGCTCATCGTGGACAAGAGCACGGGACTGCAGGACCTCACGTCGCTGTTCCAGGCGATGCGCAAGGTCACGGGCGGCAACGGACGTCAGGTCAACGTCCCCGTCTCCGACCCCGCGTTCCGCACGTCCAAGGGCGTGGCCGTGAAGTGGGACATGGCCAGGGCACGGCAGCTCTTCGCACAACTGAAGGAGGACCAGCCGGTGACCGCTCCGCGGGGAAAGTGACCCCTCCGGACGGCTACAGGAAGGGCGTACCGGCGTCGAGCCCGGACAGGACCCGGCCGTACAGCTCGAGATTGGTGGTGGGGTTCACGAACGAGTGCAGGCTCAGCGCGTTGAGGTCGCGCACGGCCCGCTGGATGGGCACCCCGCGGTGCAGGGAGGACGCGCCGGACGCCGAGCCGATCAGGTCGACGGCCTCCTTGCACAGCCGCGTCACATAGCCGCTCTGCGCCCGGATCCGCGCCCGTTCCTGAAGCGTGTACGGCTCACCGCTCGCCGCGACGGCCTCGATCCGGGCCACGAACTCGGCGGTCAGCAGCTCGGCACAGGAGATCTTCATCGCCGCCTCGGCGGCCTGCAGATGCGTGACCCCGGCCTCGTTCTGGCGCTCGTGGAAGGTGTAGGTGATGCCCCGGTGGTGGATCCGCTCGGTGAACTCCGCCAGAGCCGCCCGGGCCAGGCCGAGCGCGTTCGGCGCCGTCCACGCGCAGAACAGCAGCAGGACCGGCATCCGGTAGAACGGGTCGTCGGCGTTGGCCTTGGACGGGAACACCCCGCCCAGCAACGGGCCGACGGGTAACACGCGGTGCGCGGGCACGAACACGTCGCGCGCCACCACGCTGTTGCTGCCGCTGCCCGCCAGGCCCGAGACGTCCCAGTCGTCGAGGACCTCCAGCCCGGCCATGGGGACGGCCGTCCACAGCACGTCGGGCGGTCCGTCGTCCTTCTCCACCCGGGCCGTCAGCAGATGCCAGTCGGCGTACGGGCTGCCGGTCGCGAACGGCGAGGTGCCACTCACCACGAAGCCGCCGTCCACCGGGACCGCCGTCGCGTCCGGGATGAGGGTGCCGCTGATCCGTACGTCGGGGCCGGTGAAGATCTCGTCCTGCGCCCCGTCGGGGAAGAGCGACGCGATGAAAGCGCAACCCGCCTGGATCAGCGCCATGAAGCCCGCCGAACCGCACCCGCCGGAGACCTCCGCCAGCGCGTCGACCTGGGTACGCAGTGGGGTCTGATAACCGCCGTACCGCCGGGGCACGTTCATCCGGTAGACCCCCGCCTCCGTCAGCGCCGCGACGACCTCCGGCGTCACCCGCCTCTCCCGCTCGGCGCGCGGGGCGTGCTCGCGGACGAGCGGCCGCACCGCACGCAATCGCTCGACGAGGCCGACATCGGTGGCGGCTGCTGACGACGGAGCCATGGACGACCTCCAGCCACGACGGACCACCACCGTCACCTGGGCCCTCCGCACTGTCAACGCCGCGTTCCCGGCCACGTCCGGTCAGCGGCGCTCAGGAACACCGACCCGGCGCAACCGCTCAGCGCAGCGGATGCAGCGGCGTGAGCTCGGCGGGAGAGCGGCCGGTGACGATCGACTCGGCGAGGAGCTTGCCGCTCAGCGGTCCGAGAGCGATGCCCCACATCCCGTGGCCGCCGCAGACGTGGACGCGCGGCGAGCGGGTCGGGCCGACCAGGGGCAGACCGTCGGCGGTGCAGGGACGCGGCCCCACCCAGACGTCCTCGCGGCGGTCGAAGTCGGCGGAAGGGAGCAGCGCCCGGGCCGCGTTGACGATCGCCCGCACGCGTCGCGGGTCCCCAGGCCGGTCGGGCGCGGTGAACTCCATCATGCCCGCGACGCGCACGCGGTCGCCCAACGGCGTGCAGACCACACGCTGCGCGGCGAAGTACGTGGGTCGGGTGGGCAGCCCCTCGGGCGGCAGGCTGAAGCTGTAGCCACGCCCGGACTGGACCGGGGTACGGACGCCGAAGGGCGCGGCCAGCCGGTTCAGCCAGGCACCAGGCGCCAACACGGCCACGTCGGCGCGGAGTTGGGTCCCGTCGCCGCAGTGCGCGGCGACGGCGGTGCCGAGGTCCCGGATCCGGGTGACCGCCGAACCGGTGACGATCTTGCCGCCGCGGTCGCGCACCGCGTCGGCCAGCGCCCCGACGAAGGCCCCGGGATTCAGGTGCCGCTGACCGTGCAGGCGTACGGCCGCGTTCACCCGTACCGACAGCGCCGGCTCCGCCTCCCGCGCCGCGGGCCCGTCGAGCAGGTCGTAGTCGATGTGCTGCCCGGCCGCGCGCACCGCCTCCAGTTCCGTCACGAACGGCGTGCGGCCGTCGGCGGACGTGAAGGCGATCAGACACGGGGCACCCGCCCTCGTCGGTTCGGCGATCCCGCCCTCCGCGAGTTCGTCGTACGCCGCGAGCGCCTGCCGGTTCAGCGCGGCGAGAGCACTCATGGCCACCTGCCATCGCCGGGTGGTGCAGTTCCGGCTGAAGGCCAGCAGGAACCGGGCCAGCCGGGCGTCCGCGCGGGGCGGGACGGAGACGGGCGCGGCAGGGGAGAGGAACGTGCTCAGGCCCAGCTTCAGGGCGCCCGGTTCGGGCAGGGGGACGGTGAGGGCCGGGGCCAGCCAGCCGGCGTTGCCCCAGGACGCGCCCGCCGCGACGCCTTGGCGGTCGACGACGGTGACCTCCAGGCCGACCTCCTGGAGGAACCAGGCGGTCGCCAGCCCCGGCATGCCCGCACCGACCACGACCGCACTGCGTGGACTCATGAGGCACTCCGGTCCGACACCGAGCCGCTCCCTTCCAGGACGGCCGCCGGAGGCCGGCGGTCGCCCACCCGCGTCGCCTGCTCGAAGGCGTACCCCGCACGCAGCACCTCCCAGTCCCCCCGGTGCGGACCGACCACCTGAAGGCCGACCGGCAGACCTCCCGCGGTGAAACCGGCCGGGACCGACAGCGCGGGGCAGCCCGTGACGGAGATCAGGTACGCCGAGCGCATCCAGTCCAGGTACGTCTCCATCGGGGTGCCGTCCACCGACCCCGGATAGGGCAGGCGGACGTCGAACGGTGCGACCTGACTGACCGGCAGCAGGAGCAGGTCGTACGTCTCGAAGAACGTCCGCACCCGGTGGTAGAGCGCGGCCTGCTGCGACTGGGCGAGTCCTAGGTCCGGGCCGCTGAGCCCCCAGCCCTGCTCGATGTTCCACACCACGTCGGAGGACATCCGGTGCCGGTGCTCCTCCAGCAGGGGCCCGTAGGCCAGTTCCATCTGCCAGGCCCGCTGGATCAGGAACACCTCGTCGGCCCCGGACAGGTCGGGGCAGGCCTCCTCCACCTCACAGCCCAGCTCGGCGAACACGTCGACCGCCGGCCGGAGGGCGTCCCGTACCTCCGCGTCCACGGGCACGGCCACGCCGAGATCCGGCGACCAGGCGACCCGCAACCCGCGTACGTCGCCGTCGAGTTGGCCCGCGAAGGCGGAGCCGGGCGTCTCCAGGGAGCGTGGGTCACGCGGGTCCGGACCCGCCATCACCGACAGTGTGAGAGCCACGTCCGTCACGGTTCGCGCCATGGGTCCCTTGACCGAGATCTGACCCCACGGCGCCTTGTCCGGCCAGGAGGGGACCCGCCCCGGGGACGGGCGCAGGCCGACGACGTTGTTGAAGGAGGCGGGGTTGCGGAGCGAGCCGCCGGTGTCGCTGCCGTCGGCGATCGGCTGCATCCCGCAGGCGAGGGCCGCTCCCGCGCCGCCGCTGCTGCCACCGGCGCTGCGGGAGAGGTCGTACGGGTTGCGGGTGGCACCGAAGACGGGGTTCACGGTGTGCGAACCCATGCCGAGTTCGGGGACGTTGGTCTTGCCGAGCGTGATGGCTCCGGCGCCGCGCAGGCGCTGGACGACCAGGTGGTCCCGGTCGGGGACGCGGTCGGCGAAGACCGGCGAACCGAACGTGGTGCGGATGCCCGCCGTGTCGTGGAGGTCCTTGTGCGCCACGGGCAGTCCGTGCAGGGGGCCGGTGTCGGCCCCGGACGCCAGCAGTTCGTCCGCCTCGGCCGCCTGCTCCAGCGCCCGGTCCGCGACGAGCGAGACGATGGCGTTCACGGCCGGATTGACGCGCTCGATCCGTTCGAGGTGCGCGGTGACGACCTCCCGGGCGGACACCTCGCGGCGCCGGATCGCGGCGGCCAGGTCGGTGGCGGTCCAGAAACACAGGTCGGTGGTGTCCACGTCCGACGCGCTCGCGTCCGAGGTGGTGACGGTGCGGTTCACGCCCCTCCTATCGTTTCCTTGAGCTGTACGACGGCCAGCACCCCGAACAGGACGAAGGAGCCGGACAGCAGAACGTTCGCGGTGGTCTTGTTGCGGTACGGCGGCTCGACGCTCCGCCGGTTGAGGAGCACCAGCAGCGCCCCGGACAGCAGCGGCAGGATCAGTGAGCCCACGGCGGCGTACGTCAGCACCAGGGGTACCGGCCGGCCCACGAACGTGACCGCGACGGCGGCGACCGCGCAGTAGAGCACGAAGGCACGGAAGGGGCGGCTGTCCTGCGCCATATGGGGCTCGGCCTCCGCGTCCGGCACCCCGCGCAGCGCCCGCAGGGAGTCGGACAGCAGATAGCACAGCGCGTTGAACCCGCCGACCAGCGCGCTCAGCGTCACCAGGAAGAACGTCCCCAGGAACAGCACACGGGCCACCGACCCCAGGTCCGCGCCCAGCGGATCGGCGAGCGCGGCCAGCCCCTCGTTGCCGGTGATGGTCCTGCCGCTGCCGAACAGCAGGCCCGTGCCCACCACGGTCGTACACAGCACGAAGAGGAAGGTGACGGCGTAACTCACCGCCGAGTCCGCCCGCATGACGGGCAGCCAGCTCCGGTGCCGCCAGCCCTTCTCCCGTACCCAGTAGCTGTACGAGGCGATCCCGGCCGTGCCGCCCACCCCGCCGATGAGGGCGAGCACCGTCACCAGGTCGCCCTCCGGCAGCCTCGGCCGCAGGGAACCGAACAGACCGGCCACGTCGTCGGTGGTGGCGAGCGTGGCCACCGCCAGTACGACCATGCCGAGGAACTTGGCGAGCATGAAGACGCTCATCACGCGCTCGAACAGCACGTACCGCCCCACGTACACGACCGCCGCGGCCACCAGCGCGATCGCCACGCCCAGCGGCCTGACCGGCAGCGCGGGAAACAGCGTGGACAGTGCCAGGGCCGCCACCGAACTCAGCGCCGCCCCGTAGAGCAGCCCGATGACCAGGACGAACGCGAAGAACGCCGCCGGCAGCCAGCGACCGACCGACTTGAGGCTCGCGATCACGGTCTGACCGGTCGCCATGTACAGCCGCCCCACCGCCTCGGTGAGCGCGTACTTCAGGACGACACCGATGAGGATCGCCCACAGCAGGGCCATCCCGTACCCGGCGGCACCCGCGAGGGACGTCACCATGTCACCGGCGCCGACGCTCGCGGCCGCGAGAACCAGTCCAGGACCGAGAACAGCCAGCCGCCCGCGCCGGGTGGCGGGGGCCCGGGTGGCATCGGTGGAGGGAGCCGCTTGGTGCCGTAGGGGACTGCGGGGAGTCGCGGTCACGTCAACCATCTCCGTACATCGGGGAGTTACGGGAGTCGGGAGTCATGGGTCGTGCGCTGCTCGTACGGCTCGAGCGGCTTGTGAGATCGGTGCGATCGGTTTGTGTGCCCCCATGGCAGGGTCGTGCACACTGACGGAAGGGAACAAGTTTCCTGACTCAGATGACGGAATCGGCCATATGCTGGGTCCGATGGACGCACGGCAGACCGGTCTGGTGACGGATTCGCTGGACCGCCGCATCATCAGCGCGCTGCAGATCGACGGCCGGGCCTCGTGGCACCGCATCGCGGCGGCCCTCGGCGAGCCCGAACGCACCGTCGTCCGCCGGGGTACCCGGCTCCTGGACTCCGGGCTGGTGCGCATCGGGGCGATGGCGGTACGCGGGCGCAGCACCGTGGTCGGCGTGCGCTGCGCGCCCGGCCAGGCACGGGTGACCGCGACGGCCCTGGCACGCCGCCCCGACTGCGTCTTCGCCCAGGTGCTGACCGGCACCCTCGACTGCGTCGGCGAGATCCAGTGCCCGCGCGACCGCCTCGCCGGCCTGGTGATGGACGAACTCCCGGGCCTGCCGGGCGTGGTGGAGGCCCGGACGTTCCCGGTGCTGCGCCACGTCCGTACGATCCGCGAGTGGCACGCGGGCCTGCTCACCGCCGAGGAGATCGCCGCGCTGGCCGACGGGGACCCGGTGGCTGTGGACCCCGCCACGGGCGATGTCCTGCCGCCCGTGGACGTGACCCGCGAACTCTCCCGCCCGGACCGGCTGTTGCTGCTCACCCTGGCCGAGGACGGACGCTGCACCTACGAGGAACTCGCCCGCGTCGCCGGGGTGTCCGAGGCCACGGCGCGGCGGCGGCTGGGTGCGCTCCGGCGGGAGGGAAGGGTGAGGATCCGCGCCGTGATCGAGCCCGCCCTGCTCGGGCTCCCGGTGGAGGCGGTGCTCTGGGTACGGGCCACCCCCTCCAGGGTCGAGGCCGTGCGGACGGCGCTGTGCGAGTCGGCCCACGTCCGCTACGTCAGCTTCGTCACCGGTGAACGCCAGCTCCTGGTCATGACGGCCTTCCCCGACGAACCGGCCCTCCATGACTTCGTCACCAGGTCTCCCTGGCTGCCGGACGTGGCGTCCGTGGACGTGGCGATGGTCCTCAACTCCCTGAAACGCGGCGGCATGCTGGCGCCGTGGCTGCGCGGCTGACCGTCGGTCCGTTGATCTGTCGGGGCCGGTCAGACGGCCAGGACCCGCACCCCCGTCTCCTCGAAGCGCCGCACCGTCTCCTCCTCCACCGCCGTGTCCGTGACCAGTGTGTCCACCGCCCCGGTGGCGCAGATCCAGGCGAAGGCCCGCTGCCCCAGCTTGCTGGAGTCGGCGGCGACGACGACGCGTTCGGCGCGCTCGCACAGCAGACGGTTGATCGCGGCCTCGGCCTCGTCGTGGGCCGCGGCGCCATGCGTGACGTCGAAGGCGACCACGCCCAGGACGGCCACGTCCATGGTGATCTGGCTCAGCACACCGTCCGCGAGCGGTCCGATGAGCTCGTAGGAGGACGGTCGGGCCACACCACCGGTCAGCACGATCTTGAACTGGGGGCGCACGGCCAGCTCATTGGCGATGTTGAGGGCGTTGGTGACGATGGTCAGCGCGGGTGAACCGGAGGCGAGGTCGGCGCGCACGGCCAGGGCACGCGCGACCTCCGTGGTGGTCGTGCCGCCGGTCAGGCCCACCGCCTCACCGGGGGAGACGAGGCCCGCGACCGCCTTCGCGATGCGCTGTTTCTCGGACGCGCGTCGGGCGGTCTTGTAGCGCAGCGGCAGCTCGTACGACACGCCGTGCACGACCGCGCCGCCACGGGTGCGCACCAGCATCTGCTGCTCGGCCAGCTGGTCGAAGTCGCGGCGGATCGTCGCAGCCGACACCCCCAGCTCGGCGGCGGCCTCCTCGACCTCCAGCCTGCCCTGCTCGACGAGCAGTTCCAGCAGTGCCTTCCAGCGGGCGTCACGCGACATCCGCACCCTCCGTTCGTCGATCTTCCGGCGACCCTAGCGCACACATGTCGTGGAGTAATGCTTGATAGTGCTCGAAAACTCGCGATAACTTGCAAGAACAAGCACCAAAAGCATCCACGGGAAAGGGGTACGGCATGGCCCATGTCGAGGACGAGCTGACCAGCCAGCCCGAGTGCTGGACCCGAGCCGCCACGGAGGCGCCGGGGCACGGCAGCGTGCTGCCCGGGCCGGGGGAGCGCGTCGCGATCGTGGGGTGCGGGACGTCGTACTTCATGGGGCAGGCGGCCGCGACGCTGCGCGAGCGGGCCGGCCAGGGCGAGACGGACGCCTTCGCCGCCTCCGAGTTCCCGCACGGCCGCCCGTACGACCGGGTCGTCGCCCTCACCCGCTCCGGCACCACCACCGAGGTCCTCGACCTCCTCGACCGGCTGCGCGGCCGAACCCGTACGGTCGCGATCACCGCGGACCCGGACACACCCATCACGTCAGCCGCCGACGACCTCGTCGTGCTGGACTTCGCCGACGAGCGGTCCGTCGTCCAGACCCGGTTCGCGACCACGGCCCTCACCCTGCTGCGCGCACACCTCGGGCTGCACACCGACGCAGCCGTCGCCGACGCGCGCACAGCGCTGGACACCCCGCTGCCCGAAGGTCTCGTCGACTGCACGCAGTTCACCTTCCTGGGCCGCGGCTGGACCGTCGGGCTCGCGAACGAGGCCGCGCTCAAGATGCGAGAGGCGTCGCTGGCGTGGGCCGAGGCGTACCCGGCGATGGAGTACCGGCACGGCCCCATCAGCATCACTACCCAGGGAACCGCGACCTGGATGCTCGGCGAGGCCCCCGAAGGGCTGGCCCAACAGGTGGGCGGAACGGGCGGGTTGTGGGTGGCCGACGGCCTCGACCCGCTCGCCGGACTCGTCCGCGCCCAACGGCTCGCGGTGGCCGTGGCCGCCGCCCGCGGACTCGACCCGGACCAGCCGCGCCACCTCACCCGCTCGGTGATCCTCGGCGGGGCCACCCACTGAACAGGAGGAGTCGTGCCGCTCACCACGACCGGTGAACTGATCACCCGGGCCGCCGCGGCCCGCACCGCGGTTCCCGCGTTCAATGTGATCACCCTGGAGCACGTCGAGGCAGTCGTCGCGGGAGCCGAGTCCGCCGGCGCACCCGTCGTCGTCCAGGTCAGCGAGAACGCGGTCGGGTTCCGCGGCGGACGGCTGCTCCCGCTGGCCCGAGCCGCGACGGCCGCCGCCGAACAGGCACGGGTCCCCGTCGCACTCCACCTCGACCACGTCCAGAGCGACGACCTGCTGCACCAGGCGGCCGACGCCGGGTTCAGCTCCGTCATGTACGACGCGTCGCGCCTGCCGTACACGGAGAACCTCGCCGCGACCCGGTCCGCCGTGAACTGGGCGCACGCCCAAGGGCTCTGGATCGAGGCCGAGCTGGGCCAGGTGGGCGGGAAGGCCGGGGCGTCACCGCTCGACGCGCACGCACCCGGCGCCCGCACCGACCCCGACGAGGCACGCGCCTTCGTCGCCGGTTCCGGTGTGGACGCCCTGGCGGTGGCGATCGGCAGCGTGCACGCGATGACCACACCCACGGCCACGCTCGACCACACCCTCCTCAAGCGCCTGAACGCCGCCCTGGACGTGCCGCTCGTCCTCCACGGCTCCTCCGGCGTCCCCGACGGCGAACTGCGGGCGGCCGTCGCGGGCGGCATCGCCAAGGTCAACATCGGGACGGCGCTCAACGTGGCGATGACAGGCGCGGTGCGGGACTTTCTCACCGCGCACCCCGACGTCGTGGACCCGCGGAAGTACCTTCGCGTGGGACGGGACGCCATGGTGGAGAGGGTGTCGCGGCTCATCGGCGTCCTGTGCGCGCGACCGTCCCCCTGACGTCCCGTGCTGGTAAATTCTCCCTGTGCGGGAGACGGAGATCCATCTCGGCGAGCCGCCCCTGGTCGCGGCCGCCGGCGTCGGCGTGCACGGCGTCGCGAGCCGCACGGACGTCTTCCGGCTGCCGGAACTGTGGCAGCTGCACCTCTACCAGTACGACGCCGAACTGACCGTCGACGGCACGGCGCACTCCCTCCGCCCCGGCAGAGTCAGCCTCGTACCACCCGGCACCACGGTCCGCTACCGCTACCAGGGCCGCTCGGAGCACCTCTACGCACACCTGCGCATGGCAGCGGCCGGACCCTCCCGCACCGTTCCCGTCGTGCAGGACACGGGGCCCGAACTGCCCTTCCTCACCGGCCTGTTGCTCCAGGCCGTGGCCTCGGCCGCGCAGAGCCCCGAGCGCACCCGGGCCGAGATCTGGACGGCCCTGTGGCGTGTCGCCCACCTCACCCCGGCCGCGGCACACCCGGGCCCCCACCCCGCCGTCACGACGGCGATCTCCCACATCGAGGCCCACCTGGCCGCCACGCTCACGGTCCCCGACATCGCCCGCGTGGCCGGCGTGTCCCACAACCACCTCACCCGGCTGTTCCGCGCCGAGACGGGCACCACGGTCGTCGGCTACATCCGGCGCCGCAGACTCGACCGCGCCCGTCACCTGCTGCGCGCCACGACCCTCTCGATCCCCGCCGTGGCCGCCTCCGTCGGCATCCCCGACCTCCAGGCATTCAACAAGGCGTGCCGACGCGAACTGGGCGCCTCCCCGCGCGCCCTGCGGGGTGCCGTCGCCTGAAGGGTCAGCTCTTGACCGCCTTCAGGACCACGAACTTGGCGTCACTGCCCACGAGTTCACTGTTGCCGAAGAGACGCCGCAGCTTCACGTGGTAGCCGAGGTGCCGGTTGCCGACCACCCACAACTCACCGCCGGGCCGCAGCGCGCGCCGCGCGCCCTTGAACATCCGCCACGACGTGGCGTCCGTCGTCGCCTGGTGGGAGTGGAACGGCGGGTTGTTCAGGACGACGTCGACACTGCCGGGCGGGAAGCCCTCCATACCGTCGCCGACGAGGAACTCCACCTTGCCCCCGGCGTTCGCCGCGTACGTCTCCTCCGCCGAGGCCACCGCCTGGTACGACTCGTCGACGAACACCACCTCCGCCTCCGGATCGCCCAGCGCCACCGCCGTACCGACGACCCCGTTGCCGCAGCCCAGGTCCACGACACGCCCGGCGCCGCGGCCGTGCGGCAGGTGCCGGAGAAAGAAGCGCGTGCCGATGTCGAGCCGGTCGGCGCAGAAGACGCCCGCGTGGTTGATGACGGTCCGGCCGGACAACAGACCTGTGTCGTTGGGGAGTTGGTAGGAGTACGGCCACGGGTTGGCGCCGCGGGCCTCATGGAGCGCAGGGTCGGGGGCGCAGAAGATCAGCCGGGCCTTCTGCTGCGCGAGGGAGGTGCGGGTCGGGCCGAGGATCCGCTCGAACAGCTTCAGCGTCGAGGTGTGGATCTCCTTGACCATGCCGGTGCCGACGACGACCGTCCCCTCGTGCACACCGGGCGCGAGCCGGTGCAACTGGTCCTCCAGGAGGGCGAGGCTCTTGGGAACCCGGACGAGCAGCACGTCGACACGGTCGGGAGGCGTGTCCTGCGTGGTCAGGAGCCTCACCGCGTCCTCCCCGGCCTCGTTGCGGGCGAGGTTCGCGCGGGTCGCCTGCCGGGCCAGGAACGAGTCGCTGATCTGCGTCGGCCGGTGGGCCGCCAACGCCGTGGCCAGGGCGCCCCACCGGTCGCCGAGGATCACGACCGACCCCTTCAGATGTGTCCCGCTCTCCGCGAGGTGACGCAGCAGATACGCGTCGGCCGCGTCCCAGGCACGCAGCCGGTCGCGGGGATCCTCGGGGAAGCGGGCCAGTTCGTACTCGGCCCAGGGCGCGGTCATACGGTCGTTCATCGTGAGCCCAGGCTAGCCGAGCGCCCGGCCAGGGCTCCTGTCAGTGGCGTGCGCGAGGATGGGTCCATGGACGCCGAGCTGTTCCCCCGGAGCCGTACGGAGATCGCGCCGGGCGCCGTGCACGTCCCGGACTGGCTCGACGCGGAGCACCAGCGACGGCTCCTGGATGCCTGCCGCGCATGGGCCCGGCCACCCGCCGGACTCCGTACGGTCCGCACGCCCGGCGGCGGCACGATGACCGCCCGGCAGGTCTGCCTCGGCTGGCACTGGTACCCGTACACGTACGCCCGCACGGTCGCCGACGGCGACGGCGCGCCCGTGAAGCCGTTCCCCGGGTGGCTGGGCGAGCTGGGCCGGAGTGCGGTCGAGGACACCCTCGGACCCGAGGCCGCCACCGCCGCCTACGACATCGCCCTGATCAACTTCTACGACGGCGACGCCCGCATGGGCATGCACCGCGACAGCGACGAGAAGTCGGACGCCCCGGTGGTGTCCCTGAGCCTCGGCGACACCTGCGTCTTCCGGTTCGGCAACACGGAGTCCCGGGCGAGGCCGTACACGGACGTGGAACTGCGCAGCGGTGACCTCTTCGTCTTCGGCGGAGCCTCCCGGCCGGCGTACCACGGAGTACCGAAGGTGCACGAGGGCACGGCGCCGCCCGAGCTGGGCTTGACCGGGCGACTGAACGTCACACTGAGGGTGAGCGGGTTCGATACGGCCCCTTGATGCCGTAGGTCCGGCTGCGGGTTGTCCGTGGCTGGTCGCGCAGTTCCCCGCGCCCCTTTCGGGGCGCAGGCCCGCTTATTTCAGCCCCTCCGGCGTTTGAGGAGCGGGGGTGCGGGGGC
>NZ_VJZC01000491.1 GCF_009377185.1 Streptomyces spongiae
GCACTCACCCCGCACCCAAACCCGTGCGCACGCACCACCCCCCGCCCCATAGGATTGGGCCCAAACCACACACACTCACCCCAGAGGATCGCTGCATGCCTGGCATCACGCGCGAGGAGGTCGCCCACCTCGCCCGGCTGGCGCG
This sequence comes from Streptomyces spongiae, assembly GCF_009377185.1. Lineage (GTDB taxonomy): Bacteria > Actinomycetota > Actinomycetes > Streptomycetales > Streptomycetaceae > Streptomyces > Streptomyces spongiae. The sequence continues at coordinate 146 of NZ_VJZC01000491.1, forward strand.
TCTGGAGCTGAAGCCCGAAGAGCTCGACCACTTCGCAGGCCAGCTGGACGACATCATCGGCGCGGTCGCCCGCGTCAGCGAGGTCGCCGACCAAGACGTACCGCCGACCTCGCACCCGCTGCCGCTGACGAACGTCATGCGCGCGGACGAGGTCCGTTCGTCGCTCACCCCCGAGCAGGCGCTCTCCGGCGCCCCGGCCCAGGAGCAGCAGCGTTTCAAGGTGCCGCAGATCCTGGGGGAGGACTGATCACGTCATGACCGACGCCATCATCAAGCTCACCGCGGCCGAGACCGCCGCGAAGATCGCCTCCGGCGAGCTCACCGCAGTACAGGTCACCGAGGCCCACCTCGCCCGCATCGAGGCCGTCGACGAGAAGGTGCACGCCTTCCTGCACGTCGACCGCGAGGGCGCCCTGGCCCAGGCCCGCGCCGTCGACGAGAAGCGGGAGCGCGGCGAGAGGCTCGGCCCCCTCGCGGGTGTGCCGCTCGCCCTCAAGGACATCTTCACCACGGCCGGGATCCCGACGACCGTGGGGTCGAAGATCCTGGAGGGCTGGATCCCGCCGTACGACGCCACCCTCACCAGGAAGCTGAAGGACGCCGACGTCGTCATCCTCGGCAAGACCAACATGGACGAGTTCGCCATGGGGTCCTCCACCGAGAACAGCGCGTTCGGGCCGACCGGCAACCCCTGGGACCTCACCCGGATTCCCGGTGGTTCCGGTGGCGGGTCCTCCGCCGCCCTCGCCTCCTTCCAGGCGCCCCTCGCCATCGGCACCGACACCGGCGGCTCCATCCGCCAGCCGGCCTCCGTCACCGGCACGGTCGGCGTGAAGCCGACCTACGGCGGGGTCTCCCGCTACGGCATGGTGGCGTTCTCCAGTTCCCTGGACCAGGGCGGCCCCTGCGCCCGTACGGTCCTGGACGCGGCCCTGCTCCACGAGGTCATCGGCGGGCACGACCCGCTCGACTCCACCTCCATCGACGCCCCGGTGCCGCCGGTCGTCGAGGCCGCCCGCAACGGCAGCGTCCAGGGCATGCGCGTCGGCGTCGTCAAGCAGTTCCGCGGTGAGGGCTACCAGGCGGGTGTCATCCAGCGGTTCGACGAGGCCGTGGAACTCCTCAAGGAGCTCGGTGCCGAGATCGTCGAGCTGGACTGTCCGTCCTTCGACCTGGCGCTCTCCGCGTACTACCTGATCGCGCCCAGCGAGTGCTCCAGCAACCTCGCCCGCTTCGACGGCCTGCGCTACGGCCTGCGGACCGGCGACGACGGGACGCACTCCGCGGAGGAGGTCACCTCCCTCACCCGCGCCGAGGGCTTCGGGCCCGAGGTCAAGCGCCGGATCATGCTCGGTACGTACGCCCTGTCGAGCGGCTACTACGACGCGTACTACGGCTCCGCGCAGAAGGTCCGTACGCTCATCACCCGCGACTTCGAGAAGTCGTTCGAGAGCGTGGACGTGATCGTTTCGCCCACCACTCCCACCACCGCCTTCCCCATCGGCGAGCGTGCCGACGACCCGATGGCGATGTACCTCGCGGACCTGTGCACCATCCCGACCAACCTGGCCGGCAACGCCGCCATGTCCCTGCCCTGCGGCCTCGCGCCGGAGGACGGGCTGCCGGTCGGCCTGCAGATCATCGCCCCGGCGATGAAGGACGACCGCCTGTACAAGGTCGGCGCGGCCGTCGAGGCCGCCTACGTGGAAAAGTGGGGGCACCCGCTTCTCGAGGAGGCTCCGTCGCTGTGAGTGCACTGACCAAGGCCAAGGGCTTCAAGAAGTCCAAGTCCGGTACGTACCTGTCCATGGCCGTCACCGCGTTCGGTGCGATCGGTGTCGCCAAGCGGCTCAAGAAGGCCCGTGCCGACAACGACACGCTGGTCCTGATCGACGCCACCGTGTCCGCCGCCGCCATTGTCACCGGCCTCGCCCTCGCGTACCGCGAGCTGAAGCGGCTGGGCGACGACGACGTCCTGCTGGGCTGAGAGGGAAGTTTCACCGTGACCACCACGACCGACCTGGTGTCGTACGAGGACGCGCTGGCGTCGTACGACCCCGTCATGGGCCTCGAGGTCCATGTCGAACTCGGCACCAAGACCAAGATGTTCTGCGGCTGTTCGACCGAACTCGGTCAGGACGCCAACACGCAGACCTGCCCCGTCTGCCTCGGCCTGCCCGGCGCGCTCCCGGTCGTCAACGCGACCGGGGTCGAGTCCGCGGTCAAGATCGGTCTCGCGCTGAACTGCGAGATCGCCGAGTGGTGCCGCTTCGCCCGGAAGAACTACTTCTATCCGGACATGCCGAAGAACTTCCAGACCTCCCAGTACGACGAGCCGATCGCCTTCAACGGCTACCTCGACGTGCAGCTGGAGGACGGCACGACCTTCCGCGTGGAGATCGAGCGCGCCCACATGGAGGAGGACACCGGAAAGTCCACGCACGTGGGCGGTGCCACCGGGCGTATCCACGGCGCGTCCCACTCGCTGCTCGACTACAACCGCGCCGGCATCCCGCTCATCGAGATCGTCACCAAGCCGATCGTCGGTGCCGGGGAGCGCGCCCCCGAGGTCGCGCGGGCGTACGTCGCCGAGCTGCGCGAGCTCATCAAGGCGCTCGGCGTCTCCGAGGCCCGTATGGAGATGGGCCAGATGCGCTGTGACGTGAACCTGTCGCTGCGCCCGAACGGCACCGAGAAGTTCGGCACGCGTTCCGAGACGAAGAACGTCAACTCGCTGCGGTCCGTCGAGCGTGCCGCGCGGTTCGAGATCCAGCGTCACGCGGCCGTGCTGAGCGGCGGCGGCACGATCATCCAGGAGACCCGCCACTTCCACGAGGACACGGGGTCCACCACCTCGGGCCGTGTGAAGGAGGAGGCGGAGGACTACCGGTACTTCCCGGAGCCCGACCTGGTGCCCGTCGCCCCGGCCCGCGCGTGGGTCGAGGAGCTGCGCACCGGACTCCCCGAGCTGCCGCTCGCCCGCCGCAACCGGCTGCGCGAGGAGTGGGGCGTCACCGCGGTCGAGATGCAGGCGATCCTGAACGCCGGGGCCATCGACCCGATCGTCGCCACCATCGAGGCGGGCGCCGACGCGGCCTCCGCCCGCAAGTGGTGGATGGGCGAGCTGGCGCGTGCGGCCAACGAGGCCGTTGTGTCCCTGGAGGCGTTGCCCATCACGCCCGAGCAGGTCGCCCGGGTCACCGCGCTGGTCGCGGAGGGTTCCCTCAACGACAAGCTGGCCCGCCAGGTCATCGAGGGCGTCCTCAAGGGCGACGGCACCCCGGACGAGGTCGTCGACAAGCGCGGCCTGAAGGTCGTCTCCGACGAGGGCGCCCTGACCACCGCCGTCGACGAGGCCATCGCCGGCAACCCCGCCATCGCGGACAAGATCCGTGGCGGCAAGGTCGCCGCGGCCGGTGCCCTCGTGGGTGCCGTCATGAAGGCCACCCGCGGCCAGGCCGACGCGGCCCGCGTCAAGGAGCTCATCCTGGAGAGGCTGGGCGTCAGCGAGGGCTGAGCAGCTGTAACGCACGTCCCCAGGGGCGGTACATCGACAGCGATGTACCGCCCCTGGGTGCGTCCGGGGATGCGGAGGAGGCGACAGAGTTCCCGTTACTGTCCTGTGATCTGGCTCCCAAGTCTTGTGACAAAAGGCACGAAACGGACAAAGGATCAACTGCGCCTGTCAGAGTGGTGCGCATTGCTCAGGCGTTCTTTGCGGGTTGTTCGGTTCACAGCGGCTGCTCCCGGTCAAAGATCCACCAATCCATCCCAGGGAGCACGTTCGTGGCACCCCTAGCGCGCTGGTGTGTTCGGCACCGCCTCGTCGCCGTCCTGCTGTGGCTCGTCACCTTGGCGGGCATCACCGCCGGCGCGGTCGTCGCGGGAACGGCGTACTCGAACGACTACGCGACCCCGGGGACCGAGTCCAGCCGCGCCACCCAGCTCCTCAACGACGGCTTCCCGCGTCTCAGCGGCGACAGCGACACCGTCGTCTGGCACACCGCCCAGGGCACCGTGAAGGCCGCCGACGTCGAGCAGGCCATGACCCACACCCTGGACAGGATCGCCGACCTTCCGGGGGTGGCGACCGTGACCAGCCCGTACGAGGGTGCGCGGAGCGGACAGATCAGCGGCGACGGACACACCGCGTACGCCACGGTCACCTTCGACGACCGGGCCCAGAACATCGACAAGGCCGAGGCTCAGAAGGTCGTCGACACCGCCAAGGCGGCCGAGACCGACGGACTCCAGGTCGAGCTCGGCGGCCGGGCGATCGGGCTCACCGAGTCGTCGGGCGGGCACATCGCCGAGGTGGTCGGCGTGATCGTCGCCGCCGTCGTACTGTTCCTCGCCTTCGGCTCGCTCGCCGCCTCCCTGCTGCCCATCGCGACCGCACTGGTCAGCGTCGGCACCGCGTACGCCGGGATCGTGCTGCTGGGGCACGTCATGACCGTCGCCGACTTCGCGCCCATGCTCGGGATGCTGATCGGTCTTGGCGTCGGGATCGACTACGCGCTGTTCATCGTGACCCGGCATCGCAGGGGACTGAAACGGGGCCTGACCGTCACCGAGGCCGCGACCAGCGCCGTCGCGACCACCGGACGGGCCGTCGTGTTCGCGGGCGCCACCGTGTGCATAGCCCTGCTGGGGATGCTCATCCTGCGGCTCAGCTTCCTCAACGGCGTCGCGATCGCCGCGTCGCTCACCGTGGTCCTCACCGTCGCCGCCTCCGTGACCCTGCTGCCCGCACTGCTGTCCCTCATCGGCATGCGCGCCCTCAGCCGCCGCGAGCGGCGCAAGCTGGACGAGCACGGTCCCGAGCCGGAGGTGCCCACCGGACTCGCCGCCCGCTGGTCCGCCTTCGTGGAACGGCACCCCAAGAAACTCGGCGCCGTCGCGCTCGCCGTCATGGCCCTGCTCGCACTGCCCACGCTCGGGCTGCACCTGGGCACCTCCGACCAGGGCAACGACCCGAAGACGGCCACCACCCGCCAGGCGTACGACCTCCTCGCCGACGGCTTCGGACCCGGCGTGAACGGACCCCTCACCCTGGTCACCAAGGTCGACGGCGCCCAGGACAAGCTCGCCCTCGACAACCTCGACACCACCCTCCGGGGCACCGAGGGCGTCGCGTCGGTGAGCCCCGTCACGTACAACACGGGCGGTGACACCGCCTACCTCAGCGTCGTGCCCGAGTCCTCGCCGCAGTCCACGCAGACCAGCGATCTCGTCGACCGGCTGCGCGACGACGTCCTGCCGCGCGCCGAGACGGGCACCTCGCTCGACACGCACGTCGGCGGTCTCACCGCGGGCTACGACGACTTCGCCGACGTCATCGTCGGCAAGCTGCCCCTGTTCGTGGGCGTCGTGATCGGGCTCGGCTGCCTGCTGCTCCTGCTCGCGTTCCGGTCCGTCGGGATCCCGCTGAAGGCCGCCGCGATGAACGTGGCCGCCGTCGCCTCCGCCTTCGGGGTCGTGGTCGCGATCTTCCAGTGGGGCTGGGGCAGTGAGCTGCTGGGCCTCGGCAGCGCGGGACCGATCGAGCCCTTCCTCCCCGTGATCATGGTCTCGGTCCTCTTCGGGCTGTCCATGGACTACCAGGTCTTCCTGGTCAGCCGGATGTACGAGGAGTGGCTGGAGACCGGAGACAACCGGCGCGCCGTCCGCGTCGGCCTCGCCGAGACCAGCCGCGTGATCAACTCGGCCGCCGTCATCATGATCTCGGTGTTCCTCGCGTTCGTCCTCAGCGGGGACCGCGTCATCGCGATGTTCGGCATCGCCCTGGCCTCCGCCGTCGCCCTCGACGCCTTCGTGCTGCGTACGCTCCTCGTGCCCGCCCTCATGCACATGCTGGGCGGCGCCAACTGGTGGCTGCCCCGCTGGCTCGACCGACGGATGCCGCGCATCAGCATCGAACCGCCCGAGGCCCGCGCCGCCGCGGCCGCCGCGACGGCCGCCGAAAAGATCGGCACCGAGGAACCCGCCCGTGCGACCATCCCCGGGCAGCGAGCGGACGGTGACGACCCGGTCACCGACGAGTCGCTCGATGACGAACTGGTCGTACTGGTGAAGGAGCGGCAACAGGATGTACGCGATATCCCTGGGTGACGACGGCGCCGAACTGCGGCCCCTGGATCCCTGGCACGCCCCGGAGTTCCTCGCCCACCTGGAGCGGGGGCGCGAGTTCATCGGGCAGCACATCCCCTTCGGCGCCAAGGCCACCGACGTGGACTCCGCGCGGGAACTCCTCCAGTCGTACGCCGACAAGCGCGCCGCCGACACCGGCAGCCTGCACGGGCTGTGGCTGGAGGGAAAGCTGGTCGGCGGTGTGCTCTTCAGGATCTTCGACGCCGTGAACGGCAACTGCGAGGTCGGTTGCTGGCTCGAACCGGCGGCCACCGGACAAGGGTTGATCACCCGTGCCATGCGGGTCCTCATCGACTGGGCGGTTGACGAGCGCGGCATCCACCGTGTGGAGTGGGTCGCGTCGTCCGCCAACGAACCGAGCATCAACGTGGCGCGACGGCTGGGCATGAGCCGCGACGGCGTCCTGAGGCAGAGCTACCCCTATCGGGGTGTACGCCGGGACGCCGAGGTGTGGTCGGTCCTCGCGCCCGAGTGGCGGGAGGCACGCGCGCGTACGGAACGATGACCCCCACGCGCACGCGTACTGCCCAGAACGATCATTAAGAGACTTCTCAGACAGCGTCCGTACGGTGCGAGGCATGGGTTCAAAGACAGTTGACGAGGCCGGGGTCGAGACCGGCACCAAGGCACAGCGCGACCAGGAGGCGGTGGACGTCACCAAGGAAGCCACGGAGGCCGAGAAGGCCGCCGAGACCAAGAAGGAGACGCCCGCGGCGGCCCCCGTCGACGAGACGGACGCTTCCGACGACGTGGTCGACGAGGAGGGCGACGAGGACGAGGCCGCCGTCGGGAAGGGTGCCTCCGGCGCCTCCGCCGGGGTCGGCCAGGGCGCCGCGGCCATCGTGTCCGTCGGACTCGGGCTGGTCTCGCTGACCGGCAGCTGGCTCGGCACGATCGCGCAGGCCCGCGACTCGCTGTACGGTCAGCTGGAGGCCACACAGCAGGGCGCGAGCGTCGCCTCGCAGATCAAGCAGGTGTACGCCGATTCCTGGAACGTCAACGCCATGGTCGGCGGCCTGTTCGCGCTGGTCGCCCTGATCGTGGGCGTGGCCGTGCTGGTCCGGCCCGCGTTCGGCGACCCCGACCGGGCGCCGCAGACGCCGTGGATCAAGTCGGTCGCCTGGGCCGGAATCTCGCTGGGCTTCCTCGGCCTGGTGCTGGCCGTACTGAAGTACTCCGACATCCTGCTGAGCATGCCGACGGTGGGTTGAGCCCGCCGTACGAGGAGGCATGTCCTCGCGGTTCTGAGGGGCCTTAGGTTCGCCGTACCCGACGTACGGCGGACCTAAGG
>NZ_VJZC01000492.1 GCF_009377185.1 Streptomyces spongiae
CCGCAGCCCTCAGGGAGCCCGTATGCCGCTCCGACTCCAGGCCATCACCCGCGACGAGCACCTGGCCTTCGTCAAGGCCCTTCCCTCGGCCAGCCACATGCAGGTGCCGTCCTGGGGAGACGTGAAGCCGGACTGGCGGGCGGAGAGCCTGGGCTGGTTCGAGGGGGACGGCCGGCCGGTGGGGGTGGGCCTGGTCCTGATGCGCCCGTTGCCCAGGCTCAGGCGCTACCTCGCGTACCTTCCCGAGGGCCCGGTCATCGACTGGTACGCGCCCGACCTCGCGGAGCGCTGGCTGGAGCCGATGCTGGCGTACCTGAAGTCGCGTGGGGCGTTCTCCGTGAAGATGGGCCCGCCCGTGGTCGTACGGCGCTGGAGCGCGGACGCGGTCAAGGCGGCGATCGCGGACCCCGCGGCCCGGCGGCTGCGCGACACGCAGGCCACGGAGCGCGACGACCGGGCCTCGGCGGTGGCCGAGGCGCTCCTGAGCACGGGCTGGCGGCAGCCGGAGCCGGGCGGCGAGGACGGCGCGCACGGCTTCGCGGCGGGCCAGCCGCGGTACGTCTTCCAGATCCCGTTCGCCGGAAGGACCCTCGACGACATCCACTCCGGCCTCAACCAGCAGTGGCGCCGCAACATCAAGAAGGCCGACAAGGCGGGCGTGAAGGTGGTCCAGGGCGGCCACGACGACCTGCCCGCCTTCCACAGGCTGTACGTCGAGACCGCGGAGCGCGACCGCTTCGTCCCGCGCCCCCTGTCGTACTTCCAGCGCATGTGGACGGCGCTCACCGCCGAGGACCCGGACCGTATGCGCCTCTACCTCGCCCACCACGAGGGCGAGGTCCTCGCGGCGGCCACGATGCTGACGGTCGGCGAGCACGTCTGGTACTCGTACGGCGCCTCGACGAGCCGCAGACGCGAGGTCCAGCCCAGCAACGCCGTCCAGTGGCGCATGATGACCGACGCCCACGAACTCGGCGCCTCCGTCTACGACCTGCGCGGCATCACCGACACCGTGGACGACTCCAGCCACCTCCTCGGCCTCCTCCGCTTCAAGGTCGGCACGGGTGGAGAGGCGGTGGAGTACCTGGGCGAGTGGGACTTCCCGCTCAACCGGCTGCTGCACAAGGCGCTGAAGCTGTACATGTCGCGGCGCTGAGGCGGAGCCGGGACCACGGCCAACCGCCGGCTAGACCGCTGCGAGGTTCGCGAGCAGTTCGGCGGCGGGCTTCGGGTGGACGAGCCAGCGCAGATGGCTTCCCTCAAGCGTCCTGACGTCGAAGGGATTGTCCGGTGTGAGCGCGTTGGCTTCGCGGATCAGCCGGTCCTGCATGGCGGGCGGCATGCTGGCATCGTCGGCCAGGCGCACGAAGGACTTGGGGACCCGACCCCAGCTCGCGGCCTGGGCCCGGTCGGCGGAGGTGCCGACATCAAGGTTCTCGTCGGGCTGGAAGGTGTTCAGGAAAGTCCGGAACTCGTCGTCGCTGAGGTCGGCGGCGAAGGCACGCTTGAGGGCGTTGAGCGTCGCCGGGTCAGCGGTCCGGAAGTTGGTCCGGAGCAGACCGAGCTCGGCCGGGTTCCCCATGAGCACCGACGCGAAGACACCGGTGTCGACGTCCGCCATCTCCGGCTCGGCGTAGTAGTCGCCGATGTCCAGGTTGACGGGGCACCAGGCGGCGACGTAGCAGATCCGGTCGATCAGATCGGGCCGGGCGTTGCCGGCCGCGGTGATCGTGACACCGCCTCTGCTGTGGCCAACGAGGATGACCGGCCCGTGCTGCTTCGCCCGTTCGAGGACTTCGATCAGGTGGGCGGCATTGTCGGCGAGGGTGACGCCCTTGATGCCTCCCGGTTCCGAGGCGAGCGCGCCGAGATCCTGCGGAGCCTGGTAGGCCACGGGGAACGTCGCCTGGAACCCGTGACCGGGAAGATCGACCGCGACTGAGCGATGCCCGAGCAGGGCGAGCTCGGCCTGCAGCGGCGCGAAGGAGAACGAATTTGCGAACGCGCCATGGACGAAGACAAACGTCGGTAACTTCTGCATGCCGTCAGTATCCGACGCAACGGTGGCCGAGAAGATCGAATCACGTGGTTCCGCGCCAAGATCCAGCCCGCGCTGTGCGTGATGCCGGCCTTGTGGCACATCTGCGGGATGTGCCACAAAGTCAGCTCTGGGGTGCCGGCGCCGTCGCGTTCAGTTCAGCTGCTTCAGCCGTCGCCCACGGCTGTCCGCGATCCGGAGAGCATCACGAAGCGCCCCGGTCAGACACTCGGCGAGGAACCGGAGCTCGCCCTGCGGTGTGTCCGGGATCAGGTCGTCGGCATGCGCGAGCAGTTGCCTTCCCATGCCGAGCTGGATGGACTCGGTGGCGTCGGCCAAGCGGGACACGGGGCCGGGGTGCTCGTCGCTGATCAGGTAGCAGGGCTTCCCCTCGCCGCCGGCCCAAGGTAACAGTCGGAACTCTGGCGGTTCCGTTCCCATCAGGCGACCTCGCATCCATGGATCCAGTACGGCCCGGGCATGCCCGACCCCGACGCGGCTGCCATGGCCAACTCCCGCCGCCGCTGACGCTGTTCGTGGGCGAGAAGGTACGGGCGTACGGGTCTGGTGGCGGTGCCGCAGAGCGGGGTGCTGTCGTCCAAGCCGTATGGGCTGCGGTGAGAGGGAAGGGGCGTTGTGGATGTCGGAGGAGGGGCGGTGCGTGCGGGACGGCTCGGAGGTGTGGGGCGTTGGTCGCGCCGGATGAGCAGGAGGCCCACCCGGCCGATGAGGCGGCCGATAAGGTCGGTCACTGTCATCAGCTCCAATCTCGTTCAGCTGGTGGCCGTGCCCCCGGACGGCTCCACTCGTCGCGGGGGTCTTCTGCGCCTCACCTTACCCATAGTGGGCCATGGTGTACTAGGGTTTGGCAGGGATCGCACTGGTGTGCTCAGTACGGGCATGGTGGTGTAGTGATGCAGTTCGTACCAGACATCCCACGCTGGCGGCAGGTTGCCGATGTGATCCGCAGGCGGATCGAGGACGGGACCTACCCGCCCCGCACCCGCGTGCCATCGGTCATGCAGATCATCTCTGAATTCGGGATCGCGACAGCGACCGCGCAGAAAGTGCACCAAGGCCTGCGCAAGGAAGGGCTCATCTACACCGAGCCGGGCCTCGGCTCCTTCGTCGCCGAGCTTCCCAAGGAGCGCGCCGACGGAGTCCAGGCCTAGCTGTTGCGGGACACGACGTTGTTGACGCAGCTCCGGGGTGTAGGCCCACCGATGCCGTGAGGGTCATCAGCAGTGGTTACGTGTCCAGATGCTGGGCCGCCTCGGCGCACGCGGTCTCGGGGTCCTGCTGAACGGCGACTTGGTTGGACAACAGGCGCAGCGCGTCGGCGGAGGCGGTGTCGTTGGGTGTGTAGACCTCTAGCCGGTGGTCGGGGCTCTCGGGCTGAAGCCACACTTGATAGTCGATGTCGACGGCGCCGACCGTCGGGTGCCGCAGGTGCATGGTGCCCACGGTGCAGTCCGCGACGTCGCCCTTGGCCCATAGCGTGGCGAAGTCCCGGCTGCGCATGGCGAGTTCGCCGATCAGCTCGGCCAACCGGGCGTCGGTGGGATACCGGCCCGCGGTGAGCCGCAGATAGGCGACGTGGATTCGGGCAAGTTCATCCCAGTTCCGGTGAAGGTCTTGGGTGAGGGAGTCGAGGAAGAACATCCGGGGGATGGACGGCCGCCGCGCAAGATCGTGGGGCGCCTCGAAGTCGACGTGCTCCGCGACGAGGGCATGTCCGGTGCGGTTCCAGGCCAGCACGTCGCCGCGGCGGCCGAGCACGACGGCCGGCATGGTCTCGCCCAGGGATGCCAGGAGCGCCAGTACCCGCGGGTGCGGTCTTTCAAGGCGGGGACGGACCAGGCGTGGTGTGGCGGGCTGCCGGGCGAGGTTGTGCAGGTGGGCCGTCTCGGCCGGATCGAGCTGGAGCACGCCGACGAGCGCATCAAGGACCTGTTGGGAGGCCGTACCGGCCTGGCCTTGCTCTAGCCGCGTGTAGTAGCCGGCGCTCACGCCGGCGAGCTGGGCGAGCTCCTCGCGGCGCAGACCCGGTACGCGGCGGGCGGCGCCATAAGTGCGCAGTCCGATGTCGGCGGGGGTGACCCGGTCGCGGCGGGTCTTGAGATAGGCCCCGAGGCTCTCCAGTTCCATGACTTTGAGCGTAGGCGCCACGGCCGGTGCCTGAGTGTCCCTGCCAGGTGTACCCACGACGCGGGGATGGTTGCCGCCTCCGACGGTGCCGCACCGTCGGAGGCATGAATGAACAGCGTGTTTCTCACTCACCGGGCCTGCGGGCGTGGCTCGGTCTGCTGGTGGTACTCGGGCCGGTACTGCTGGTCGCGATGGATGGCTCGGTCCTGTTCCTGGCGATGGCCAAGGTCTCCGAGGCGCTGTCGCCGACTGCCGGTCAAGCGTTGTGGATCCTGGATGTCTACGGGTTCGCTGTCGGGTCCCTGCTCATCGCGTTCGGGAACATCGGCGATCGGTACGGCCGGCTGAAGCTGCTGATGACCGGCGCGGCAGTGTTCGGCGCGGCCTCGGCAGGAGCGGCGTTCGCCCCCGGGCCGGAACTACTGATCGCCTTCCGTGCGCTGATGGGTGTGGCCGGCGCAACGCTGCTGCCGTCTGCCCTTGCGGTACTCAGCGAACTGTTCACCGACCCGCGCCAACGGGCGAAGGCGATCGGCATTTTCGCAGCCACCTTCGCTGCGGGCTTCGCGATCGGCCCGGTCGTCGGCGGACAACTGCTGAACACTTTCTGGTGGGGATCGGTCTTCCTGATCAATCTCCCCGTCGTTGTGCTCTTCCTCGTCTTGGCCCCAGTCCTGCTCCGCGAGGTACGCGCCACCCGAACCGGCCGCATCGACGTCCTGAGCGTTCTGCTCTCCGCCTCGGGCATCCTGCTGACCGCCTACGCGATCAAGCACGCTGCCGCCCAGGGGCTGACAACGACCCCGGTGGCCACAGGGATCAGCGGCGTCGCCACCCTGGGATGGTTCATCCGGCGGCAACTCCGCCTCGAACACCCGCTGATCGACTTCCGCCTCTTCCGCGACCGGGTGTTCACCATCGCAGCTATCACCGGGCTGCTGCCGCTGGCCGCATGGTCGGCAACGGCATACCTCGGCGGCATCTACCTCCAGTCCGTGCTCGGACTGACGGTCCTGGACGCGGCTCTCGTCGCGCTCCCTGGCGCTGCTGTGCTCACCGTGACCTGCATCGTCACACCGGCTCTGGTCGCGCGTATCGGCACCCGGGCAGCGCTGATCACCTGCCATTTCTTCATCGCCGCAGGCATGCTCCTGCTGCTGGCCACCAGCATCTCCGGCGGCATCGGCTGGTACGTGACCTCCACCGTCATCGCCGGCATCGGCTACGGCATCTCCTTCAGCGTCGTCGCCGACACCGCCGTCGCCGCGGTTCCCACGGAGCGCGCCGGGTCCGCGGCCGCGATCGCCGAGACCAGCAACGAGATCGGCAACGCCCTCGGCATCGCACTTCTCGGCTCGCTCGCCGCCCTGATCTTCCGGCTCCAGGGCCCCGACATCGCCGGCACCCTCAACGAGACACTCCAGATCCCCGGTCTCACCGCTGCGGTGATCGGCGATGCGAAGACCGCCTTCGTCACCGGTCTGCACGCCGCTGCCGTCACCGCAGGCATCCTCCACGCCGCACTCGGTGTCTTCGCCCTGCGCCACGTGCCGAGGGTTCACCAGCCCGACGACGCCCAACCGGTCCGCCTGGCCCAGGACATCGTCGAAGAAAGCAGCGTTCGATGACCCATGCCAACTCCCCGCTCAGTGTCGAGGGCCGACGACGCCTCGTCGAGCGATGCCGGACTCGGCTGATCGCCCACGTTGCAGCTGAGATGGGCATCTCCCGATCTTGTGCATCGAAGTGGGTCAATCGCCACCGGCGGTACGGCGCGACCGGACTGCTCGATCGGCCGTCGACCCCACACCACAAGCCGACATCGACGCCCAACATCGTGGTGAGCCGCGTCGAGGAGCTTCGACGGACGCAGAAATGGTCAGCGGCGCGGATCGCGTTCGAACTCGCCGAATCAGGGACTCCGATCAGCCGACGAACCGCTACGCGACACCTGGCCCAGCTGGGGCTGAACCGCCGACGGTTCATCGACCCCACCGGCGACACGAACCGTGAACCACGGAAGATCACCGCCCGGTGGCCCGGGCACATGGTGCACCTCGACGTGAAGAAGGTCGGACGCATCCCCGACGGTGGCGGATGGCGTGCCCACGGCCGAGACAGCGACCATGCCCGGTCTGTTGCCCGTCGAAAAGGGAAGGGCGAACGCGGGGGCTACGTATACCTCCACTCCGCCGTGGATGGATTCACCCGGTTTGCACAACGGGAAGGCCGAGAGGTACAACCGGATCCTTGCGGAGGAATTCCTCTACGCCCGCGCGTGGACATCTGAATCCGACCGCGCCGACGCCCTACGCTGCTGGAACGTCCACTACAACTGCCACCGCCCCCACTCCTCGGCCGGTGACGAGCCGCCCGCATCCCGACTACTGGCCGGAGTCGCCAACGTCGTGGCCTCCTACCCAGCAGGGACTCGAGGTCTACTTACCCGTGCGCCCCACCTGCGTCCGTACCGCGCCCATGCTCGCCGCGATGACCAGTGCGATCGCGAGGGCCTCGGTGGCTGAGAGGGCCTGGTCGAGGACCAGGAAACCGGCGACGGCGGCGATGCCCGGTTCGAGGCTCATGAGGACGGCGAAGGTGGAGGCCGGCAGCCGCCGCAGCGCGAGGAGTTCCAGCGTGTACGGCAGGACGGACGACAGTACGGCGACGGCGGCGCCCAGCGCGATCGTGACCGGGTCGAGCAGCCGTACTCCGGCCTCGACGGCCCCCAGCGGCAGGAACAGCACCGCCGCGACCGCCATGGCCAGCGCGAGCCCGTCGGCCTGCGGGAAGCGGCGCCCCGTGCGCGCGCTGAAGACGATGTACGTCGCCCACATGGCCCCGGCGGCCAGGGCGAAGCCGACACCCACCGGGTCCAGGTCGCCGAAGCCCCCGCCGCTGAGCAGGAAGACTCCGCCGAGTGCCAACCCGGCCCAGACCAGGTTCACCGCGCGGCGCGACGCGAGCACGGACAGCGCGAGCGGGCCGAGCACCTCCAGCGTGACGGCGGGTCCGAGCGGGATGCGGGCGACGGCCTGGTAGAAGAGGCCGTTCATCGCGGCCATGGTGACGCCGAAGGCGACCACCGTGCCCCAGTCGGTCCGCGAGTGCCCCCGCACCCGGGGCCGGCAGACCACGAGCATCACGACCGCGGCCACCAGCAGCCGCAGCGTCACCACTCCGAGCGCCCCGACCCGCGGCATCAGACTCACGGCCAGCGCTCCGCCGAACTGCACCGAGATCCCTCCGGCCAGCACCAGCCCGACCGGCCCGAGAGAGCCTCGCGCCGCCGGTCGGCCGGCAGGGGCGGGCACGGATGTGGGCGCGGGTGCGGACTGGTCAGTGCTGGGGAGGTTCACGGGGGCCGTCCAGGAG
>NZ_VJZC01000493.1 GCF_009377185.1 Streptomyces spongiae
GGTAAACGTGTCTCGGTGGAGTTCGACGGCGTCTACATGGACTCGTACGTCTACTGCAACGGCACCGAGGTCGGCCGCCACCCCTACGGCTACACCGGCTTCGCCCTCGACCTCACCGACCTGCTGCACACCGACGGCACCACCCCCAACGTCATCGCGGTCAAGGTCCAGAACCGGCTCCCCAGCAGCCGCTGGTACTCGGGCAGCGGTATCTACCGCACGGCCCGCCTGGTCGTCACCGACCCCGTGCACGTCCAGCGCTGGGGCACATACGTGACGACCGAGGAGCTGACCGACGACCGCGCCCTCCTGCGGGCCCGGACCACCGTCGTCAACGAGTCGGGGGCGGCCGGAGAGGTCACCGTGAGATCCCGGGTCGTGGACCCCGAGGGGCGTACGGTCGCCCGCACGGAGTCGACCGTCACGGCCGCCACGGATCCGGAGACCGCGACCCACGAACTCGCCGTCCCGGACCCCGAGGTGTGGGACATCGACACCCCCAGGCTCTACACCCTGCGGACCGAACTCCGGGTCGACGGCCGCACGGTCGACACGTACGAAACCCCTTTCGGCATCCGCCACTTCACCATCGACGCCGCGGGCGGCCTCACCCTGAACGGCCGTTACCTCAAACTGCAGGGCGTCAACCTCCACCACGACCTCGGCGCCCTCGGCTCGGCCGTCCACACGGACGCAGTCGAGCGGCAACTGGTCATCATGAAGAGCATGGGTGTCAACGCCCTGCGCACCTCCCACAACCCGCCCGCGCCCGAGGTGCTCGCGGCCTGTGAGCGGCTCGGCATCGTCATGATCGTGGAGGCATTCGACTGCTGGCGCAGCAGCAAGACCCGGTACGACTACGGCCGGTTCTTCGACGAGTGGTCCGACCGGGACATCGCGGAGATGGTGCTCGCGAACCGCAACTCGCCCGCCGTCATCATGTGGTCCATCGGCAACGAGATCTCCGAGTTCACCTCCACCGCGGGCCTCACCATCGCCGACCGGCTCATCGCGGGCGTGAAGAAGTACGACGCCACCCGCCCCGTCATCATCGGCTCCCACCGGCACCGCAGTGTGCCCGCCGAGGGCTCCCCGGCCGACCTGATCCTCGCCAAGCTCGACGGTCTGGGCGTCAACTACAACTCGGCCGCCTCGGTCGACGCCCTCCACGCCCGCTACCCGAAGCTGTTCCTGTTCGAGTCGGAGTCCTCGTCGGAGACAGCGACCCGCGGCACCTACCAGGAGCCGGAGCGCCTCAACACCGGCGAGAACTACACTCCGGGCAAGCGCGCCACGTCCTCGTACGACAACAACCTCGCCACGTGGACGTACAGCGGCGAGTACGGACTGAAGAAGGACCGGGACCGCAAGTGGTTCACGGGGGAGTTCCTGTGGTCCGGCATCGACTACATCGGTGAGCCCACGCCGTACGACGTGTTCCCCGTGAAGGCGTCCTTCTTCGGCGCGGTGGACACGGCCGGGTTCCCCAAGGACATGTACTACCTGTTCAGGAGCCAGTGGACGGACGAGCCCATGGTCCATCTGCTGCCCATGACCTGGAACCACGAGGAGGGCGCCACCGTCGAGGTGTGGGCGTACTCCAACGTCGACACCGTCGAGCTGTTCCTCAACGGCAAGTCGCTGGGCACCCGGACGTTCGACAGGAAGAAGACGGTCGACGGCCGCCCGTACCTGGAGACCACCGAGGCCACCGGCGACGACAAGACCGTCACCTCCGGCCCCTATCCGGGCAGTTACACCAGCCCGAACGGCAGCGCGGGCAAGCTCCACCTCACCTGGAAGGTCCCGTACCAGCCCGGCGAGCTGAAGGCGGTGGCGCGCCGCGACGGCCGTAGGGTCGCCACCGACGTCCTGCGCACGGCTGGCCGGCCGCATGCCGTCCGCCTCACCTCCGACCGCAAGTCCGTGGCAGCCGACGGCCGTTCGCTGTGTTTCGTCACCGCCGAGGTGGTCGACGCCCGGGGCGTGGTCGTGCCCGGCGCCGAGCACCTGATCACCTTCGACGTCGACGGCGGCTCCCTCGCTGGCCTCGACAACGGGCGCGAGGAGAGCGCCGAACGCTACCAGGCCACCACGCGGACGGCCTTCCACGGCAAGGCGCTGGCGATCGTACGCTCCGGTGTCGAGGAAGGGCCGTTGAAGGTGACGGCGCGTGCGGACGGGCTGCGCAAGGGCACGGTGACCGTCCGCGTGACCCCGGCACGCTCGAAGGCGACCACACCGCCGGCCGAGTTCGAGGCCGAGCACCCGCCCGCCCCGAACCACCCGTTCGCCGACGCCAGTTACTCGGGCCGCCCCGACACCCCCCCGGCCGCCATGCTCGATGGCGACCCGGCCACCGGCTGGTCCAACGCCTTCAGCAAGGCCGCCACGGCGCTGCTGCCCGCGTTCAACGGAGCCCGCGCCGAGGACTGGGTCTCGGTCGACTGGGGCCGGCCCCGGACGGTCGACCGTGCGGAGGTCTCCTTCACCGTCGGCACCACGCACTCCCTGCCCGCGTCGGTCGAGGTGTCGGTCTGGGACGGCCGGACGTACGTTCCCGTCGAGGGCGTGAAGATCGACTGGGCCGCGGAGTCCGACGCCCCCACGGTGATCACCTTCGCCCCGGTGCGCGGCACCCGGCTGCGGCTCCTCCTGGCGAGCGCCCACCCCGGCGACGCCAAGGGAGCGGTACGGATCAGCCGTCTGGAGGTGCCGACGGCCGGCTGACCGAAGCGGATCGAAGCTGACCGATCGCGATGCCGTCGTGGTCCGGACCGGAAGCCAGTCCTGAGCCAGTCCTGTCCGGACCGTTGACGTGCTGTCATGTCTCGAACAGCATGGCTGCGTCCGCATCTGGGAGCGCTCCCACACTCCTGCGCCACCTCCGTGCGCCCCCACCTCTGTGCGCCCCACCTCGTAGAGGAGCCCAGACGTGAAACGACGCAGAACCACCCTGCTCACCGTGACGGCCCTGCTCGCGGCGGCGCTCACCGCGCTGCCGGCCGGATCCGCCCAGGCCGAGGAGGTCGAGCAGGTCAAGAACGGCACCTTCGACACCACCACCGCACCCTGGTGGGCGACGAGCAACGTCACCGCCGGCCTGTCCGACGGCCGGCTCTGCGCCGACATACCGGGCGGCACCGCCAACCGCTGGGACGCCGCCGTGGGCCAGAACGACATCACCCTCGTGAAGGGGGAGTCGTACCGGTTCGGCTTCACGGCGTCCGGCGCGCCCGAGGGGAACGTCCTACGGGCGATCGTCGGCCTGTCGGTGGCGCCGTACGACACCTACTTCGAGGTCAGCCCCCAGCTCAGCGTCTCGGGCAACGCGTACACGTACACCTTCACCTCGCCCGTCGACACCACCCAGGGCCAGGTCGGCTTCCAACTCGGCGGCGGCGCCGACCCCTTCCGGTTCTGCATGGACGACGTGTCCCTGCTCGGCGGGGTGCCGCCCGAGGTGTACGAGCCCGACACCGGACCGCGGGTGCGCGTCAACCAGGTCGCCTACCTGCCCGCCGGACCGAAGAACGCGACCCTCGTCACCGACGCCACCGAGAAGCTGCCCTGGCAGCTCAAGAACGCCTCCGGTGCCGTGGTCGCCCACGGGCAGACCGTGCCGCGCGGCCTCGACGCCTCCTCCGGCCAGAACGTCCACTCCATCGACTTCGGCGCGTACCGCAAGCGGGCCAAGGACCTCACCCTGGTCGCCGACGGCGAGACGAGCCGCCCGTTCGACATCGACCCGGCCGCCTACGAACAGCTGCGGCTGGACTCGCTGAAGTACTACTACACCCAGCGCAGCGGCCTGGAAATCCGCGAAGACCTGCGCCCCGGCTACGGCCGCCCGGCCGGTCACCTGAACGTCGCGCCCAACCGGGGTGACAAGGACGTGCCCTGCCAGCCCGGTGTCTGCGACTACACGCTCGACGTCACCGGCGGCTGGTACGACGCCGGCGACCACGGCAAGTACGTCGTCAACGGCGGCATCTCCACCTGGGAGCTGCTCTCCACCTACGAGCGCTCCCTGCATACTCGCACCGGCCAGTCCGACAAGCTCGGCGACGGCACGCTCGACCTCCCGGAGAGCGGCAACAAGGTGCCGGACGTGCTGGACGAGGTCCGCTGGGAGCTGGAGTTCCTGCTGAAGATGCAGGTGCCGGACGGGCAGCCGCTCGCGGGCATGGCGCACCACAAGATCCACGACGAGCAGTGGACCGGACTGCCCCTGATGCCGGACGCCGACCCGCAGAAGCGTGAGCTGCACCCTCCGACCACGACGGCGACCCTGAACCTCGCGGCCACCGCCGCACAGGCGGCGCGCCTGTACAAGCCGTACGACCGCGCCTTCGCGGCGAAGACGCTCGCGGCGGCGCGGACGGCCTGGGCGGCGGCCCTCGCGCACCCCGACACCTACCCCGACCCGAACGACGGCATCGGCGGCGGCACCTACGCCGACGACAACGCCACCGACGAGTTCTACTGGGCGGCCGCCGAGCTCTACCTCACCACCGGCGAGAAGGAGTTCGCCGACCACGTCCTGAACTCCCCGGTCCACACCGCCGACATCCTCGGCAGCCTCGGCTTCGACTGGGCCAGGACGGCGGCAGCGGGCCGCCTCGACCTCGCGCTGGTCCCGAGCAAGCTGCCCGGCCGCGACAAGGTGCGCCAGTCCGTGATCAAGGGCGCCGATCGCTACCTGGCCACACTGAAGGCACACCCGTACGGCATGCCGTACGCACCCGACAAGAACCTGTACGACTGGGGCTCCAGCCACCAGGTCCTCAACAACGCGGTGGTCATCGCGAGCGCCTACGACATCTCCGGCGCGTCGAAGTACCGCGACGGGGCCATCCAGAGCATGGACTACGTCTTCGGCCGCAACGCGCTGAACATGTCCTACGTGACGGGCTACGGCGAGGCCAACGCCCACAACCAGCACAGCCGTTGGTACGCCCATCAGCTCGACCCCGACCTCCCGAACCCGCCGCGTGGCACGCTCGCCGGAGGGCCCAACTCGAGCATCCAGGACCCCTACGCACAGAGCAAACTCCAGGGCTGCGTCGGCCAGTTCTGCTACATCGACGACATCCAGTCCTGGTCGACGAACGAACACACGATCAACTGGAACGCGGCGCTGGCACGGATGGCGTCGTTCGTGGCGGACCAGACCTAGGGCCGTATGCGCACGTGCCGTGCGGCGGGCGTGGGACGACAGGCGCCCGCCGCACGGCCATGGCGTCAGGCGGCGTCGTGGAACACCAGCCCCAGGGCGTGGCGGCGGCCCGAGCGCACGGTGCTCACTCCGTGCCGCATCGCTCCGGCCGACCAGCCGCGCCGGGTGCGGACCGGGCGGTCGCGGGTCGTGAAGACCAGACCGTGGCCCTGGCGGAGCACCGTCGACGTGCCCCGCGACTGGGCTCGGGGACGCTGCTCGACCAGCAGGAACTCGCCGCCCGTGTAGTCGGTACCGTGCTCGTCGAGGCCGATCACCACCTGGAGCGGGAAGACCAGCTCGCCGAACACGTCCCGGTGCAGGGCGTTCCAGTCGTCCGCGCCGTAGCGCAGCAGGATCTGCGCCGATCGGTCCTGACCGGCCGCGTGGCACCGGTCCAGCCACTCCTCCAGGGAGTCCGGCCAGGGCGCCGGGCGGCCGAGCCGCTGCGCCCAGTCCCGGGCGACGGGCAGTAGCCGCGGGTAGAGCGCGGCGCGCAACGCGGCGACCGGTGCGGGCAGTTCATGGGTGAAGTAGCGGTACTCGCCGGAGCCGAAGCGGTGCCGCGCCATGTCGACGGTGGACCGGAACAGCTCCGGCCTTCGGTACAGCGCGGCGAGGTCCCGGCACTCGGCGGGGGAGAGGAGCGGGGGCGTGAGCGCGCACCCGTACGCGTCCAGTTCCTCGGCCAGGGCGGGCCAGTCGGCCTCGCCCACGCGGTGGTGTGCTTCGGTGAGAGTGGGAGTCGTACCGGTGGGTGCCATGTCTGCGAGTCTGCCGCGGGCACGGCCCCCGAACCGGCGGGAACCGGACGTCGAGCTCTGGGTCCCGAGCCGTGCCGGTACCGCATGTCATAGGTCTTGACCTGCGTGTATTTACGAGTAAGTACCCGCACGGTACCCTGAGGGGTATGCCAGCTCTGAATGTGGAGTTCAGCGACCGCGAGCTAGAGGACCTGCGGCAGATTGCCAAGGAGCGCGGTACGTCGATGAAGGCGCTCGTGCGCGAGGCGGCCGCGGCCGACATAGTGCGCCACCGGGCGCTGAAGGAGGGCGCCGAGGCCTTCCGCCAGTTCTTCACGGCGCACGCGGACGAGTTCGCCGCCGCGTTCCCCGAGGACGAACCGGCCGCCAAGGGCGAGGGGCGGGCCGTCTGACCGATGGCTCCTCCCATCATCCACATCGACGTGCCCTGGCTGCTCCAGCGCCACGAAGAGGTCCTGCCCGACCAGCCGACGGTCAACGACTTCTCCGCCCTCGTCGCCGCCGTGGCCCGCCACCGCGTCGACCCGCCGCGCCTCGGCGTGGACTCCGACCCGGCCTGGCGCGCCGCGGCACTGCTGCACACGCTGGCCATGCTCAAGCCCCTGCCGGCCGCCAACGCCCGCTTCGCCTGCGCGACCGCCGTGGCGTACATGTTCGTGAGCGGTGTCGGGATGGACCCGCCCTACGGTGCTCTCGTGGACCTCGCGCGCGACCTGATCTCGGGCAAGGTGGACGTGTACGGCGCGGCGGACCGGCTGCGGTCCTGGCAGATCTGAGCGTCCCCTGCCCAGATCCCGGCCGGGGCGTCGGCCCTGTACCGCGTCGTCCGCGTCCCGAATCGTCCGCGTCCCGAGTTCCGTACCGAGGGCGCCGGACACCGTCGCCCCGACCGACTGCTCCCCAACAGTCGAACACCCCGGGGGAGTCGGTGTCCGGCCGGCCCTCGGGGCCGCCGACCCAGGGCGGGAGGATCAGGGTCGGCGGCCCATTCTCGCGCCGGAGAGCCGCCGTCCGGCGCGGGGCCTGAAGAGTGGCCGGGTGCCAGTCGACTACGAATGGCGCGCGCGTCGGGAGCGTGTGTACGCCCTTGGTATGTGTGTCCGGTTCACACGGGGCGCATGGCACTCGAATGCCCGTACGGGCCGGGCGAGTTGCTCCGCGACACGCCCGGGAACTCCATGATCCAAGTCACGCGACGGGGCGGTCACCAGCGCATCGGAGCGCCCTCACCTTTCACGTGTCCAGCAGGCCGCCTTCTGACTTTCCTTCAGTGGGGCTCATGTTGCCCAAGTGCCTTGTTAGCCATGAGTAACTTGTGCAAGGGTGAACTTCCCTGCGTACGGGCATTGGCCAGGTCTGAAACGCCGCTCGGCTTTTCGGTTCGTCGACGGGCTCAAAAGGTCCTCGACCGACGGCCACCGTGTGGCTCCGACAGTCCCCCGGGCCGCTTTCCCGGCGCACTGCCAAAAAGGTCCGCAGCAAGCGGGCGCGCCTTTTCGGCAACCACCTCTGTGTGCCACCTTTGAGCCTCGGAAGGAAACCGCTCTGTGCACACCCC
>NZ_VJZC01000494.1 GCF_009377185.1 Streptomyces spongiae
CCCCTACCCCTGCCCTGTACATCCCCGAAGGCAGTGGGGAGTTACCTGTGAGGAGCGGCGGGGGCATCCCCATGTGTCGGAGGACACGCGGTTCGACCGCTCGGTAGGCCCACCGGCGTCCGACGCCGGTGGCCAAGTGAGGGGGCGGGCAGGTGAGTGCGGTGTGCGGCTCGTCCCGCCAGGTCGGTGTCACGATCGGCGATGTCCACCAGAGCCGCCCCCCGGGGTTTCTCGGGAGACGTCGGCACTCACCCCCGGTCAAGGGCGGTTCGAATACCCCCGCGGTGGTTTTTGGCGCGCTTTTGACGGAGTGTCTTCAGGGCTGCGGGTCATCGAGTCAGAGTTCCGTCAGCACCGGCCGGGTCGGCGTCAGCGTCCCGTCATGAAGGGTCGGAGGGCCGGGTGCGGCGGGCATAGCGTCAGCGGAGAGCCCCGGTCCGCCTCCCCGTACCGGGGCCGTCAGTCAGCCAGTTCCCATGGATGTCCCAGGAGCCGTCCCATGCCAGAACTCTCGTCCGGTGAAGACCCGGAGCCTTCCGAACGCATCCCGGCCGGACCCCTGTTCGTGCCCGTCCGGCAGGGACCAGCCGGGTGCGTGGCCCGTCTCTTCCGCACGCCGCTGGGTGAACGTACGGCCGTCGGGTTCACGTCCCGCGGCGCACTGACCGCGACGCTCGGCGGACCAGGCGTGGATCAGGCGTGGATCAGGATCGCCGGGCCCGCGCTGCGTGCACGGCCGCCCGCCGGTGACCGCCGTGCGGGACGGCCATGCCCGACTCCTCGTACGCCGGGAGTCCATGGACGACATCCGTAGCCGGGACGTGGGGCTGTAGCCCGCGCCGTGTCCCCGCGCACCACCTCCGGGCGAGCAGTCGCCCGGCGCTCGCCCGGAGGTGCTCCACTCCCTTTCGCTCGCTTCCCGTCGACAAGCGGTAGGCCCGCGCAGTCGAGGTACGTCTCGGCTGCGCGGGCTGGTCATTCCGCGTACCGACCGGGCCCGGCGCTGTCAGCGGTCCTGGGCGAGGTCGTACAGCTCGCCCAGCAGGCTTCCCTCGGTCGCGACGAGTTCGTCGAAGGAGCCCTGCTCCCGGATGCGTCCCTGGTCAAGAACGACGACCCGGTCGGCCATCCGTACGTTGTCGAGGCGATGCGTCACCACCACGGTGATCCGGCCTGGAGCCGTGGCCCGCAGTTCGTGGAAGATGGTGTGCTCGCCGCGGGCGTCCATCTCACTGGTCGGCTCGTCCAGGACGAGGACGGCCGGTTCGCGGTACATCGCCCTCGCGCACGCCAGACGCTGCCACTGGCCGCCGGACATCTCGTGGCCGCCCCACACCAAGCGGGCGAGGAGTGTGTCGAGTTGATCGGGCAGTTCGCGCAACGCCTTGGTCATCCCGACCCGTTCCGCCGCATGCCAGATCCGCTCGTCGCCGTGCTCGCGGGGCTGGCCCAGGGTGATGTTCTCCCGGGCAGCCAGGGGCCAGTGACCGTTCTTCTGCGGAACCAGGCCCACGTGCCGCCAGACCGACTCCGCGTCGGCGGTGGCCAGGTCGGTGTCGTCCCACAGCACCTTGCCGCCGTTGGTTGGCACGGTCAGCCCGGTGAGCATGCGGATCAGCGTCGACTTGCCGGCGCCGTTCTCGCCCACCAGCGCGACGACCTCGCCGCGGTTGAGGGTGAGCGTGATGGGCTGCACGGCCGCGGTCTCCTTGCTCGGGTAGGTGTAGGAGGCGCTCTCCAGGCGGATCTGCTGAGGCGCCTCGACCTGAACCGTGCCGCGGGCCGTGGCCATGGCGCGGACCTCGTCGACGAAGGCGTAGTAGTCGGAGAGGTAGAGGCCGTGGTGGAACATCACCGTGCTGTATCTGATGATCGAGTTCAGGGCGCGTCCGGCGGTCTGCGAGGCAACGACGGCGGTGCCCGCGATCGCCGTCGACATGGCCCCGGCGAGCACCAGAGCGGCCAGTGAGGTCCACATGCCGAGGGTGAACAGTCCGCCGAGGGACGCGGCCAACAGCGTGACCATCAGATAGGGCCGGGCCGCCTCGAGCTCGCGCCCTTCCACGCGATCGCACATCGACCGGTACCAGAAGTGCAGGTAGCCGCGCATCGTGTTGGCCCGCAACTCGTCCGCGAGGTCCGGTGTCGTCAGCCACCACCGCATCATCCCGCGCACATTGCGAGCGGAGATCGTCCGGTCGTGGACGCGGTAGTCGACCCGCGCGGCGATCACTCCGCCCATACCTCTGGGGACGACGGACAGCAGCAGCACGCCGAGCAGCAGCGGGTGCAGGGACGTGAGCACCGTCGCCGCGGACACCAGCTGGACGAGCCCGTTGGTGAGGGTCTTGGCGTCGTCGGCGATGTCGACGGCGCGCAGCGCGCCGATCTCCGCCGCCTGGCTCCGGTCGCCGAAGCCTTCCGCGTCGTACGCGGCGAGCTCGGCTCGCATGTGCAGGTCGACCAGGGTGAGGTCGGCGGCCGAGGCGATCTTCGGGTTCAGACGGCGGGTCGCCCAGTCCGCGAGGATCCACATGGCCGCGCCGGTGGCCATCGCCACCACGGCGACGGTCAGCGCCGGCCAAGCCTGAGCCAGGCCGTCGCGGGGGTCGGGGACCATCAGCCGTGGCAGGGCTTCGGCGACGGCGCCGAGCATCACGGCGGTGCCGATGCCGGACAGCAGTTGGCACACGACGATCGTGGCAGCCATGCGTCGGTCGACCGTCCAGGCCAGGCGAGCGGTCTGGATCAGTGCCGCGGGGATACGGCGGGCCATGTCCCACAAAGTGGCGTCGTCCATGGCACGCCGGTGTTTGCGCCCGTTGTAGTCGAGCTCCGGCGGCGCCGAAGGCTGCGGAGCTTCCGACCGAGCCACAGGGACGGAGACGGAGCGGTCGCACCTGCTGGTCTCGTCCACGGCCGGGACAACCGTCTCGTCGTGGGGCGCCGTCACGCGAACACCCCCGCCATGAGCCGGTCCAGGGTGCGTCGCCCGCGCGCGGTGACCTCGGGGTCGTCATGCGCCGGGTCCCGGACCAAGCAGCTCACCGCGTCGAGAGCCGCCAGACACGACAGAGCGTGCCGCTCCTCTGGGGTGAGGTCACGGCCGTAGCCCTGGAAGCACGCGGCCCGCAGGTCGGGCCGATCCGCCCAGGTGCCGCAGGCCATCAGGACGAAGTCCTGCACCGCCGTCGCGAACCGGGACCGTTCGAAGTCGATCCACCCGGCCTGTTCCAGGCCGGTCGACCACATGAGGTTGCGGTCCCGGGCGTCGCCGTGGATGAACGCGAGCGGCAGCGGCGGAAGGATGCGCAACTGCTCGGCCAGGTCGCGCACCAGCTTCTGCTCCGGTGCGGTCAGCCGGTCCCCGGCCAGCCGCAGGTGTCTCTCAGCCCCATCCGCCGCGGCTTGCAGCGCCTGCTCGGCCTCCGCACGCCAGGGACCGGACAGGTCGCCCGCCGCGTGCAGCCGGGCCAGCAGGGCACCGCCTTGCCGGTGCGCGCGGACTTCCTCCGCGGGTGTCAGCGTCAGCTGCCTGAGCGGGCGTCCTGGGACCGCGGTCAGGAGCAGGGCCAGGTGTTCCGCGCTCGAGGCGCGCAGCTGCGGCGCATGGCCGGCGCCGAGGGCCGGAGCCGCGTGGCGCAGGGCAAGGGTCTCGCGCTCGTACATCAGCGGGCGCGGCGAGATCTTCAGGAAGAAGTGAACCTCCCCGGGCAGGGCGAGCTGCCAGACACGGGAGTTCTCCCGCGGGTGTGAGACGTCCCGGACGGACGGCTGGGCGCCGAGCGTCCTGTCGGCCCATGCGAGCAGGGCGGGTGCGGGCGTGTTCGTGTCGGTCATGCCCCCCACCCCGATGACGGTCGTGACGCGGAGGCGAACAGGGCGCGACGCACGTCGACCGGACGCCGGAACGCGGTGGCCTCAACGGCCTGGGCGGGAGGATTCTCGAACACGGGGCGAAGGGCGGTAAGCACGCGGACGGGATTCACGGATTCTCCTCAGTGGCAGGGATCGGACAGAGCACCCGGACAACGTCCCTGTTCACAGGGCCGATACGGGCTGTGGATGTGCTCTGCGAACGAACCCTCGACCACGCCACTGACAATCAGCGAGGGCCGGCACCGTGATCCGGTCATTCCCACGGGACGGGGTGGTGAAGGACAGGCTGCGCTGGTGCTCGCTTTGACCTGGGGAGACGTCAGGAGAAAGGATTCTCGAACTTCCGTGCCGGAGCCCGAAATCGAGGGCCTGGCAAAGTGGCCTGATCTGGCCTCTGGCCGGTCCTCCACCCGGGCGGCGAACCCGTGGACGGGCATCCCGGCGGCTAGCATCAGCACCATCGCTGCGTTCGACCCGCTTCGGCCTGCGACAGACCCGTGCCCTACCTGCGCCGGCATTTCGAGAAGCAATCGCCGCTCCAGCCGCTCTGGGAGAAGCAACTCCGACAGGACACGCAGGAAGGTTGCCCGTGTGCCGCCACCCCAAGTGGTGGTTGACGAACAGGCCACCTCCGAGGCGGACTCGGCACACGAACGCCCCCCTTGCACACACCCTGAACCCGCCGGTGTCCGTCAGCCCATCACCGCCGCGCGCACGCACAGCACGTCCGGCAGATGGGACGCCAACTGCCGCCAGCTGTCGCCGTCGTCCGCCGACGCGTACACCTCTCCGTTCCTGTTGCCGAAGTACACGCCCGCCGGGTCCGCGTCGTCCGTGCACATCGCGTCGCGCAGTACCGTGCCGTAGTGGTCCTCGTCCGGCAGGCCCGCCGACAGTGGCTCCCAGGTCCGGCCCGCGTCCGCCGTACGGAAGACACGGCAACGCCGCCCGGCCGGGACGCGGTCCGCGTCGGCGTTGATCGGGAAGACGTACGCGGTGTCCCCCCGGTGCGGATGGGCCGCCGCGGCGAAGCCGAACGTGGACGGCAGTCCCTCGCCGATGTCCGTCCAGTGCGCGCCCCCGTCGTCGCTGCGGTACACACCCCAGTGGTTCTGCAGGTACATCCGGTCCGGCGTCGCCGGGTCTCTCGCGATCTTGTGCACGCACTGGCCGAACTCCGGGTTCGGATCCGGCATGAACACCGCGGAGACACCCGAGTTGGACGGTGCCCAGCTCGCGCCCCCGTCCTGGGTGCGGAACACCCCGGCCGCCGAGACGGCGACCGTCATCGCCCGCGGGTCGCGCCGGTCGGTGAGGATGGTGTGCAGGCCCTCGCCGCCACCACCGGGCATCCACTTGTCGCGCGTGGGGTGCTCCCACAGCGGCCGGACGAGCTCGAAGCTCTCTCCGCGGTCCGCCGAGCGGTACAGGGCGGCCGGCTCCGTGCCCGCGTACACCACGTCGGGCTCCGCCGCCGACGGGTGCAGCTGCCACACCCGCTCCAGTGACGCCTCGGTGTCCTTGGGGAACTTCACGGCGGCCTGGGCGGGCTCGGTCCAGGTCCGGCCGAGGTCGTCGGAGTGGAAGACGGACGGCCCCCAGTGCGCGCTGTCGCCGCCGACCAGCAGCCGGGGAGTGTCGGTGCGGGTGTCGATCGCGACCGCGTACACCGCCTGCGCGTTGAAGTACGGACTCTCGTCGAACTCCCAGGCGCCGCCGCGCCGCCGCCCGATGAACAGGCCCTTGCGTGTACCTACGGTGAGCAGGATGTCGGCCATGCCGACCACCTCCGGGACGTCGTTGTCTCAGACAGGGGCCAGTCTGCACCCGGCCACTGACAATTACCCCCGGAGAGGACGTCACCGCAGGTCGGAGCGGGTGTCCGATGAGAAAGGGCCAGGCCGGCCGGGCCGCGCCCGTGGCTGGTACCCGACGTTGCCCGGGCACGCGAGGACCGTGCGGAACACGCCGTCCGGCCGGGGTGACGTATTCGTCATGAGCATCGGGGAGGCCACTCGCGTATGGGAGGGCGGCCCGGCTTTTCTGTGTGTGTATGAGGAGGGTGCCCTCGATGGCGGCATTCCGAGGTCCGAAGGTGTGGCTGTGGCGATGGCGGCGGAACCCGCTGCGGCGCCGGAGCGACCGGCTCGAGGCATGGGTGGTCCTCGCGGCCTGGACCTTCACCGTGCTCGGCGGGGTGGTCACCGGCCTGCTGGCGACGCGGTCCGTCGAGCACAACCTCGACCGGCAGCGCGTCGAGTGGCGCCCCGTCGTGGCGCAGCTCACCAAGAACGCCCCGGGGACGACCGCGCCGTCCGCCTCGGGGTCCGAGCGCGTGTGGGCCGAGGTCCGCTGGACGGGGACGGACGGCTCCGCCCACACCGGGCAGACCCGGGTCGTGCCCGCCAGCACGGTGGGCACGCCGGTCACGGTCTGGACGGACGCCGACGGCCGTATGGTCACGAAGCCGGCCACGCGGTCGGAGGCCGAGCTCCGCTCCTCACTGATCGGCGTCCTCGTGGGCGTGACCGCCGCGGGCGTCCCCTTCCTGGGGGGCCGCCTCGCACGCGGACGCCTGGAGCGCCGTCGGATGGACGAGTGGGACCAGGAGTGGGAGCGCGTCGGGCCGCTGTGGGGGCGCAAGACCTGGTAGCGGCTCTCGTCCCTCCGCGCGCCGGAGCGGCTGTACGAGGGCGCCCTCCGAAGGCGCCTCGCACAGCCGCCTGATCCTGCCCGATCCCGGCCGCGGCCGGGGCGAGCGGGGTGGGATCAGCAGTGCATCAGCAATACATCAGCTGTACTTGATGTCCGATGTCGCGTACTTGCAGTACGTGCTGTCGGGCCCGCTGCCGTTCGTGGGCGGCTCAGCGCCCGTGTTGTTGCCGATGTACTTCTGGCAGGGGACGATCTTCTTGCTGGTGTCCCCGACGATCTTGATGTTCCTCAGGGTCGCGCTGTCGCCGTAGTTGGTGTTGATGCCGGCGATCTTGCCGCCCTTCCAGTTCACCTCGATGGTGTTGAGGTTGATCGTCCGCTTGTACTGCTTGGAGCAGTTGCCGCAGGACCGGACGAAGGTGCCGAAGTTCTTGACCGCGAAGTTCGAGATGTTCAGGGTTCCGGCACCGTTGAACTGGAACACCTTGTCGCTGGCTTCCTTGGCGCCACCGCCGGAGATGGTGTAGACGCTGGACGACGAGGAGCCCTTGAACGTCGCCGCGTCCTCGCCGACGTCCTCCCACCAGACGTTCTGCAGCGTGCAACTGCCCTTGCAGTGGACGCCGTCCGCGGCGGGGGCGCCGAGGATGACGTTCTTCAGGACGGCCCCGTCGGCCAGCTCCAGGATCGGCCCCTGGTCCTCGTCCTGGCCTCCGCTGCCCAGGTCGCCGGTGCCGTAGAGGCGCTTCATCCCGTAGTCCTTGGTGCCGGAGACCGGGATGGTGGAGGAGACCCCCTGGCTGCCGTTCGGGGTGGGCCAGGTGGCGGCGCTCACCGGCGAGGCCATGCCTGTCATGATCATGCCAACCGATAGGCCGAGGGCGGCCAGCGTGCCGGTGACCGCGCGCCGACGGGCGCGCGGGCGTACTGGTGAAGTCATGTCCCGATTCCTTCTTCCAGTGAGTGGTCGGACGGGGTGGGGTGGGGCATGTG
>NZ_VJZC01000495.1 GCF_009377185.1 Streptomyces spongiae
GGTAGGGGCGGCGGGGGCGAGGAAAAGCCGGGCCGCGCGCCGGCGGTCAGTCGCGCGCCGCCGCGATCTCCCCGAGCTGAACAGGGCGCCGCTCCAGTCGGGAGACCTCGCACGCCTCGGCGATCCGGAGCGAATGAAGCGCCTCGCGGCCGTCACACGGATTGGCCCGCTCCCCCCGGACCACCTCCACGAACGCCGCCACCTCCGCCTCGTACGCGAGCGCGAACCGCTCCAGAAACCCGGTCCATGGCTTGTCGGCCGGCGGCGGCCCGGACGGCTCGGTGGACGCGATCGGCGTCCGGTCGTCCAGCCCGACCACGATCGTGTCCAGCTCCCCGGCGAGCTCCATACGCACGTCGTACCCCGCCCCGTTCTGCCGCGCGGCCGTCGCCGTCGCCAGCGTCCCGTCCTCCAGCGTGAGCACCGCGACGGCCGTGTCGACGTCCCCCGCCTCACGGAACATCGCCGGCCCGGCATCGGACCCGGTCGCATACACCTCGGCGACCTCCTGCCCGGTCATCCAGCGCAGGACGTCGAAGTCGTGCACCAGGGTGTCCCGGTAGATCCCCCCGGACAGCGGCAGATACGCGGCCGGCGGCGGCTCCTGATCGGCGGTCATGGCCCGCACCGTGTGCAGCCGCCCGAGCCGACCGGACCGCAGGGCGTCCCGCGCGTGCGTGTACCCCTCGTCGAAGCGGCGCTGGAAGCCCATCTGGAGCACGGTCCCCGCCGCGTCCACCTCGGACAGCGCGTTCAATGTGCCTTGCAGGTCTAACGCGATGGGTTTCTCGCAGAAGACGGGGAGGCCGGAGCGTGCTGCCCGACCGATCAGTTCGGCGTGGGCCGAGGTCGCCGCCGTGATGACCACGGCGTCCACCCCCCAGGTGAAGATCTCGTCGACGCCGGGCGCCGCCGTTTCCCCGAGGCGGTCCGCGAGCTCCTGGGCCCGAGCGGCGTCGACGTCCGTGATGATGAGCGAGCCGACATCGCGGTGGCGGCTGAGCGTGGTCGCGTGGAACGTACCGATGCGACCCGCACCTATGAGTCCGATGCGCATGGGAACAAAATTGAGGTCGAACACAGCTTCGTGTCAATGGTTTGTCCGGACAATCGAACTACACAACTTCCCGTCAACAAGAGCCGGGGCTACGCTCGGGCCGTGCCGAAACCAGAAGTGGACCCGACCGTGTCGCTCCAGCTCAGCGTCGACCGCAGCAGCCCGGTCCCGCTGTACTTCCAGCTGTCCCAGCAGCTGGAGGCCGCGATCGAGCACGGAACCCTGACCCCGGGCAGCCTGCTGGGCAACGAGATCGAGCTCGCCGGCCGTCTCGGCCTGTCCCGGCCGACCGTCCGCCAGGCCATCCAGTCCCTCGTCGACAAGGGCCTTCTGGTGCGCCGCCGCGGTGTCGGCACCCAGGTCGTGCACAGCCAGGTCAAACGCCCGCTGGAGCTCAGCAGCCTGTACGACGACCTGGAGGCCGCCGGACAGCGCCCCGCCACCCAGGTGCTCGCCAACGCCTTCGTCCCCGCCTCCGCCGAGGTCGCGGCCTCGCTCGGCGTGGGGGAGGGCAGCGAGGTGCACCGCGTCGAGCGGCTGCGACTGGCCCACGGCGAGCCGATGGCGTACCTCTGCAACTTCCTGCCCACCGGACTGCTCGACCTGCAGAGCGGCCAACTCGAGGCGACCGGCCTCTACCGGCTGATGCGCGCCGCCGGCATCACCCTCCACAGCGCCCGCCAGACCATCGGCGCCCGCGCGGCCACCGCCATCGAGGGCGAACGCCTGGGCGAGCCGGAGGGCGCCCCCCTGCTCACCATGCAGCGCACGACGTTCGACGACACGGGCAGAGCAGTCGAATACGGCACCCACAC
The DNA here is from genome assembly GCF_009377185.1 of Streptomyces spongiae. Classification (GTDB taxonomy): domain Bacteria; phylum Actinomycetota; class Actinomycetes; order Streptomycetales; family Streptomycetaceae; genus Streptomyces; species Streptomyces spongiae. The sequence continues at coordinate 1,873 of NZ_VJZC01000495.1, forward strand.
GTACCGCGCGTCCCGCTACTCGTTCGAGTTCCAGCTGCTAGTACGCTCGTAACAAAGCCGAGGGCCCATGCTGGGCGAGGGCGCGACCACGGCTCTTAGGGGCGCGGGGAACTGCGCGACCAGCCACAACAAACCTGCACCCGAAAACGAACCCCACCTCAAACGGCGCCCCCCGCAGCACCAAGCGGCAGCGTTACGGCAGAATCGGCCCGATGAGCACCTACCGCGACTTCACCCACCGCGGCTCCGCGCGGGCCACCGTCCTGCGGACCGTGGGAACGCGCGAGCGCCGTTCCCACCTGACCGCCCCGCGCGTACCCACGGTCGGCATCGACATCGGCGGTACGAAGGTGATGGCCGGCGTCGTCGACGCCGACGGCAACATCCTGGAGAGGCTCCGCACGGAGACCCCGGACAAGTCCAAGAGCCCGAAGGTCGTCGAGGACACCATCGTCGAGCTCGTGCTGGACCTCTCCGACCGGCACGACGTGCACGCGGTCGGCATCGGCGCGGCCGGCTGGGTCGACGCCGACCGCAACCGTGTGCTGTTCGCACCTCACCTGTCCTGGCGCAACGAGCCGCTGCGCGACCGCCTCGCCGGACGCCTCGCCGTGCCCGTCCTGGTCGACAACGACGCCAACTCCGCCGCCTGGGCCGAGTGGCGCTTCGGCGCCGGCCGCGGCGAGGACCACCTCGTCATGATCACGCTCGGCACCGGCATCGGCGGCGCCATCCTGGAGGACGGTCAGGTCAAGCGCGGCAAGTACGGCGTCGCGGGCGAGTTCGGCCATATGCAGGTCGTGCCCGGCGGCCACCGCTGCCCGTGCGGCAACCGCGGCTGCTGGGAGCAGTACAGCTCGGGCAACGCGCTGGTCCGCGAGGCCAAGGAGCTGGCCGCCGCCGACTCCCCGGTGGCGTACGGGATCATCGAGCACGTCAAGGGCAACATCTCCGAGATCAGCGGCCCGATGATCACCGAGCTGGCCCGCGAGGGCGACGCGATGTGCATCGAGCTGCTCCAGGACATCGGCCAGTGGCTCGGCGTCGGCATCGCCAACCTCGCGGCGGCCCTCGACCCGTCGTGCTTCGTGATCGGCGGCGGTGTCTCGGCCGCCGACGACCTGCTCATCGTCCCCGCGCGGGACGCCTTCCGCCGCCATCTCACCGGCCGCGGCTACCGGCCCGAGGCCCGGATCGCGCGGGCCCAGCTCGGCCCCGAGGCCGGCATGGTCGGCGCCGCGGACCTCGCCCGGCTCGTCGCCCGCCGCTTCCGCCGCGCCAACCGCCGCCGGGTGGAGCGGTACGAGCGCTACGCACGGTACGCCGAGGCCCGCCGCCCGACCCAGGACTCCGCATGACCGCTTCCGTGCCCCACCAGGGGGCCTCCCCCGACGAGCCCCGGCCGCCGGAGGACAGGCGCCATGTGATCCGCCGCCGCGCGCTGACCCTGTTGATCATCGTGCTGCTCATCGGTGTGCCCGCGGGCTACCTGGTGATCTCCGCCGCCCAGAGCCGCGACAGCGGCAAGGACAAGGAGAAGAAGTACTCGGCGACCGGCCTGACCGCGGGCTGGCCCTCCCGTGTCCAGCGCCGCGTCTACCAGGTGCCCATCCAGCCGTACTCGGACCACGTGGCGTACTACGAGACGAACAACTGGAAGACCAGCCGCCTCTACGTCCAGTTCCGCACCAGCAACGAGGGCCTGAAGCGGTTCATCGCCCAGGTCGGCGCCGACACCGACGACCTCGAACGGGGCGAGATCGCCATCAACTCCCGCGACCGGCGGATCGTCGGCTGGGAGCTCACCGGGCCGGGCCCGTGGCTCGGGTTCGTCCGCGAGCGGAAGAACCCGACACCGACGCTGGACATCGTCGTGAACCGCTCGAACCCCCGGCACCCCATGGTGTACGTCGTCTCGCGGACCACTCCCTGAACCGGTCCCATGGAGCCCAGGTCGGACGCCGACGCCGATTGTCAGACCCCGCCCGTAGAGTCGGAGACGTCTGATCCGACTGACGGGCGGGAGGTGACCGGGCGTATGCGGGACGGGGCTGTGGCGACGGCCGAGGGGGCGGTCACGCCCGGAGCCGACGACGCGCCGGACGCGCGGGTCGTCTCCGCACGGCTCGCGGCCGTTTTCCTGCCCGCGCCGCTACCGCGCCAGGGTCGGGTGGCCTTCTGGGACCCGGAGGGCGAGCCGGTGCCTTCCTCCGCCGGGGACTCGGGCGGGGGCGCTGGTTCCGAGCCGTCCGCCCCTGACGCCGAGCTCACCGTCGTACGACCGCACGGCGCCGGAGTCCGCAGGGCCACCGTGCCCGCCGTGACCCTCCCGGTCGGCGAGGCCCTGCCGCTGCTCGCCCGGGCCCGCCGCGATCCCGCCGCGCATCCCGCCACGGCCTGCTGGGGCGCCGCGACGCTGCACGCCCTGCGGCTCGTCGGGCGGGGGCGGCTGCTGCCGGGGCTCACGGCCCAGGGACACGACGCGTGGCGGGCGGGACCGCTCGACCCGGACGACATCGCGCACCTGAGAGCGGTGGCGGCGGCCCTGCCGTACGAGGGCCACGCCGTCCCGCTCCCCGGGAAGGGCCCCCTGCGCCTGCCGGAGCCGGAGGCGCTGATGCGGTCCTTCCTCGACGCGGTCGCCGACACGCTGCCCCGTACCCCGGCCGCGCCGTACACCTCGGGCAGGCCGTTCGCGGCGGCCGGTCCGCAGCGGCTGCCCGGGGCGCGGGACTGGGCGGCGGAGGTCGCCGCGGGCATGGACGCGGGCGTGCGGATCTCATTGCGGCTCGACCTGTCGGCGTACGACCTCTTCGACGACGGCGAGGGCGCACGGCGGGCCGGTGCGGCCGTCGTCCAGGTGCACAGCCTCGCCGACCCCACCCTCGTCGTCGACGCGGTTGCCCTGTGGTCGGGGGACGCGGATGCGGCCTTCGGTCCCCGCGCGCGTGTGGACGCCGCCCTCGCCGTTCGCCGGGCGGCCCGCGTCTGGCCGCCCCTGGAGCGGCTCTCCGAGCAGGACGTGCCGGACGTCCTCGCCCTCTCCGAGGAGGAGCTGTCCGACCTGCTGGGCGTCGCGGCCACCCGGCTCGGCGCGGCCGGCGTCGCCGTGCACTGGCCGCGGGACCTGGCGCAGGACCTGAGTGCGGCGGCCGTGGTCCGGCCCGCGCCGGGCTCGGCCACGGACGGCACGGGCTTCTTCGAGAGTGAGGAACTACTGCAGTTCCGCTGGCAGTTGGCACTCGGCGGCGATCCGCTCACCGAGGCCGAGATGGACGCCCTGGCCGAGGCCCACCGTCCGGTCGTCCGGCTGCGGGACCAGTGGGTCCTCGTCGACCCGGCCCTCGTCCGCAAGGCCCGCAAGCGCGAACTCGGCCTGCTGGACCCGGTCGACGCACTCTCCGCAGCCCTCACCGGCAGCGCGGAGGTCGACGGGGAGACGGTGGAGGCGGTACCGGTGGGTGCGTTGGCCGTGCTGCGGGACCGGCTCACGGCCGGCGTGGGGACCGTGGAGCCTCCCACTGGACTGGCCGCCCGCCTGCGCGACTACCAACTCCGGGGCCTGGCCTGGCTCGACCTCATGACGAACCTCGGTCTGGGCGGCTGTCTCGCCGACGACATGGGTCTCGGCAAGACGATCACGGTCATCGCGCTGCACCTGCGCCGTGCCCGCCGCGAGCCGACCCTCGTCGTCTGCCCCGCGTCCCTGCTGGGCAACTGGCAGCGGGAGATCACCCGTTTCGCACCCGGCGTCCCGGTCCGCCGCTACCACGGCCCGGACCGCACCCTGGACGACCTGGACGGCGGTTTCGTCCTCACCACCTACGGCACGATGCGGTCGGCGGCGGCCACGCTGGCCGAGCAGCCGTGGGGGATGGTGGTCGCCGACGAGGCCCAGCACGTCAAGAACCCCTACTCGGCGACCGCGAAAGCGCTGCGGACCATCCCGACGCCCGCACGCGTGGCCCTCACGGGCACCCCCGTCGAGAACAACCTCTCGGAGCTCTGGGCCCTGCTCGACTGGACGACACCCGGCCTGCTGGGCCCCCTCAAGTCCTTCCGCGCCCGCCACGCACGCGCCGTGGAGAACGGCGAGGACGAGGAGGCGATCGAGCGCCTCGCCCGCCTGGTCCGCCCCTTCCTCCTGCGCCGCAAGAAGTCCGACCCGGGCATCGTCCCCGAACTCCCGCCGAAGACGGAGACGGACCACCCGGTGCCGCTGACCCGCGAACAGGCCGCGCTGTACGAGGCGGTCGTGCGCGAGTCGATGCTCGCGATCGAGACGGCGGACGGCATCGCGCGCCGGGGCCTGGTTCTGAAACTCCTGGGTGCGCTCAAACAGATCTGCGACCACCCGGCGCTGTACCTGAAGGAGGAGACCCAGGGGCAGCCCCACGGGACCGATCGCCTGCCGGCCCGTTCCGGCAAACTCGCCCTGCTGGACGAGCTCCTGGACACCCTCCTGTCGGAGGACGGCTCGGCGCTGGTGTTCACCCAGTACGTGGGCATGGCCCGCCTGATCACCGCGCACCTCGCCACGCGCGCGATCCCCGTGGAGCTCCTGCACGGAGGCACCCCGGTCAAGGACCGCGAGCGGATGGTGGACCGCTTCCAGAGCGGAGCCACTCCCGTCCTGGTCCTCTCGCTCAAGGCGGCGGGCACGGGCCTGAACCTCACCCGGGCGGGCCACGTGATCCACTTCGACCGCTGGTGGAACCCGGCCGTCGAGGAGCAGGCCACCGACCGCGCCTACCGCATCGGCCAGACCCAGCCCGTCCAGGTCCACCGCCTCATCACCGAGGGCACCGTCGAGGACCGCATCGCCGAGATGCTGGAGTCCAAACGGGCCCTCGCCGACGCCGTCCTCGGCTCCGGCGAGTCGGCTCTGACCGAGCTGACGGACCGCGAGCTGTCCGACCTGGTGTCTCTGCGGAGGACGTCATGAACGAATCCCAGGGCTCACGGCCGGCCGATGCCGCTCGCCGGGCGCTGCGGGCCGCCCGCGAACGGGATGCGCCCGAACGGGACGAGCGCGAGGCCGAGCCGCCCACGGAGCGGGAGGCGCGGCCGGGCGACGCGGCGAGGGAGGCGCTGCGGCGGGCCGTACGCGCGGAGCGGGCGCACGGGGAGGCGGAGGGCTCCGGAGCACCACGGGCCACAGGCGTCACCGCGGAGCCGGACACCGCCTCGCCGCACGCTGCCGCGCCGCACGCTGCCGCGCCGGACACCTCCTCGCCGGACACGGCTCCGGCCACGCGCCCCGGCGACATCGCCCGCGAGGCGTTGCGTGCGGCCCGGCGGGGGCGCTCGGACACCAAGGACGAGGAGGCCAAGCCCTCGCGCCGCACCTCCCGCCCCGCGTCGCCGCGTACCGGAGCGAGGCGGAACCCCGACAGCCAGGAACGAGGCGGTCGTGTCCGGGAGTTGCGGGAAGTGCTCGCGGCCGCCTTCGAACCGCCCACCGCCGACGAGCCGCCCACCGCCGACGAGCCGGATCAGGCAGCGGACAGGCACCCCGACGCGCCACCGGCACCACACGATGAACCACGGCGCGACCCCGACGAACCGGGGCGCCACGGTGAACTACCGCAGCACCACGACGAACCACCGCAGCACCACGAAGTACCCCCACCACACCGCGACCTACCCC
>NZ_VJZC01000496.1 GCF_009377185.1 Streptomyces spongiae
CGTCCCGCCCGGCTCGATGCTCGCCCCCGAGCCCCCCGCCGCCGTCGTCGCGGGCAACGTGGAGACCTCACAGGCCATCACCGGCGCCCTGTACGCAGCCCTGGGTGTCCAGGCCGAAGGCTCCGGGACGATGAACAACGTCACCTTCGGTAACGAGCGGCACCAGTACTACGAGACCGTCGCCTCCGGGTCCGGCGCAGGCGACGGCTTCCCGGGCGCGCCCGTCGTACAGACCCACATGACCAACTCCCGCCTCACCGACCCCGAGGTCCTGGAGTGGCGCCTGCCCGTCCGGCTCGACGAGTTCTCGGTCCGGACCGGCAGCGGCGGCGCCGGACACTGGCGGGGCGGAGACGGGGCCGTACGCCGCATCCGGTTCCACGAGCCCATGACGGTCTCCACGCTCTCCCAGCACCGCAGGGTCCCGCCCTACGGGATGGCCGGCGGCGCACCCGGAGCCCTCGGCACCAACCGGGTGGAGCGCGCCGACGGCGGTGTCGTCCAACTCGGCGGAAGTGATGCGGCGGATGTCGGCCCCGGCGACGTACTAGTCATCGAAACCCCCGGCGGCGGAGGCTACGGGCCACCGCCGCGTGAACACGAACCAGCAGGAAGAGAGACCGATGATCTTCGGGCGTTCTGAGCGCGGCAAGTCCCCGGTCGAGCCCGTCACGCTCAAGATCCTGGTGGCCGGCGGTTTCGGCGTGGGCAAGACGACCTGCGTCGGCGCGGTCAGCGAGATCAAGCCGTTGAGGACAGAGGAGATGCTCACCGAGGCAGGCCGCCCGGTCGACGACACCAGAGGTGTGGAGGGCAAGAACACCACCACCGTCGCGATGGACTTCGGGCGCATCACGCTCCGCGAGGACCTGGTGCTGTACCTCTTCGGGACACCCGGCCAGGACCGGTTCTGGTTCCTGTGGGACGAGCTCGCCACAGGAGCCCTGGGCGCCATCGTGCTGGCCGACACCCGCCGCCTCGAGGACTGCTTCGCCGCCGTCGACTACTTCGAGCGGCGTTCCATCCCGTTCGTGATCGGCGTCAACTGTTTCGAAGGCGCCGCACGGTACGCGACCGACGCGGTCCGCCAGGCCCTCGACCTCGACTCCGACGTCCCGGTCGTGCTGTGCGACGCACGTGAGCGGGAGTCCGTCAAGGACGTCCTCGTCACGGTCGTACAGCACGCGATGAGACTCGCGGCGGAACGCCGCCAGAGCGTCACGACCTGACGCCGGACGTACGAGCACGGCCCGTACCCCCGCCGACCGGGGTACGAGCCGTGGGCCTCTCATTCAGCTCGCGTCGTCCTCGTGCCAGCCGAGGCTCTTCTCCACCGCCTTGCGCCAGTTGTGGTACTCGCGGTCGCGGACGGACGACTCCATGGCCGGCCTCCACTCGACGTCCTTCTGCCAGTGCGACTTCAGTTCGTCCAGGTCGTTCCACACTCCGGTCGCGAGCCCGGCCGCGTACGCGGCGCCCAGGCACGTCGTCTCCGAGACCTTCGGGCGGATCACCGGCACGTCGAGGACGTCCGCTTGGTGCTGCATCAGGAGGTTGTTCTTGGTCATGCCGCCGTCCACCTTCAGGGTGGTGATCTTCACCCCGGAGTCCTGGAACATGGCGTCCACGACCTCCCGCGTCTGCCAGCTCGTCGCCTCCAGCACCGCGCGCGCGAGGTGCCCCTTCGTCACGTACCGCGTGAGGCCGGTGACGACTCCCCGCGCGTCGGAGCGCCAGTAGGGCGCGAACAGGCCGGAGAACGCGGGCACGATGTACGCGCCGCCGTTGTCGTCCACGCTCGTCGCCAACGACTCGATCTCGTCGGCGGTCCGGATGATGCCGAGCTGGTCACGGAACCACTGCACCAGGGCACCGGTGATCGCGATCGAGCCCTCCAGGCAGTACACGGGGGCTTCGCTGCCGATCTTGTACCCCATGGTGGTGAGCAACCCGCTCTTCGACGGCACGGGCCGGTTGCCGGTGTTGAGCAGCAGGAAGCTGCCGGTGCCGTACGTGTTCTTCGCCGTGCCCACGTCGTAGCATGCCTGCCCGAACACGGCCGCCTGCTGGTCACCGAGCGCCGACGCGACCGGCACGCCCGCGAGCTGGCCCACGGCGGTGCCGTACACCTCGGCGGAGGAACGGATCTCCGGGAGGACCGCCTCGGGGACGTTCATCGCCGAGAGGATCGAGGAGTCCCACTGGAGGGTCGAGAGGTTCATCAGCATGGTGCGTCCGGCGTTGGTGACGTCGGTGACGTGCCGTCCGCCGTCGGTGCCGCCGGTGAGGTTCCAGATCAGCCAGGAGTCGATCGTGCCGAAGGCGATCTCGCCACGCTCGGCACGGGCCCTGAGCCCCGGTACGTTGTCCAGCAGCCAGGCCGCCTTCGGGCCCGAGAAGTAGCTGGCCAACGGTAGGCCGGTCTGCTCTCGGAAACGGTCCTGCCCGTCCGGGCCGCCGAGTTCGTTGCAGAGCGCGGACGTACGCGTGTCCTGCCAGACGATCGCGTTGTGCACGGGCTTGCCCGTGGCGCGGTCCCACAGGACCGTCGTCTCGCGCTGGTTGGTGATGCCGAGCGCGCTGAGCTGGTCGGCACGCAGGCCCGCCTTGGCGATCGCCCCCGCGACCACCGCCTGCACCTTGGACCAGATCTCGGTGGCGTCGTGCTCCACCCAGCCCGGCTTGGGAAAGATCTGACGGTGCTCGCGCTGGTCGACGGCGACGATCGCGCCGTCCTGGTCGAAGATGATGCAGCGACTCGAAGTGGTGCCCTGGTCGATCGCGGCGACGTACTTCTGGGCGTTGTCCGGCATGACGTCCCCTTACGTCAGATGCGTCAGAAGGCTGCGTTGTAGATGAGGCCCGCGAGCGCCCCGCCGAGCAGTGGGCCGACAACCGGAACCCAGGCGTAACCCCAGTCGGAGGTGCCCTTGTTGGGGATCGGCAGGAAGGTGTGCACGATGCGCGGGCCGAGGTCACGCGCCGGGTTGATCGCGTAGCCGGTGGGCCCACCGAGCGACAGGCCGATCCCGACGACCAGCAGGGACACGATCAACACCAGTGTTCCGGATTCGCCGAGGCCCTTGGTGAGCCCGAAGGCGAGGACCGGCAGGACGAGGGCGATCGTCGCGATGGTCTCCGTGATGAGGTTGGCGACCGGGTTCCGGATCTCCGGGATGGTGGAGAAGATGCCGAGGGTCGGCAACGGATCGTCCGCCGAGCCGACCTTGGGGACATTGGCCTGGAACTGCGCGAGGTAGACCAGGTACGCGAGGACCGCGCCCAGCATCGCGCCGGCCATCTGCCCCAGCAGGTACACCCAGACCTTGTCCCACTTCCCCGTGTCCACGGCGATGCCGATGGTGACGGCAGGGTTGAGCTGGCCGCCCGACAGGGGAGCGGCGGTGTAGGCCCCGGCCAGCACGCCGAAGCCCCAGCCGAACGCGATGACGACCCAGCCCGAGGCTCTCGCCTTCGAGTATCTGAGGGTGACGGCGGCGCACACGCCGGCGCCGAAGAGGATCAGTATTGCCGTTCCGATGAGTTCACCGACGAAAATGTCTCCGTTGCTCATGGCGGCTCCTAGGCCCTGGGCCGGGGTGATCGACCCCGGTCCTTCGTGCAGGATGCGTTTCCCATGGCTACTTCGGCCGGAGGCAGGGAGGATCCCGCGCCCCGCCCGGCGTCCGTGACGAGCGTCCGTCGCAGCCGAATCGCCCGTGGGGTGGCCCTTTACGCAGGCAGGGCGCCCGAGCGGCGCAGTGCACAAAGTCACTCGAAAGTGGCGATGCCGACTGACACCCGGAAGTGTTCACCGGCGATCAGGGAGCGTCAAGGTCGCGGACGGGAACGGTTGTTGGGGGCGTCGGGGGAGAGGACGCGGTCGTCGGGTCCGGGCTCCTCACCGGTCATCGCACCGCGACCACCGACGAGCCGTGCCCGAACAGTCCCTGGTTCGCGGTGATCCCCACCCGCGCACCCTCGATCTGCCGGTCACCCGCGTCGCCCCGCAACTGCCAGGTCAACTCGCAGACCTGGGCGATCGCCTGTGCCGGAACCGCCTCTCCGAACGAGGCCAGTCCGCCGCTGACGTTCACCGGTATTCGTCCGCCCAGGGCCGTCGCGCCCTCCCGCAGCAGCTTCGCCGCCTCGCCCGCGCCGCACAGCCCGAGGTCCTCGTACCACTGCAACTCCAGTGCCGTGGACAGGTCGTACACCTCGGCCAGCGACAGGTCCTCGGGCCCGATCCCCGCCTCCTCGTAGGCCGCGCGCGCGATGGACGCCCGGAAGGTCTCCGGCGCGGGCTGCACCGCGACCGCCGAGTCCGTCGAGATGTCCGGCAGATCCAGCACGGTGGTGGGAAAGCGCGGCGTCACCGTGGACACCGCCCGGATCCGCACGGCATCGGCCGCCCCGTGGCGCTGGGCGAAGTCCATGCTGGACAGCACCAGCGCCGCGGCTCCGTCCGAGGTCGCGCAGATGTCGAGCAAGCGCAGAGGATCGGCGACCACCGCGGAGGCGGCGACCTCCTCGGCGGTGACCCGCTTGCGGTAGCGGGCGTACGGATTCAGCGCCCCCGAGGCGGCGTTCTTCACCTTGACCTGCGCGAAGTCGTCAACCGTGTCCCCGTGTACGGCCATCCGCCGTCGCGCGTACAGCCCGAAGTACGTCGGGTTCGTCGCGCCGAGGATGCGGAAGCGCAGCCAGTCGGGGTCGTCGGGCCGCTCCCCGCCGGCGGGCCGGAAGAACCCCTTGGGCGCGGCGTCGGCCCCCACCACCAGGACGACGTCCGCCAGTCCCGCGAGGATCTGCGCCCGTGCCGTGGCGATGGCCTGCGCCCCGGACGCGCACGCCGCGTACACGCTCGTGACGCGGGCCCCCTGCCAGCCCAGGGCCTTCGCGAACGTCGCGCCCGCCACGTACCCCGGATAGCCGCCACGCACTGTGTCCGCGCCGACGATCGATTCTATGTCCCGCCAGTCGACTCCCGCGTCAGTGAGCGCCGCGCGTGCGGCCACCGTCCCGTACTCGACGAAGTTTCTGCCCCACTTGCCCCATGGGTGCATGCCCGCGCCGAGCACCGCCACGTCACCCGTCATGCCGTCACCCCCGTGCCCCCGTCGGCTGCCAGTGCCACGTCGTCCAGGTCGTCTCCGCGTCCTCGCTGAGCACGCCCGGGACGACCTCCACCTCCATACCCACCGTCAGGTCGGCGACGGTGACCCCGGGAACCGCCTGCCCCAGCACCACCAGGCGCTCGGCGGCCAGTTCCACAGCGATCAACGTGCGGGGCTCCCACGGAAGTTCCGGATCGGACACGTAGGGTGACGGAGGTCGGTACCGCCCGTCCGTGTAGGACCACACGCGCCCCCGCGGCGAGAGCGGCACCTCCTCCAGGTCGCCCCCACCGCACCCGGGGTTGCGGCAGGAGGCGTCCTCGCGAGGGAAGAAGACCGAGGTGCACGCCGAACAGCGTGTGCCGAGGAGCCGGAAGGCGTCACCCTCCCCGGTGAACCACCCCGAGACGACGGGTGTGCGTGTACGCGTCAAAACCCCTCCCTGGCGATCAAATCTGACGGAACGTCAGAAGTGTGCCACGGGCAACCGTAATTCGGCAGGGTGTGAAGGCGAACCAACCGCGCCTCAGCGGCGTCCGAGTATCGGGAGGGACGGCCGGGGCCCACGGGGGTGGTTCCGGCCGTCCCTCCGCGTCGAACCGGTGAGTGAGGACGGCGGCGGCTCAGACACTGAGCCTGTAGAAGCGCCACAACTCGTGCTCGACGTCCAGCACCTCGACACTGCCGTACCCGGCCTCCCGCGCGTACGCGCGTACCGTGTCCGGCCGCAGAACCGTGCCGGCCTCCACCTTGGCGTCCTCCGCGCGGGTCGCGGGCAGGCAGTGCAGCACACTGAAGGCGTAGTTGATCCGGTCCAGCTCCGGACCGGGGGCGGTGAACTCCTCGCTCACCTTCTCGTCCCCGATCAGCACCGCACCCGAGGGCGCCAGGAGCCGACGCACCGAAGCCAACACCCGGACCGGATCGGCCATGTCGTGCAGCGCCTCGAACACGGTGACCAGGTCCACGGAACCGTCCATGTCGATTCCCGCGGCGTCGGTGCGCGCGAACGCCACCCGATCGTCCAGACCCGCCTCCCGGGCGTTGCGCCGGGCCTCGTCCACGGAGGCGGCGTCCAGATCGACGCCGGTGAGCCGAGCCCCGGGGAAGGCGCGGGCCAGCGCCATCGTCGACCAGCCCAGGCCACAGCCCAGATCGAGTACCCGCGCGCGGGGTTCGTCCGTGAGTCGCCGGTGGACGTCCGGCATGGCAGCGACCCAGGAACGGACCGTCTCGGGCCGGTACATGGGCCGGTTCAGCCCCGCGATGCCCTCGCGGGTCCCGCGGCCGTAGCGCTCGTACGGCACGCCGGCGCCCGTGGCGAAGGCCTCCAGCAACTCGGGCAGGGTCTCGGCCAACGAGACGATGAACTGGGGGCCCGCGGCCAGGTACAACGGGTCGTCCCGGTCCACCAGCACCCGCCGGTGTTCGGCGGGCAACGAGAAGCGCCGCTCGTACCCGTCGTCTCCGGCGGGCCCGGAGGCGGTCAGGATGCCGGCCACGGCCTGTTGCTCCAGCCACTCGCGCGCGTACCGGGAGTGGATACCCGACGTCTTCGACAGGTCGCGGGGTGTCATGGGGCCGCGCGCGGCCAGCGCCTCGTACAGACCGCGACGGACACCGACGTCGACGGTGAAGATCTCCAGCGCCGCACGCAGCCCTGTGACGATCTCCTCGGCCAGCTGTTCGGCATCCGGAGTGCGCTCCGGTGGGACGCTCATGATCGATCCGACCTCCGCGGACGTGCCAGGTACCGTCACCGTCCCACAGGGCCGTACCACCCGCGAGAGCACACGACCGTCCCGTACGCACAACGGGCGTGCGCCCTCCGCGCGAGGCCATCTGTCGGAAAACCCGGCCGACTGGTACATGGAGGGGCATGAGGAGACTCCCGGTACGGTTGCGCCCCTTACTCGCCGCCGCCACGACCCTGCTCGCCACGACGCTGCTCGCCCTGACCCTGACGGCCACACCGGCCCGGGCGACACTCGAACCCAAGGCCCCCGAGGACTTCGTCGCTCTCGGAACCGTCGACCCGACCATCCTCGAGGACATCCGCTACTTCACCCGGCACAACTTCGTGGGCGAGCGTGTGGACGGCTACCAGCAGCCGCTGTGCATCCTCACCCGCCCCGCCGCCGAAGCCCTCCACAAGGCCCAGACGGAGCTCCTGAGGCAGGGCTACACGCTCAAGGTGTACGACTGCTACCGGCCCCAGCGCGCCGTGGACCACTTCGTCCGCTGGGCCAAGGACCTCGACGACCAGCGGATGAAGACCGAGTTCTACCCCCAGGTCGACAAGACCCGCCTGTTCACGGACGGCTACATCGCGGAGAAGTCCGGCCACAGCCGCGGCTCGACCATGGACCTCACGCTCGTGAAACTC
>NZ_VJZC01000497.1 GCF_009377185.1 Streptomyces spongiae
GTGCTGTAGGGGTCGGGGGCGTGCAGCGTCCTGGGCCGCTCGGCGGAGACACCGGCACGACCGTCCGCACGGGCGCCCGCCTCGCTGTGGGCGATTGCCTGGCCGGGGCCGCTCGCACTGTTGGCGCTCGCCCCGCCAGAGGCGCCGACGTGGCTGTCCTGGGGCATGCCGGCTTCGGCTATGGAGCGGGAGGACGCGTCGTCGGCGGTCGCGGCGCTCGCCGGTACGGCGTTGGTGGGTCCGAGGGGCTCGGGGATCTCGGCCACGCTGCTCGCCCCGGTCACCGCACCGTACGCGGACTCGGACACCGACACGGACCCTGACTCGGGCGCAGGCGCAGGCACAGGCACAGCGGCAGCGGCAGGCGCAGGCGTCACGACGGCGGCCGGCCGTTCGAGCTCGAAGTCGCCCTCGCCGCCCGGCGCTTCCCACACCGCTGCCCGGCTCTCGGCCCGCGGCGGTGCCGTGCCCGCGGGCCGGGCCAGCTCGAAGTCGCCGTCGGTCGCCGCACCACCGTCGGGAGCCACCTCGTCCGGACGCCGCAACTCGAAGTCGCCGCCACTGTCGCGACCGCCGACGTCAGTCGCTCCCGCCCTCGCCGTCACAGCCGCACTCGCCCCCGCCGAACCGGCCACGTCGTCCCGCACCACCGCCGAGCGCACCGGCGCCTCACCCCGGTCGGCCGAGGAGCCCCCTGTCGGGCCCTGGGCGCCCGCGAGGCCCGGTGCCACGCCCGGACCGCCCTCCGGCCCCGACGAGGCCCGCTCCGTGGCCATGTGATCCGGCGTCAGGCCGGCTCCCGTGCCCTGGGCTCGGGGGCGGCTCCACCACTTCGCCTTCGTGGGTTTCCCCTCGTTCATGCTCTCCCCACACCTGGCCCGCGGCACGACTCGCCGGCGGTCATCACAGATCGTCGACTCCGCGTCCGGGGTCATCCCGGCGGACGCGGCCCACCATGGATTCAACCAGGTTCACGGGCCGCGGCGCAGTGCACGGGGTCAGGGGACCGTAGGAGGTGCGGGTGTGGGGGACGTGGTCGCGGCGGGGGCGCTCAGCAGTCCCGGAGCCACGAGCTCCGGTGTCGTCGGCCACTCCGCCGACAGGATGTGCGAGCTCGATGCGAGCGGCCGTATGAGCGGGGACATCGCGGCCGCGCCTGCCAGTACGGGGGCGGTCAGCGGATGCGCGGACTGCTGGCCCTGGCCGGCCGGAGCGGGGACTCCGGGCAGCAGGGGGGCGGACACCTCGGTGGGCGCCACGGGGGCCTCACCCAGGGTCCCCTGTCCCTGTCCGAGCAGCGGTGCGACGGATCCCCGGCGACGCTGCGACTCGGGGACGCCGGTGGTGCCCGAACCCGGTGCCCGCATCGGCGTCACATTGCTTCCCGAGCCCGAGCCGCCCCGCGCCTCCGTGGTGTCCGCGGGCACGCCGGTGGACATCCCGCCGAGCGCGATGGCGGCCAACGACACCGCTCCGGCCGCCACGAAGGCGAACCGCATACCTCGCGAGGCCTGCCGCTCGGCGTCGTGACGCCCGACGTGATGGATACGGAAGCCACGGTCACCTGTGACGGCGGGGGCATCGGTGATGCCACCGTCGGCAACGGGCCCCACGGAATCCGCGCCCTCGGCGAGCCCACTCCCGTCGGCCCCGGCGAACTCGGGGTTCTCCACGGGTCCCCGGTCCCCGGGCAGTCCCGGGCCCCGGTCGCCGAAGAAACCCCGCCCACTGGAGGGGCTGCGGTCACCGAAGAACCCGCGCCCGCCGCCGGGCATCCCACGGTCGCCGAAGAAACCCCGTCCGCCGGCGACCCCACGGCCTCCGAACAGGCCGCGCTCCTCCGACGGCGACAGCACACCGGCGTGCGGCCCCGACGGGACGTATCCGAAGGGCTCGCCCCTCACTCCGAAGACTCCGGGACCTCCGGCGACCCTGGGGTCACCGGGCAGCCCCGGTCCTCCGCCGGGCCCCGGAAGTCTTCCGCCGAAGCCTCCCCCGCTCAGCGGCGAGCCACCGCCGTCGAGGTCACCTCCCCCGGGAAGCCCCTGGAGGCGGGCCAGGAAGCTCTCGGAGGGCGACGGAGGGGCCGCCTCCGCGAACACGTTCTTCAGCCGGCGCTGGGCGTCGGCCTCCGCCTTGCACTTCGTACAGGTGGCAAGGTGGGCCAGGACGCGCTCACGCGAGTCATGACCGAGCTCTCCGTCCACCAGGGCGGAGAGTCGGTCCCCAAGATGCTGGTCGGCGACGCGCCGCTCGCCGGGATTCGGCCGTGATCCACTCACGCGGTCGCGCCCCCTCCTCCCAGCGCCGGCACTCCGACGGCGAAGGTGCGGCGCTCGGCGCGGGCCTCCGGCGAACGGTGCGCGAGGGCCTTGCGCAGCTGGGAACGGCCGCGGTGGATCCGCGAACGCACCGTGCCGAGTTTGACGCCGAGGGTCGCGGCGATCTCCTCGTACGACAGCCCTTCGATGTCGCACAGCACCACCGCGGCGCGGAACTCGGGCGCGAGGGTGTCGAGGGCCTGCTGGACGTCCGCGTCGAAGTGCGAGTCGTTGAAGACCTGCTGCGGGGAGGGCTCACGGCTGGGCAGCCGCTCGGCCGCGTCCTCTCCGAGGGCGTCGAAGCGGATGCGCTGCTTGCGGCGCACCATGTCCAGGAAGAGGTTCGTGGTGATGCGGTGCAGCCAGCCCTCGAAGGTGCCCGGCGTGTAGGTGGACAGGGAGCGGAAGACGCGGACGAAGACCTCCTGGGTGAGATCCTCCGCGTCGTGCTGGTTTCCGGTGAGGCGGTATGCCAGTCGGTAGACCCGGCCGCTGTGCGTGCTGACGATCTCCTCCCAGGTGGGCGGAGTCCACGCCTGCCCGTCCGCGTCGGTGGAGAAGGTCGCGGTCTGGGCGAAGTCAGCGGCGTGGCTGTGGTCAGCGGTGTCGTTCACGGATTTCGGCCTGCCCGCCGACCCGAGAAAGCGCCGCAGCACTCCTCCCCGATCCACAGGCGCAGCCGCACCTCCCCTGTCGGCTCTGGTGGTGTCCAGTGGAGCCCCTACCATAGCCACCTCGCCCGTTAGCTCCGGATAAGCGGTTTTACGAAATTTTGATACACGCTGCCCTGGCTGACGGGCCTGCGTCAGCACCTGCTCGGCGTCCTCATTCATCCGATGCCCCCCGCTGTCTTTACCACCCTTCTAAACGACCGGTCCCATCTGCGGGTTCCCGGCGCCAACGGATACAGTCACGCCGAGGCAACCACGGGGACAGGAGAGGGTCATTACCGCCAACCGGCCGACGAGCTGGGCGTTCGCCGACGCCTTTGTCGCCGAGGACGAAGCTCTGCGCTGGGCCCGTGACCGGGCCCGCGAGGCAGGGCTGCGCTCGGTGTCGCCCGGCACGGGCGCCGCGCTGCGGTTGCTCGCCGCCACCGTGGACGCGAAGGCGGTGGCGGAGATCGGGACCGGGACCGGCGTCTCCGGGATCCATCTGCTGCGCGGTATGCGGCCGGACGGGGTGCTGACCACCGTGGATCCGGAGCCGGAGCACCAGCAGTTCGCCCGGCAGGCCTTCCGCGCGTGCGGCTTCGCCAGCAACCGCGCCCGTTTCATCCCGGGCCGCGCCCTGGACGTCCTCCCCCGGCTCGCGGACGCCGGCTACGACCTCGTCTTCTGTGACGGCGACCGGCTGGAGTCCCTGGAGTATCTCGCTGAATCGTTGCGCCTGCTCCGCCCGGGGGGCCTGGTGGTCTTCGAGGGCGTCTTCGCCAACGGCCGGACCGTCGACTCGGGCCCGCAGCCCACGGAGGTCATACGGATTCGGGAGCTGCTGCGCGCGGTCCGGGAGAGCCAGGACCTGGTGCCGTCGCTGCTCCCGGTGGGGGACGGACTGCTGTGCGCGGTCAAGCGGTGACGGAGCGCGGCACCTCGCGCTGAGCGGGCTGTAGTGCTTTGGAGGAGCGGACGTGCTCTGGAGAGCAAAAAAGCAGCGGAACCGGCCCTGAGAAACGACCGCCCCGGCCCTGAGGCACAATCCGCCCCGGAAAACAACCACCCCGGTACCGCGCGTTCGGTACCGGGGCAGTTGAAAGGGTATGGTCGCTTCCGCGCGTCAGCCGACGACCTTCTTGAGGGCGTCGCCGAGGGCGTCGGCCTCGTCAGGGGTCAGCTCGACGACGAGCCGACCGCCGCCTTCGAGCGGAACGCGCATGACGATGCCCCGCCCCTCCTTGGTCACCTCGAGCGGGCCATCGCCCGTCCGCGGCTTCATGGCCGCCATGCTCGTTCCCCTTCCTGAAACCAGCTCACCGTCAGCCGACGGCCCCTTGAAGGGCACGCGCGTTCTCCACTCGGACACGCGACACCGGCATCGAACACATTGCTTCCAGGCCATTATCCCGCATCTCAGGACCCGATGACCAACATCAGTCGGCATCGCTTGGGCAACGCGCGCGAGCAAAACCACTCAATTCGGCGATGTGGCTGCGATACTGCGCGACCGCGCGGAGTTCCACCGGAGTTCCACCGACAGGAATTCTTTGACGCAGGTCACACGTCCGGCCCGCGCCACCGCCGGTGATCTCCGCCATGCTGTGCCATGACGCAGGACGTACCGACCGGTACGCCGGAGCCGCGACACGGAGGGGAAACCAACATGGCCGACACCGTGCTCTACGAAGTGAGCGACGGGCTGGCGACGATCACGCTGAACCGCCCGGAGGCGATGAACGCGCTGAACGTCGAGACCAAGGTCGCCCTTCGGGAGGCGGCACGGTCCGCCGCCGACGACGACGCCGTACGGGCCGTGCTGCTGACGGCCGCCGGGGACCGGGCGTTCTGCGTGGGCCAGGACCTCAAGGAGCACATCGGGCTGCTGGTGAGCGACCGCGAGACCGGCTCCGGCCAGACCATGAGCACCGTACGCGAGCACTACAACCCGATCGTGCGGGCGCTGGCCGGGATGACGAAGCCGGTGGTGGCCGGGGTGAACGGGGTCGCGGCCGGGGCCGGCTTCGGCTTCGCGCTCGCCGCGGACTACCGGGTCGTCGCGGACACGGCGTCCTTCAACACCTCGTTCGCCGGGGTCGCGCTGACCGCCGACTCCGGTGTCTCGTGGACGCTGCCGAGGGTCGTCGGCCCCGGGCGCGCCACCGACCTGCTGCTCTTCCCGCGCAGCATCAAGGCCCAGGAGGCGTACGAGCTGGGCATCGCGGGCCGGGTCGTCCCGGCGTCCGAGTTGCGGGCCGAGGCGGAGAAGGTGGCCCGGGCCCTGGCGGAGGGCCCGACCCTGGCGTACGCGGCGCTGAAGGAAGCCGTCGCCTACGGGTTGTCCCACTCGCTGGAGGAGACGCTGGAGAAGGAGGACGAGCTCCAGACGCGGGCGGGCTCCTCGGAGGACCACGGGATCGCGGTGCAGGCGTTCGTCAACAAGGAGAAGCCGAAGTATCTGGGGCGCTGAGGGTCCGACCATTCAGCCCCTCCGGCGTGTGAGGAGCGGGGGCGATCACTCAGCCCTCGCTCCCCCGGAGCCCCCCGAGCCCGCGGCTCAGTGACGCCTCGCCGTGCAGTCCGACAGGTGGTCGTCGACCAGGCCGCAGGCCTGCATGAGCGCGTATGCCGTGGTGGGGCCGACGAAGCGCAGGCCCCGCTTCTTGAGGGCCTTCGACAGTGCCGTCGACTCGTCCGTGATGGCGGGCACGTCGGTGAGGGTCTTCGGGGCCGGGCGGGTCGACTGATCGGGGGCGTGGGACCAGATCAGCTCGTCCAGCTCGCCCGGGGACCACTCGGCCAGCACACGGGCGTTCGCGAGGGTCGCGTCGATCTTGGCGCGGTTGCGGATGATGCCCGGGTCGGCGAGGAGGCGGGTGCGGTCGTCGTCGGTGAAGGACGCCACCGAGGCGATCTTGAAGTCGGCGAAGGCGGCCCGGAAGCCGGAACGGCGGCGGAGGATGGTGATCCACGAGAGCCCGGACTGGAATGCCTCCAGGGAGAGCCGCTCGAACAGCGCGTCGTCACCATGGACCGGGCGGCCCCACTCGCCGTCGTGGTACGCCACGTAGTCCTCGGTCGACAGGGCCCACGGGCAGCGCAGTCTGCCGTCCGGGCCCGCTATGGCGGCACCGCTCACTGGTGCTCCCCCTCTTCCGGCTTGTGCAGCGAGGTGGGGGGCGTGGCCGTGCGGGCTCCGGCGAGGGCGGCCTCCAGGTCGGCGATCCGGGCGTCCCTCTCGGCGAGCTCGGCGCCGAGGCGGCCGAGGGCGTCGTCCACGTCCGTCATGCGGTAGCCGCGCACGGCGACGGGGAAGCGGAGCGTCTCCACGTCGGCGCGGTTCACGGGGCGGTCCGGTGGCAGGGGGTCCTGGAACCGCTCGGGCACGGTCTCCGGCAGCGCGCCGCTCTCGCCACCACCCCCCACCACCGCGAGCGTCACCGCGGCGACCACGACGGCCAGCGCGACGACCAGGAACAAGAACATGAACATCGCTGGGGGTACCCCTTCTGTCGTGCAGCGCCTCCGGCGCGCCTGTCCGGCTCCGATCGTGCCATGCGAGTCTGACAGTTAAGGTCGCAGGCGGCTAAGCAGTGGGACGTACTGGGAGAGGTCACAGGGGATGCTCAGGCTGGGCAGGCGTGAATTCGGCACGCACGAGCCGGTGATCATGGCGATCGTGAACCGGACCCCGGACTCCTTCTACGACCAGGGCGCCACCTTCCGGGACGAGCCCGCGCTCGCGCGCGTGGAGCAGGCGGTGGCCGAGGGCGCCGCGATCATCGACATCGGCGGGGTCAAGGCCGGGCCGGGCGAGGAGGTGTCGGCCGAGGAGGAGGCGCGGCGGACCGTGGGCTTCGTCGCGGAGGTCCGGCGTCGCTTCCCCGATGTCGTCATCAGTGTCGACACGTGGCGGCACGAGGTGGGTGAGGCGGTCTGCGAGGCGGGAGCGGATCTGCTCAACGACGCGTGGGGTGGGGTGGACCCTCGGCTCGCGGAGGTCGCGGCGCGGTACGGGGTGGGCCTTGTGTGTACGCACGCCGGGGGTGCCGAGCCCCGTACGCGTCCTCATCGCGTCACGTACGACGACGTCATGGCCGACATCCTGGGGGTGACCGTGGGGCTGGCCGAGCGTGCGGTGGCCCTCGGGGTGCCCCGGGAGGGGGTGCTCATCGATCCGGGGCACGACTTCGGGAAGAACACGCGGCACAGTCTGGAGGCGACGCGGCGGCTGGGCGAGATGGTTGCCACGGGGTGGCCGGTGCTGGTGTCCCTGTCCAACAAGGACTTCGTCGGGGAGACGTTGGACAAGCCGGTGAAGGAGCGGGTGGTGGGGACGCTGGCTACGACCGCGGTGTCGGCGTGGCTGGGGGCGCAGGTGTATCGGGTGCACGAGGTGGCGGAGACGCGGCAGGTGCTGGACATGGTGGCGTCGATCGCCGGGCACCGGGCGCCCGCGGTGGCCCGGCGGGGGCTGGCGTAGGTCCGGGGG
>NZ_VJZC01000498.1 GCF_009377185.1 Streptomyces spongiae
AGAGACAGCGTCCATGTCGTCGAGGTCGGCGTGGAGGGAGACGGAGGACTTCTCACGGGCGCGCTGGACCAGGAGGGTGAGGGCGTACGGAAGCCCGTCCCCCGCGTACGCTCCCGGCGCCCCGAACGCGTCCCGTACGTCACCCGCGTGGATCCACTCCCCGAGCGCGACCGCGTCCAGGGCGCCCCCGGCCTTCACGATCGCCGGGCCCGCTTCCGTCATGCCCCTCTCCAGCTCGTCCACGACACGGGAGACCGGCCAGTCGGCGCGCTCGGCGATGTCGCGGTCGTTCGACTCGGGACTGAACACCCCCTCCTCGAACCGCCCCTCCACCACCCGCATCAACGCCGACCCGCAGTGCGCCACCACATGCCGCACCGTCCACCCGGGACAGGCCGTCCGCAGCGCGAAGTCCTCCTCCGCACGCGCCCGGAGAAGGGGAATCAGGACGTCCCGCTCAGTGACGAGCAGTCGGCCGGGGAGGTCGGGGTCGCGTTCCAGTGCGTCGCGTGCGTCTGCTGGATTCATGGGGTCACGCTAGTGGCGCCCCTGTGGCTCGTGCTCTACGCAGCGACACCGGACCGTGGAAACCCCATCACCCGGAAGAGTGGCAATGCTCAACTCGGCCGGATTCCGGCCCGGTTGGCTGGCATATGCTCGCCGCGATCACCACTCCGCGCCGCCCCCACCTGCGAGGACTGCGACCGCGTCTTCCGCTCGCCCGTCCTCGGCCGCTCTCGCGTCTACCGAACCGACCTCCAGGAGGCCGCATAGCATGAAAGCGACGATCCTTGCCCCCGGGCACAGACGACGAGGAGCGAGC
Organism: Streptomyces spongiae; assembly: GCF_009377185.1. Classification (GTDB taxonomy): domain Bacteria; phylum Actinomycetota; class Actinomycetes; order Streptomycetales; family Streptomycetaceae; genus Streptomyces; species Streptomyces spongiae. The sequence goes on from NZ_VJZC01000498.1 coordinate 824, forward strand.
GCCATGACCATCGCCTCGGACGACGCACAGCAGGGCGCTTCCCACCCGTACCGGAGCATGCGGGACTTCGTTCAGTCGATGGACGACACCCTCCCGGGCAAATTCGAGATCACCAAGGAAGGGATCGTTCACGACATGATGTCGCCGGGGGGACCTCACGAGGTCACGGCTGCGCACGTCAGCCGCCGTCTGGAGAAGGTCATGCCGGACGAGTTGCTGGCGCACAATGGCACACCCGACGTGGAGGACGAGCCCGAGGGCATCATGCGGCACCCGGATGTGATGGTGATCGCGTGGACCGACCTGAACGTCGAAGGGTCCATCGATCCCCGTACGCTCGTCGCCGCCATCGAGGTCGTCTCCCGCTCCAATCCTGACAACGACTGGGTGACCAAGATGCGCGACTACCCCCTGATCGGGATCCCCATCTACGCGATCTTCGATCCGCGCACCGGTTCCGGCGCCGTCCTCAGCGACATCCACCCCACTCCCGACGGCCCTCGCTACGCGACACGCAAGGACTTCCTGTACGGCGAGGACGTCACCATCGCCGACTGGACGATCTCGACAGAGAAACTGCCCCGCTACCCGGAGAAGGACGCCGGTCAGCCGTCCTGAAGCACAGGGGAAGCACAAGGGAGCACGGGAAGGGACCAGGAGCACAATGATCCCCATGGCCCACCCCGACACCCTCGGCACCCTCCGCTCCCGCTGGCAGCGCACCCTGCTCGCCGCCCGTGCGGGTGACCCGAACCCCGACCCGTACCCCTACGCCGACAACCTCCTCAACCGCTGGTCGGAACAGCAGCGGCGGTACCACACGGTCGATCACCTCGCAGCCGTCCTGGACCATGTCGACGTACTGGCGGAGTACGCCGACGACCCGGAAGCCGTACGTCTCGCCGCCTGGTTCCACGATGCCGTGTATCTCCCCGAGCGGTCCGAGAACGAGGAGCGGTCGGCGCGACTCGCGGAGCGGGCGTTGCCTGAGGCCGGGGTCTCGCGGGAGACGACGGACGAGGTCGCCCGGCTGGTGCGACTGACCGTCACCCATGACCCCGCCGACGACGACACCAACGGAGCCGTTCTCTGCGACGCGGATCTGGCCATTCTGGCGGCGGAGCCGGAGGCGTACGACGGTTACGCGCGAGCCGTTCGTGAGGAGTACTCCTTCGTTCCCGACGACGCCTTCCGTACCGGACGGGCCGCCGTGTTGCGCCAACTCCTCGACCTGCCACGGCTGTTCAGGACGCCGTACGGGGAACGGGAGTGGGAGGCGCGGGCCCGCCGGAACCTCGGGGCCGAAATCGATCGGCTCGCCGCCGGCTCCTGAGACACGGGTGGGATCACGGGAATGCCCGACCCACGCCCACGGCTGATCCATGCATGCGCATACGCTCAGCCACCGACCGCCCTGACACCGACCGGCCCCGCATGCCCCTCGCCGTCTACGTTCTCGGGCTCTCCGTCTTCGCGCTCGGCACCAGCGAGTTCATGCTCTCCGGGCTGCTGCCGCCCATCGCGGAGGACATGGGGGTCAGCATCCCCCGGGCGGGGCTGCTGATCTCGGCGTTCGCGATCGGGATGGTGGTCGGGGCGCCGCTGCTCGCGGTGGCCACGCTCCGGCTGCCTCGCCGTACGACCCTCGTCACGCTGATCACGGTCTTCGGGTTCGGCCAGGTCGCGGGTGCCCTCGCGCCCAACTACCCGATTCTGTTCGCCTCCCGCGTCGTGAGCGCCCTGGCCTGCGCGGGGTTCTGGGCGGTGGGTGCCGCCGTGGCGGTGGCGATGGTGCCGGTCCACACCCGGGCTCGCGCGCTCGCCGTGATGATCGGTGGGTTGTCGATCGCGAATGTTCTCGGTGTACCGGCCGGTGCCTTCCTCGGGGAGCACTTCGGCTGGCGGTCGGCGTTCTGGGCCGTGGCCGTCGCCACGGGGATCGCACTCGTCGGGGTCGTCAGCCTGATCCCGGCGCTGCCCGTGCCCGACGAGCGGCCCCGGCTGGGGCAGGAGGCCCGGATCTACCGCGACCCCCAGGTCTGGCTGTCCGTGTCCGTCGTGGCGCTGGCCGCCGGCGGGGTGTTCTGCGCGTTCAGCTACCTCGCCCCGCTGCTCACGGACGTCGCCGGGCTCGACGACGGCTGGGTGCCGACCGTGCTCGCGCTCTTCGGGATCGGCGCGCTGATCGGTACGGCGATCGGCGGGCGGATCGCCGACGCCCACCTGTTCGGCGTACTGCTCAGCGGCACCGCGGCCTCCACGGTCCTCCTCGTCGCGCTGGCCCTCCTCGGGCAGTACGCGGTCCTCGCCGTCGCCCTCTCCTTCCTCCTCGGTCTCTCGGCCTTCTACACCGCGCCCGCGCTCAACGCCCGTCTGTTCAACGTCGCGGGCGCCGCCCCCACACTCGCCGGCGCCACCACCACCGCCGCCTTCAACCTCGGCAACACCGGCGGCCCCTGGCTCGGCGGCGCGGTCATCGACGCGGGGTTCGGCTTCGCGTCCACGGCCTGGGCGGGCGCGGGCCTCACGGCGGCGGCCATCGGCGCGACGGCCGTCTCGCTGCGGCTGCACCGCCGTTCGTCTCGTACGTCCCGTCCGGCTCCCGCGTCCCGCGTGGTCGCCGGTGCCGGTGCCAGTGCCGACGGCGCGGCCGACCGGGCCGGTAATCCGGTACGTACCGACAGCTGATCCCTCCTATCCTCGCGCCATGCGACCAATGGGTGGGGACCAGGTACAGGAAGCCGTCGGACACGCGCTCACGCTGCTGCGGACCGCCGTGGACCGCGACTGGGAGGGGACCAAGGCGGGCCGTCTGGAGTGGAGTTGCCGTGAGACGGCCGTGCACATCGCGTCGACCCACCTCGCGTACGCGGGCCAGCTGGCGGGGCGCGCGACCGAGGCGTGGGTGCCCTTCGAGCTGGTCATGGACGACGGGACCGACACGGCGGACGTGCTCGACGTGATCGGGACGACGGGCACCCTCCTCGCGGCGACCGTCCGGACGACACCACGTGACGTGCGCGCCTTCCACCCGTACCCGTTCCGCGCCGCCGACCGCGAGGGGTTCGCCGCGATGGGCGTCACGGAGGTGCTGCTGCACACGCACGACATCGCCGAGGGCCTCGGCCTGCCGTACGAGCCCCCCGCCGACCTCTGCCAGGACGTCCTCACCCGCCTCTTCCCGAACGTACGGCCCGGCCCCGAACCCTGGCCCACCCTCCTGTGGGCCACAGGCCGCCGCGACCTGCCCGGCCGCGCCCCGGTCACCGAGTGGCGGTGGAGCAACGCACTTGTCATCCCCGCCGAGCGGCTCGCCCTGCACGCCATCACCCCGGCCGCCGCCGCCGATCTGGCCGCGGGCGGCACCGGCGGCTTCGACTGGATCGAGGGCGGCCCGGCCGAGGGCACGCGCGTGGGCGCGGGCATGCTCGTCAAGCTGTACGAGACGGGGATGCTCCGCGCGGAGTGGGGCATGTACGCCCTGGTCGGCGCGGAGGACGGCCGCGCCCTCGGCGCCCTCGGCTTCCACTCCGCCCCCGACGAGGAGGGCCGCACCGAGATCGGCTACGACCTCGTCGAGGGGGCCCGCGGCCACGGCTACATGACGGAGGCGCTGCGCACGCTGGCGGACTGGGCGCGGGGGCGCGAGGACGTCCGGTCACTGTTCGCGGTCGTCGACAAGGGGAACGCGGCGTCGCAGGGAGTGGTGACCCGGGCGGGGTTCCAGCAGGTCAGTGATGACGGGGAGCAGCTCGCCTACGCGCTGGGGCTGCGGTCCTGACGGCCTGGCGGCCTGGCGGCCCGGATGGTCCTGAGCCGGGCGTGTGGGAGCCTTACGTCCCGTTCACGTTCCCGTTCCCGTTCCCGCGCCCCTTCGGCCGGCGCAGGCCCGCCGCGGTGAGCCTGCGCACCAGTTCCTTCGAGCCCACCTCCACGGCACCCGCGCGCACCGCGTCCGCGTAGACGTGCGAGGGGACGTCGTAGTGGTCGCGTTCGAAGGCGCGCTCGGGGATGCCCAGCTTGCGGGCGAAGGCGTGGAGTTCGTCGTACGACGCGTCGCTGACCAGGTGCGACCACATGCGGCCGTGGCCGGGCCAGGTGGGCGGGTCGATGTAGAGCGTCACGAGGGCGTCGTCCCGCCGGCCGCCGATCCCAGGGAACCCACCGCCGCGACCTTCACGCCCGCCTTGTGGCACACCCAGTGGGGGTCGGCGCCCAGTTCGGGCTCGACGTCGAGGGCGTGCGGGTCGCCGGAGCCGCACACCGGGCACAGGGGCCAGCGCCCGTACCGCTCCAGCAGCGCGTCCTGGACGTCCTGCGCGACGAGCCCGGCCACGTACTCCGCGCCCTCCGGCCACTGTTCGACCCACCATCGGCGCTCGACCACCGAGTTCTCGACCAGCGAGACGACGTCGGCCTCGGCGACGTCGCCCGCGACCAGGTCGGCCAGGACGAGGGCGCGAGCGGCGTGCAGCGTCTGCTCCAAGGGGCTGACGGAGGCACGGATGGAATCACCGCCGGGGGCACTGCCGGGTTCACTACTGGGGTCACTGCTGGGGTCCATGCCCCCCATTGTGCGCACTCTCCTTGACCGTGCGCCCGAGCGGAAAATATCTTTCAGGTCGTGAGCAACGAAGTGAAGGAAATTTTCGGTGGCGGCGCGCCACCGGCTCCCGCCGCCCTCGCGGCCAAGGTGCGTACCCTCGCCCCGTCCATGACCAGGTCCATGCAGCGGGTCGCCGAAGCCGTCGCCGGTGACCCCGCGGGCTGCGCGGCCCTCACCGTCACCGGACTCGCCGAGCTCACCGGCACCAGCGAGGCGACGGTCGTCCGTACGGCCCGTCTGCTCGGCTATCCGGGTTACCGGGACCTGCGCCTCGCGCTCGCCGGACTCGCCGCGCAGCAGCAGTCGGGCCGGGCGCCCGCCGTCACCGCCGACATCGCGGTCGACGACCCCCTCGCGGACGTGGTGGCGAAGCTCGCGTACGACGAGCAGCAGACCCTCGCCGACACCGCGGCCGGCCTCGACACGGTCCAGCTCGGCGCGGCGGTCACGGCGCTGGCGGCGGCCCGGCGCATCGACGTGTACGGCGTGGGGGCGTCCGGGCTCGTCGCCCAGGACCTCACGCAGAAGCTGCTGCGGATAGGGCTCATAGCCCACGCGCACGGCGACCCGCACCTCGCCGTCACCAACGCGGTGCAGCTCGCCGCGCGGGACGTGGCGATCGCGATCACGCACTCCGGCTCGACGGGGGATGTCATCGAGCCGCTGCGGGTCGCGTTCGAACACGGGGCTACGACGATCGCCATCACCGGGCGCCCCGACGGTCCGGTCAGCCAGTACGCCGACCATGTGCTCACCACGTCCACGGCCCGGGAGAGCGAGTTGCGGCCGGCGGCGATGTCGTCCCGGACGAGTCAGCTGCTGGTCGTGGACTGTCTGTTCATCGGGGTGGCGCAGCGGACGTACGAGACGGCTGCGCTGGCGCTTTCCGCTTCGTACGAGGCGTTGGCTCACCGGCACCGGAGTGGGCCCTCGAGGTGAGTCGGGAAGACAGCGTCGTAGGGCTGGATGTTTGTGGGGATCTGCGGGTTTGTTGTGGCTGGTCGCGCAGTTCCCCGCGCCCCTTACGGGGCTGCCCCTGACGGGGCGTGCCCTCAGCACCCCCAAACAGAACAATGGCACCACACGGAAAGAGCCGTCGCCATGGCCTCCCCCGCCAATATCTCCCCTGATTCCCGTGGCCTGAAAGCCGAGCTGGAGACGCTGACCACCGAGGCGTTCCGGCCGGAGCTGGCCGAGATCGACCAACTGCCCACTCTCGACATCGCGCGGCTCATGAACGGGGAGGACGCGACGGTGTCCGCTGCCGTCGCCGCGCAGTTGCCCCGGATCGCCGCCGCCATCGACGCCCTCGCCGAGCGGATGGGGCGCGGTGGGCGGCTGGTCTACGCGGGCGCGGGCACCGCCGGGCGGCTGGGGGTACTGGACGCCTCCGAGTGCCCGCCGACCTTCAACACGGACCCGTCCCAGGTGGTCGGCCTCATCGCGGGCGGTCCGGAGGCCGTGGTCAACTCGATCGAGGGCGCCGAGGACTCGAAGGAGCTGGCGCGGGACGCCCTCGAAGCGCTCGCCCTGACCGCCGCCGACACGGTGGTGGGCGTCTCGGCCTCCGGCCGCACCCCGTACGCCGTCGGCGCTGTGGAGTACGCCCGCGCACGCGGGGCGCTGACCGTCGGTCTGTCCTGCAACGCGGACAGCCCGCTCGCGGCGGCCGCGGACCACGGTATCGAGGTCGTGGTGGGCCCGGAGCTGCTGACGGGCTCGACACGGCTGAAGGCGGGCACGGCACAGAAGATGGTCCTGAACATGCTCTCGACGATCACGATGATCCGCCTGGGCAAGACGTACGGGAACCTGATGGTGGACGTCCGCGCCTCGAACGAGAAGCTCCGCGCCCGCTCCCACCGCATCGTGGCTCTGGCGACGGGGGCGCCGGACGAGGAGATCGAGCGGGCCCTCGCGGCGACGGACGGCGAGGTCAAGAACGCGATCCTCACGATCCTCGGCGAGGTCGACGGACCGACGGCCGCCCGGCTCCTGGAGGAGAACGAGGGGCGCCTGCGGGTGGCGCTGGGG
>NZ_VJZC01000499.1 GCF_009377185.1 Streptomyces spongiae
CCCCTAGACTGAACTTCCAGCACAGGTGGCTACACGCTCGAAAGGCGCCCCCGTGTCCATCGGCAACTCCCCTGACGGCAGCTTCCCCGAAGACGAGCGTCCGTTCGAAGAAGACCGCGACGAACGTGAGACGGAACACCCCTCGATCGGCCGTGTCCTCCAACAGGCGCGCATCGACGCCGGGCTGACCGTCGACGACGTCAGTAACGCCACCCGGGTCCGCATCGCCATCGTGCACGCGATCGAGCAGGACGACTTCGCCGCCTGCGGCGGGGACGTCTACGCGCGCGGTCACATCCGCACCCTGTCGCGCGCGGTGCGCATCGATCCCGCGCCGCTGCTCGAGCGGTACGAGGCCGGTCACGGCGGGCGCCCCGCCCCCACCCCGGCCGCCCCGCTGTTCGAGGCGGAGCGCATCCGCCCCGAGCGGCGCGGGCCCAACTGGACCGCCGCGATGGTCGCCGCGATCGTCGTGGTGATCGGTTTCGTGGGCTTCACGCTGTTCGACAGCGGCGACGAGGACGGCGGCAAGGCGTCGGTCGCCGAGGGCTCCACGCCCACGACGAGCAAGCCCGACTCGCCCACTCCCAAGAACGACAAGTCCGACGGCGAGCCGAAGCCCGACGTGTCGGACAGCGCCATCGCCGCCGCGCCCCAGGACAAGGTGACCGTCCAGGTCAGCGCCGACGACGGCCGCAGCTGGATCTCCGCCAAGGACCACAACGGCCGGCTGCTCTTCGACGGGCTCCTGCAGCAGGGCGACTCCAAGACCTTCCAGGACAAGGAGAAGATCGACCTCGTCCTCGGTGACGCGGGCGCGATCCAGCTCTACGTGAACGGCAAGAAGATCGAGGACGAGTGGCGGCCCGGCGCGGTCGAACGTCTGACGTACACGAAGGGCGACCCCGAGGCCGGATGACCGATGGGCCTCGGTTCGCACGGGCGAGCCGAAGGGGACGTGCGGACACGGGGTTGGCCGGGATCGGCCAACCCCGTCGACGTGGGCTGTCAGTGGGACGAAGTAGTCTTGAGCGCATGCCTGAACGCCGTACCGTCGCACTCGTCACTCTCGGCTGCGCCCGTAACGAGGTGGACTCGGAGGAGCTCGCAGGCCGTTTGGAGGCGGACGGCTGGGAGCTCGTCGAGGACGCCGGGGACGCGGATGTCGCCGTCGTCAACACGTGTGGCTTCGTCGAGGCCGCCAAGAAGGACTCGGTCGACGCACTCCTGGAGGCCAACGACCTCAAGGACCACGGCAGAACCCAGGCCGTCGTGGCGGTCGGCTGCATGGCCGAGCGATACGGCAAGGAGCTGGCTCAGGCCCTGCCCGAGGCCGACGGCGTGCTCGGCTTCGACGACTACACGGACATCTCCGAGCGCCTCCAGACCATCCTCTCCGGTGGCATCCATGCCTCGCACACCCCGCGCGACCGGCGCAAGCTGCTGCCCATCAGCCCCGCCGAGCGGCAGAGCGCGGGCTCGGGCGTCGCGCTTCCCGGGCACGCCCCTGTCGACCTTCCGGAAGGTCTCGCTCCGGCCTCGGGCCCCCGTGCGCCCCTGCGACGCCGCCTCGACGGCTCGCCCGTCGCCTCGGTGAAGCTCGCCTCCGGCTGCGACCGGCGCTGCTCCTTCTGCGCCATCCCGTCGTTCCGCGGCTCTTTCATCTCGCGGCGGCCGAGCGACGTCCTGGGCGAGACCCGGTGGCTCGCCGAGCAGGGCGTGAAGGAGATCATGCTGGTCTCCGAGAACAACACGTCCTATGGCAAGGACCTGGGTGACATCCGTCTCCTGGAGACCCTGCTGCCCGAGCTCGCCGAGGTCGACGGCATCGAGCGCGTGCGCGTCAGCTACCTCCAGCCCGCCGAGATGCGGCCCGGGCTCATCGACGTGCTGACGTCCACACCGAAGGTGGCGCCCTACTTCGACCTGTCCTTCCAGCACTCCGCCCCGGGTGTGCTGCGCACGATGCGGCGCTTCGGGAGCACCGACCAGTTCCTGGAACTGCTCGACACGATCCGCGCCAAGGCCCCGCAGGCGGGCGCGCGGTCCAACTTCATCGTGGGCTTCCCCGGCGAGACCGCGGACGACCTGGCGGAGCTGGAGCGGTTCCTGAGCGGTGCGCGGCTGGACGCGATCGGCGTCTTCGGCTACTCCGACGAGGAGGGCACCGAGGCCGCGACGTACGAGAACAAGCTGGACGAGGACGTGGTCGCCGAGCGGCTCGCGCGGGTGTCCCGGCTGGCCGAGGAGCTGGTCTCGCAGCGCGCCGAGGACCGGATCGGCGAGACGGTCCAGGTCCTGGTCGAGTCGGTCGACGGCGAGGAGGGCGCGTACGGCCGCGGTGCGCACCAGGCGCCCGAGACGGACGGCCAGGTGCTGTTCACGAACGGCGCGGGCCTGAGCGTCGGCCTTATGGTCGAGGCGAAGGTGGTCGGCACGGAGGGCGTCGACCTGGTGGCGGAGCCGCTCCTGGGCTCTCTCGGGTGTGGTGAGGAGGCGGCCAGATGACGGGAGTCCCGGCATCCGCGGCGGGTGGTTCCGCCGGCGCCTCGGGCGCCCAGAGCGGCGCCAAGCCGGTCCGTGGCGGAAAGCTGGGCGTTGCTGCCGTCAACCAGGCCAGCCTCTGGAACATCGCGAACATCCTGACCATGCTCCGCCTGGTCCTCGTGCCCGGCTTCGTCGCGCTGATGCTCATGGACGGCGGGTACGACCCGGTGTGGCGTGCCTGGGCCTGGGCCGCGTTCGCCGTCGCCATGATCACCGATGTCTTCGACGGTCATCTGGCGCGCACGTACGACCTCGTCACCGACTTCGGGAAGATCGCCGACCCCATCGCCGACAAGGCCATCATGGGAGCGGCGCTGATCTGTCTGTCCGGACTGGGCGATCTGCCGTGGTGGGTGACGGGCGTCATCCTCGGGCGGGAACTCGGGATCACCCTGCTGCGTTTCGTAGTCATCCGGTACGGGGTGATCCCCGCGAGCCGCGGCGGGAAGATGAAGACGCTCGCACAGGGCACAGCCGTCGGGATGTACGTCCTGGCGCTGACGGGGCCCCTGGCGACGATGCGGTTCTGGGTGATGGCCGTGGCGGTCGTTCTGACCGTCGTGACCGGGCTCGACTATGTAAGACAGGCCATTGTGCTGCGCAGGAGCGGAATCGCCACGCGGAAGGCCGCGGCAGAGGAGGCGGAGCGGTGAGTTCCATGGCCTCCGACGTGCTGCGACTACTCGGAGTGAGGGGTGAGACCCTCGCCGTCGCTGAGTCGCTGACCGGTGGTCTGGTGGCGGCGGAAATCACAGCGGCGCCCGGAGCCTCCAAGGTGTTCCGAGGCTCGGTGACCGCCTACGCCACCGAACTCAAGCGTGAGGTACTCGGCGTCGACGCCACCCTGCTGGCGGCAGAGGGAGCGGTGAATTCGCAGGTCGCGGCCCAGATGGCGGCCGGAGTGCGCAAGTTCCTGGGCGCGGACTGGGGCGTCGCGACCACCGGTGTCGCGGGTCCCGAGCCTCAGGACGGACAGCCGGTGGGCACGGTTTTCGTTGCCGTCGACGGACCGTTCGACGCGGATTCCGAGTGTCCAGGTGGCGGGAAAGTGGCTGCGCTGCGGTTGAACGGCGACCGGGCGGAAATCCGTATGGAGAGTGTACGGAGCGTACTCGCACTGCTCCTGAAGGAGCTTGCGGGCGAACAGACCGGGAATGAGCGGGCACAGGATACGGAACAGAACGGGGGGACTTGATGTTTGCAGCCCTGAGTGAACACGACAGCGCTCCCCGCACGGCCGCGGCGCAAGGCGGTACGGTGGGGCGTGAAGGATGCGGCTACGCGGTCCGAGGAGGGAGCCACCGATGATTCTGCTCCGTCGCCTGCTGGGTGACGTGCTGCGTCGGCAGCGCCAGCGCCAGGGCCGTACTCTGCGCGAAGTCTCCTCGTCCGCCCGAGTCTCACTCGGCTATCTCTCCGAGGTGGAGCGGGGGCAGAAGGAGGCTTCCTCTGAGCTGCTCTCCGCTATTTGCGACGCGCTGGACGTACGGATGTCCGAGCTCATGCGGGAAGTGAGCGACGAGCTCGCACTCGCCGAGCTGGCCCAGTCGGCAGCGGCCGCCGAGCCGGTGCCCGCACCAGTGCGTCGACCCATGCTCAATTCCGTGTCGGTGACCGGCGTGCCACCGGAACGGGTCACGATCAAGGCGCCCGCCGAGGCGGTGGACGTCGTCGCCGCGTGAGCGTGGTGCGCGGTGTGATGTGCGTGACTCACGCACCGGGCCGAGGCCCGTCGTGAGGTGATGTGTCCGGGAGCCCCGGTCGGGGCTCTTCCAGGAAGACCTGGAGGAGCGTCGGCCGGGGCTTTCGTGTTTCCCCGTTTGCCGGTGCCGGGTGGGGCGGTCATCGTGGAGGAGGCGGGGGCTCGGGGCAGTACGAACGATTCTCCGCCGCGAGGGTTCGCGGCGGAGGGATGCGGAGCATGCCCATGTACGTCGTGAAAAGCCCGTTGCCCGAGGCCGACCTCAAGACCGTGTCCGAGGCGTTGCAGGGCGCCCTCGTCGACCTGGTGGACCTCTCCCTCGTGGCCAAGCAGATCCACTGGAACGTGATCGGGCCGCGTTTCCGCTCCATCCACCTCCAGCTCGACGACGTCGTGGCCACCGCCCGGACGCATTCCGACACGGTGGCGGAACGGGCCGCGACACTGGGTGTCTCTCCCGACGGACGGGCCGGTACGGTCTCCGCCACCAGCGGCATCGGCAAGGCCCCCGACGGCTGGGTCAAGGACACGGACGCGGTGGGAACGCTCGTGAACGCGCTGGGCGCGGTCATCACACGGATGCGGGAACGCGTGACGTCCACCGCCGACCCCGACCCGGTGAGCCAGGACATCTTCATCCAGATCACCGCCGAGCTCGAGAAGCATCACTGGATGTTCCAGGCGGAGAACGGGTGACGGGGTGCGCCCTGCCGAGCGGTGCGGGCGGCGGCCTGGCGTCGGACCGGAGGGCGTGGAACGGCCCCGGACGGCCGGGGCGGCCTGGAGGTGGCGGCCATGGGGACAGTGCGCTGGGGGCGCTGGGGAGCGGCGCTGGGGCTCGGTGCGCTGTGGTGGTGGGGGATGCTGCGGCTCGCCCTGTCGCCGGACGCGGGTCCGGTGGAGGCGGCGATCGCGGCCGGGGGGTGGGGGTTGAGCCTGCTGCCGGTGCACTGTGTGCCGAAGCGGTCGAGAGGGTCATCGCGTGCGTCCGGCTCAGCCGCCCCATGTCCGCCTACGCCGCCATCCGTGACCGCCTCCGCCGTCACCAGGGCATCGCCACCCCGCCGTTCGGGCGGAGGATCTGGCCCGTCGTGAACGACGACGCGTCGGAGGCCAGGTGCAGGACGGCGTGGGCGATCTCGTCCGGTTCGCCGACCCGGTTCAGAGGCGACAGCCGTGCCATGAGCGCTTCCGTGCGTGCCTGTGCCTCGTCGTCGTGGCGGTCCGTCATGGGCGTCCGGATCCAGCCCGGCGCCACCGCGTTGACGCGGATGCCGTGCGGGCCGACCTCGGTCGCCAGGGTCTTCGTCAGCTGGACGACGGCCGCCTTCGTCACGCCGTAGCAGAGCAGTCCGGGGCCGCCGGTGTCGACGGCGCCCGAGGCCATGGTGACGATGCTTCCCCGGGTTCCGCCCGCGATCATCAGGCGGGCCGCCTCCTGGCAGGCGTACAGCACACCTTTGAAGTTGACGCCCCACACCCGGTCGAGGTCCTCGTCGCGAGTCTCCAGGACCGGGCTGCTGTGCATGATCCCGGCGACCGCCGCCATGACGTCGAGCCGCTCACAGCCCGCCACCGCCCGGCGGAGCTGTTCGCGGTCGGTGACGTCGAGGTGGTGGGTGTGCGCGGTGCCTCCGGTGCCCTTGATGAGGGTGGTGGTCTCGTGCAGCCCCTGGGAGTCGCGGTCCGCGCAGTGCACGGTCGCGCCCGCCTCCGCGAGCAGGACGGCCGAGGCGCGCCCGATACCGCTGGCGGCGCCGGTGACGAATGCGGTGCGTCCGGTGAGGTCGTACGCCGTGGCGGGCATGAAGGCACCGTACGAGGGTTTCTGACGACCCGTCAATTAGTCGGCCGTTCGTGGATCCGTCAAGGGGCTGTACGGCGTTGGGCGGGTCCGGTCGCGCGGGCGCCCGGAGCTGGAGCCGGGCCCGTCTGGCAGGTCGGGCACCAGTAGGTGGGGCGCTCACGGGAGCCGTCGCCCTGGTTCGCCGAACGGACGGGGGTGCGGCAGCGCAGACAGGGGCGGGGAGCCCGGCCGTACACGAAGTGGTTCTGGTCGCGGCGGCCCGTGGTCATGCGGACCGGGCGGTCGCGGTTGACCTCCAGAAGCTTTTTGGCGAGGGCGGGCAGCTGGGCCGCGCGGCCCTCGGGGAGCTCGCCGACGGGCAGCCACGGGGTCGCCCCGAGCAGGAAGCAGAGCTCGCTCTTGTACACGTTGCCGATGCCGGCGAGGTTGCGCTGGTCGAGGAGGGCCTCGCCGAGGGGGCGGACCGGGTCGCCGAGGAGGTTGGCGAGGGCCCGGTCGGGGTCCCAGTCCGGGCCGAGGAGGTCGGGGCCGAGGTGGCCGACGGCCCTGTCCTCCTCCGAGGTGCGGAGCAGTTCCAGTACGGGGAGCCGGTAGCCGACGGCTGTGCGGTCGGCGGTGCCGAGGACGGCCCGGATCTGGTGCGCGGGGCCGCCGGTCCAGCGCCGGCCGTTCGCGTACACCTTCCACGAGCCGTCCATCCGCAGATGCGAGTGCAGGGTCAGGCCGCCCTCGACGCGGGTGAGGAGGTGCTTGCCGCGCGGGGTGACGTCCAGGACCGTACGGCCGGTGAGATCGGCTGTCGCGTACCTCGGCACCCGGAGGTCGAAGCGGGTCAGCACGTGACCCGCGAGGGCGCTGTGCAGCCGTCTCGCGGCCTGCCAGACGGTGTCTCCTTCGGGCATGGGTCCAGGGTGGCACGCCGGTGGTCGGAGCGGTGCTCCGCCGCGTGCCCGGCCCCGCTCAGGCGCGGAGCCGCAGTCCCCGGGGGGTCGCGATGAAGCCTGCTCCTTCCAGGAGGGTGCCGTAGGGGGAAGTGAGGGCGGAGGCGCCGTTGACGCGCTCCACCGTGACCGTGCCCAGGGAGCCCGCGCGGGCCGACGCGGAGAGGGCCTCGGCGGCGGCCAGGAGGCGTGGGTCCTCGGTGACCGTGCCGTCCGGGTCGGAGGGCCAGGCGAGCAGCGTCTTGCCGCCGCGCTCCATGTACAGGGTCAGCTCTCCGTCGACCAGCACGACCAGGGAACCCGCCTTGCGGCCCGGTTTGTGCCCGGCACCGGTGGGGGGCTCGGGCCAGGGCAGGGCGGCGCCGTAGGCGTTGGCGGGGTCGGCGGCGGCCAGGACCACGGAGCGGGTGCCGCCGCCCCGGCGCGTACGGCCGACGGGGTGGCGGGGCGGCGGGG
>NZ_VJZC01000500.1 GCF_009377185.1 Streptomyces spongiae
CCTCCACCGCACGCGACTCGGGCGCAGCCACGATCGCGGCAAGAAGGTCGACCCCACGGGCCCGCGCCCCACCCCGCCGTGCGGCACGCCCGCACGCACCCTCCATCGCCCCGGCCGCCACCGGCGACCATCCCGCCACACCGGTGAGCACGGGGACGGCACCGGAATCCTCGACGCTGCTCTGCCAGCGCAACCCGTAGCCGATGCTCCGCTGCACGAGGTACCCGAGCAGCCGGGCAATCTGGGGGCCACTGTCGAAGACGGCGCGCACCTCGGGGTCGGACTCCAGGAGCGTGTGCAGCAGATGCGCGGTGTCGATCTGCCGGTCCCCGTCCCGCAGCGCCCGTCTGCGCGCACCGGCGATCACCGCTGCCAGCTCATCGGTGAGCCGGGCATCGGGCTCCGCGCTTGTCCGGTCGTGGTCGGCGGCGGTCTGCCGGGGAATACGGGGTCGCACATCCCCTACCCCATCAGCCCCTGCCGGCCGAGTCATCCTCGCCGCGCAGCATTTCCGCGTCCGACACAGGTTGGGCCGGAGGAGCCGGTTCTCCTCCTTACGGATGAGAACACACCTCTGAGAACGACATCACGCCGTACCCCACCAAACCATTTCTGACAGTTCATCAGTATTGAATGTTCCAGGCCATGCGGCTACGTTCCGCGACACCGCAGCCCGAGACGAAGAGGTGGTCGCATGGCCGAGGTCAGCGCGGAGGCACGTATCGAGGCACCCGCCGAGAAGGTGTGGGCCCAGCTCGTCGACTGGTCCGCGCACGGTGAGTGGAACACGACGCACACGGGCTTCCCCAAGGGCGGCCCCCAGACCCTCGCGGTCGGTGGCACCTTCCAGGAGAACCTGAAACTCATGGGCTTTCCGGCGGAGGTCGAGTGGACCATCGCGGAACTCGAACCCGCTCGGGTCCTCACCATCCGCGGCAAGGGCCCGATGGCCGTGGACCTCGCCACGCGCTACACCCTCACTCCGGACGGCACCGCCACCACGGTCCGCATCGACGGCGAGTTCACGGGCGCGGCCGTCTCCCTGATGGCGGGCAAACTGAAGGACTCGGCGACAGCCGCGTTGAACGAGTCGTTGCGCAAGCTGGGCGGACTGGTGGCGTAAGCCAGGCGCACGGCCGCACACCACCACCACTCCTCACCCACCACCACTCCTCACCCATTGCCCCACCGGACACACCAAGGCGCCCCACGGACAACATCCGCGGGGCGCCCCCAGGCCGTACTACTGCCGTACTACGACCTGCCGGGACTGTCAGTCCTCGTCGGCGAGGATCAGATACAGCTTCTTGCGGGCCTCGTTGATGACCGCCAGCGCCTTGTCACGCTGGTCCTTGCTGCCGGTCTTCCAGACCTGGCCGAACGCCTCCATCAGACCGAAACCGGCCTGCCGGATCTCGCTCAACGCCTCCCAGTCGACCCCGCGCGAGGCCTCCTCCCACGGCGCCTCGGGCCCTTCGTCGGCCGCCGTACGGCCCGGCTCGGTGAGCGAGAACAGCTTCTTGCCGCCCTCGGTCTCGCTGGCGATGAGTCCCTCGTCCTCCAGCAGTTGGAGAGTGGGGTAGACCGAGCCCGGGCTGGGCTTCCACGCCCCGCCGCTGCGCTCGGCGATCTCCTGGATCATCTCGTAGCCGTGCATGGGCCGGTCCTTGAGGAGGGCCAGGATCGAGGCCCGTACGTCACCGCGCCGCGCCCTCCCCCTGGGTCCGCCCCTGCCACGCCCGCCCCACGGTCCCGGGCCGAAACCGGGGCCGAAGCCGGGGCCACCGTGCCCCGGGCCGAACGGCCCGAAGGCGCCGCGCAGCGCCTCGAAGTCGGGACGTCCGTGCGGGCCGGGCCCACCGTGACGTCCATGTCCACGCTCGAATCCGTAGTCCTGTCCACGGGTACGCATCGCAATCACTCCATTCCATCGTTGATCTGTCGCGATGCCTCAACGATATATCGGAATACTTCGCGTGGCAAGGTCCCTCCCGGAGCACGCTCCTGACCTGTGGCAGCGATCCGGTCGTACCGCCGAGGCCCGCCGTGCCCCGTCGAGGCCCGCGGAGGCCGCCGCGTCCGTGGTCTACTGCCCGTCATGCCGTTGCTGCTGCTGGACCTCGACAACACCCTGGTCGACCGCGATGCGGCCTTCCGTGCCGCTGTCGCCGATTTCCTCGCCGAACACGGACTTGCCGACTCCGATCTCATGTGGGTGATGCGCATCGACGCGAGCGGCTATACCGCGCGTCACGAAGTCGCCGCCGCCCTGACAGCCCGGTACGGGGACGCGGTACCGGCCACCGCCATCCGTGCCCTTCTCGACAACGGCGCCGCCAGTCGCGTCCTTCTGGCCCCTTCCTCCCGTGAGGCCCTGGGCAGAGCACAGGCGGCAGGCTGGACGTGTGTGATCGTCACCAACGGCCGCACGGCCCAGCAGGAAACGAAGATCCGCGGCACCGGCCTCGACCAGCTCGTCAAGGGCTGGGTCATCTCCGAAGGCGTCGGCCACAAGAAACCGGACCCGGAGATCTTCCAGGCAGCGGCGGCCACCGTCGGCGCCTCCCTCACCGGCGCATGGGTCATCGGCGACTCACCGCACGCCGACATCGCGGGCGCCCACGCGCTCAGCCTCCGCAGCGTATGGGTGACGGGCGGCCGCCCCTGGGCCCAGGACTCCTACCGGCCCACCCACATGGCCCCTGACGTCGCCTCGGCGATCGACCACGCCATCAGGACAACGGGATGACCGAACCCGCTCAACCGGCTTCCCAGCCCCAGGTGTTGCGCCCGGGGCACTGACGCCATGCACGCGCCGTCTAGGGTGCGGGCATGATCTCGAACAGCTACCTCTCCGAACTGTTCTCGCTGAACGGCCGGATCGCCGTGGTGACCGGCGGCAGTTCCGGTATCGGCCAGGCGATCGCCGGGGCTCTCGCGCGAGCGGGGGCGAGCGTGGTGATCGTGGCACGCAAGGAGGCGGAGCTGGCCGCCACGGTCGACGAGCTGGTGGCGGACGAATGCCGGGCGGCCTGGGTGAGCGCCGACCTGAGCACCCGCGACGGGGTGCGCGCGGCAGCGGAGCAGGCGGCCGCGGTCTTCGGCGAGCCCGACATCCTCGTCAACTGCGCCGGGATCAACCTGCGGCCGCCGATGGGCGAACTGAGCGAGGACGTGTGGGACACCACGATGGCGGTGAACCTGGAGGCGCCCTACCTGCTGGGCGAGCGGTTCGGGCCCCGTATGGCCGAGCGCGGCTACGGGCGGATCATCCACATCACCTCCCAGCAGGCGCACCGGGCGTTCGTCCAGAGCGGCGCCTACGGGGTCTCCAAGGGGGCGCTGGAGTCACTGGCCCGCTCACAGGCCGAGGCGTGGTCGTCGTACGGCGTCACCTGCAACACGCTGGTGCCCGGCTTCGTCCCGACCCCGCTCAACGCACGCCTGCAGTCCGACCCGGAGAAGATGGCGGCGCTGGCCGCGCGCACGATGGTCGGGCGCAACGGCCTGGCCGAGGACTTCGCCGGAGCGGCGGTGTTCCTGGCCGGCCCCGCCTCCGGCTACGTCACCGGACAGGCGATCTTCGTCGACGGCGGGTTCTCCGTTCACTGAGACCGGCCGCCCGCCGAGTGGCGTCGCCTGGACGAACCCGTCAGGCCCCCACACCTGATCGACCCGGGGAGCGAGGGGCGCGGCCTGGCCCCCGCTCCCCGAAATCGGTCCACCACCCCCGAATTGGCCTTGGCCCACCACTCCACCGGCCCCTAGCGTCGGACCATGCGGATACGAATCGTCGACGCCTTCACCAACCGTCCCTTCGCCGGCAACCCGGCGGGAGTCGTTCTCCTCGACGCCTTCCCCGACGACACCTGGCTCCAGAACGTGGCCCGGGAGGTCAACCACCCCGAGACGGCGTTCGCCCACCGCCTGACCGACAACGGCGAGGCGGACTGGGCGCTGCGCTGGTTCACGCCCGAAACCGAGGTCGCGATGTGCGGCCACGCCACGCTGGCCACGGCACACGTCCTCGCCACCACCGGCGCCCACACCGGCCCCGTCAGGTTCGCCACCCGCAGCGGAGTCCTGGCCGCGACGTCCCACGAGGACGGCTCCCTCACCCTGGACTTCCCGACCGCGCCCCTCACCCCGGCCGAGCTCCCCGACGGCGTGACCGAGGCACTGGGCGCCCAGCCGCTCACCGCCCTCGACACCGGCCCGAACATCGGCGACCTGCTGCTCGAACTCGCCGACGAGAAGACCGTCCTCGGCCTCACCCCCGATCTCAAGGCCCTCGGCCGCTTCTCCGAGCGCGGCGTCATCGCCACCGCCCGCGCCGAAGACCCCTCCCAGGGCTACGACTTCGTCTCGCGCTGCTTCTTCCCGAACGTCGGAATCGACGAGGACCACGTCACGGGCAGCGCGCACACGGCCCTCGCCCCGTTCTGGTCCGACCGCCTCGGCCGCCCCACCCTCACCGGTCTCCAGGCCTCAGCGCGCTCCGGCCTGGTCCGCACCGAGGTCCGGGGCGACCGCACCCTCCTGACCGGCCACGCGGTCACGGTCATCGAGGGCGAGCTGCTGGCGTAACGGCATGCCCGGCAGGGGGCGCACCGCCGGTCGCGCCCCCTCACGCCGTCGGCAGCCAGCCCACCTTGCCCGCGAGCAACGCGTACCCGACGAACGCGCCGATGTCGAGCAGCGAGTGCGCCACCACGAGTGGCCCGACCCGCCCCCAGCGCCGGTACAGGTAGACGAACACCACGCCCATCACCAAGTTGCCGATGAATCCGCCGATGCCCTGGTAGAGGTGGTACGAGCCGCGCAGCACCGAGCTCGCCATCAGCGCGGCCCCCGGGCTCCAGCCCAACTGGCCGAGCCTGCGCAGCAGATACCCGACGACGATGACCTCTTCGAGAACGGCGTTCTGGATCGCGGACAGGATCAGGACGGGGTACTTCCACCACACGTCGGGCAGCGCCTCGGGCACCACCGTGAGGTTGAAGCCGAGGCCGCGGGCCGCGAGGTAGAACGCGATGCCCGTGCTGCCGATCACCGCGGCGATCGCCGCCCCGCGCCCGAGGTCGAACCACGGCTTCGTCCGGTCGAATCCGAACGTCCGCAGCCCCGCGCCCTCACGCAGCAGGAAGTGCGCGACGAGCGCGACGGGCACCAGCGCCGTCGTGATCCCGAAGAGCTGCCAGGCGAGATCCAGCCATGGACGGCCTGGCGCGGCCGAGGCGTTCATGGTCGCGGCCTGACCCTTCAGCCCTCCCGGTTTCGTGACGGAACCGACAAAACCGATGAGGGCGGATACTCCACTCGCACCGAGCGAAAGCCCCAGAACGAGCAGTGTCTCGTTGCGGAGCATCCGTCGGCCCGACCCGTCCAACGGCAAAGAATCGGCCACCGACCCCGCCTCCACCTGCACTTATGCCTCCAGTTCGGTAATCCCACCGCATCCCCGTCTTCGCCCCGCTATCGTCTCGAAAGAAGTTGCGAAGATCGTGCGCGACAGGCCATGGGGGGCGGGCGCCCGTAGCGGGCGTACCTCTCCCCCTTCCTGCTCTACGGCCATTTCACGCCACGAGGTTCGAACAGGGAGGGCACCATCCCATGGGACGTCACAGCTTGCCCGATCATCCCAGGGCGGGCGCACCCGGCCCTCGGCCACGCGCCCGCCGCCGCAGCGTCGCCATCGCGACCGTACTCGTCCTCACCGTCGCCGGGGGCACGGCGGTGGTCGTCCGCGGTGGGCTGCTCTCCTTCGGCGCCTCCTGCCGGGACAGGGCCGTACGGCTCGACCTGGCCGCCTCCCCCGACATCGCACCCTCACTCAAGGCCGCCGCCGACCGGGCACGCGACGAGAACGTCACCTCCGACGGCCGCTGCCTCGACGTCCGAGTGAGGGCCCGCGACTCCTCCGAGGTCGCGGACGACCTGCGCTCCGGCGGGAAGCCCGACGTCCAGGTGTGGGTGCCGGACTCGGACGTCTGGGTCCAGCGCGTCTCGGCGGACACGACATCCACGCGGCTCACCCGGGCGGGCAACGTGGCGTCCTCACCGGTCGGCGTCGCCGTGGTTCCCTCGGCGGCGAAGTCCCTGGGCTGGCCCGAGAAGACGTACACCTGGACCGAACTGGCCGGCGCGACCCTCCAGGACGACCGTCTGCGGCTCGGCGCGGCCGACGCTTCCCGCAGCGCCACCGGTCTGCTCGCCCTGACCCGGCTGACGACCGCCGCGGCCGGGACCAAGGACGGCGGCACCCAGGCGGCGGCCATGGCGAAACTGCTCTCACAGCGCACGGTCGACAGCGACAGCCAGGTCCTGGCCACCCTCCCACGGGACGCGTCGGGCTCCGAACAGGGGAACCCCAAACGCAACCAGGCCCTGCTCCTGTCCGAGCAGTCCGCGTACACGCACAACGCGTCGGCCGACGCCGACGAGCACCTCCGCCTCTTCTACCCGAAGGACGGCGCGCCCCGGCTCGACTACCCGTTCACGCTGGTCGACGACGCGCGGCTCACCACGGACGAGAGCCGTGCGGCGCTGCGGTTCATGACCCTGCTGGACAGCACGGAGGGGCGGGCGCTGCTGACGGAGCGCGGGTTCCGGCTGGAGGGCAAAGACGCCTCGACCGCCCTGGTCACCCGGGCCGGGGGCCGCGCCCCACAGCCGTACGACGACGACCCGCCCGAACCGGACCCCGCGCCGGCGGTCCAGGAGGCGCTCGGCATGTGGACGATCACCGTGCAGAGCGCCCGGATCACCACGGTCGTCGACGCCTCCGCCTCGATGGCGGAGCCGGTGCCGGGCACGGGCCGGACCCGCATGGACGTGACGAAGGCGTCCCTGCTCGAGGCCCTCGCCACCTTCACGTCCGAGGACGAGATCGGGCTGTGGGAGTTCTCCACCAAGCTCGACGGAAACCGCGACTACAAGGTCCTGGTACCGACGAAACGGCTCGGCGACCGGGTGGGCGACGGCACCCAACGGGACCGGCTGTCCGCCGCGTTCACCAGCCTGGCACCCGTTCCGGAGGGCGCGACCGGCCTGTACGACACCACACTCGCCGCGTACGAGGAAGCCGTCTCGTCGTACGCGAAGGGCAAGTTCAACGCCCTGGTCATCCTCACCGACGGCGTGAACGAGGACCCCGGCAGCATCTCCCGCTCCACCCTCGTCTCCGAGCTGCAGAAGGCGACCGACCCGACCCGTCCAGTACCACTGATCGCGATAGCCGTGGGCCCGGAAGCCGACAAGACAGAACTGAACCAGACAGCCAAGGCAGCAGGCGGCTCCGGCCACCAGGTCAGCAACCCGTCACAGATCCAGTCGGTCATCCTCAAGGCGATAGTCCAGGCAGGCAGCCAAACCTAGCCAACCGCCGCAGCCCGTCCGACGCTTGAGGACAAGGCCGTAAGGCCAAAAGGGGCGCGGGGAACTGCGC
>NZ_VJZC01000050.1 GCF_009377185.1 Streptomyces spongiae
CCCCACGGGCCCGCACCCGCTCTACATCGGCACGTACACCTCGGTCGAGGGCGGCGGCGACGGCATCCGCGTGGCGACGTACGACGCGGAGACCGGCGGCATCAAGGGCGGGAAGACCATCACCGGTGTCGCCGACCCCTCGTACCTCGCGCTGCACCCGGACGGCCGGACGCTGTACGCCGTCAACGAGCGGACCAAGGGCACGGTGACCGCCGTACGGCTCTCCGACCACCAGGTTCTCGGCGCGCGGAGTACCGGTGGCGCGGCCCCCTGTCAGCTGTCGGTGCACCCCGGCGGGCGCTGGCTGCTGAGCGCCGACTACGGCTCGGGCAGCGTGGCCGTGCACCCCATCGACGGTTCGGGCGCGCTCGGTGAACGCACGGATCGCGTCGTGCACAACAGTCCGGAGCCCGGACCGGGGCAGGACGGCCCGCACGCGCACCAGTTCGTCACGAGCCCGGACGGCGGCCATGTCCTCGCCGTGGACCTCGGCACGGACACCGTGTACACGTACCGCCTGGACGAGGCGAAGGGCACGCTCACGGAGGTCTCACGGGCGCAAACGCGGCCGGGAGCCGGGCCGCGGCATCTGACCTTCCACCCCGGGGGCCGCCACGCGTACCTCGCCAACGAGGTCGACAACACGGTCGTGGTGTGCGCCTACGACCCGGACAGTGGCCGGCTGACCCCGGGTGACCCGCAGGCCACGGGCACGGGTTCCGGCACGAACTACCCCGCACAGCTCCTGGTCACGGCGGACGGGTCGTACGCGTATCTCGCCAACCGCGGCCACGACAGTCTGACGCGCTACGCGGTCGAGGCGGGCGGGGCACGGCTGAAGCTGTTGGACACGGTGCCGGTGGGTGGGGACTTCCCGCGTCAGATCGCGTTCTCCCCCGACGGAACGCTGCTGTTCGCGTCGCTCCAGAAGTCGAGCGCGGTCAGCGTGTTCCACGTGGACCGTGAGAGCGGTGAACTGCGGAGCGCGGGAGAGCCGTTCGCGTCACCCGTCGCCGTCTGTGCGCTGCCGCTGTAGTGCGCGGGGACGGCGAGCGGCGCCGGCCTGGGCGAGCAGGATGTGCATGCGCTCCGTGAGCTGTGCCATGTCGTCGGCGGGCTTGTGGAACGTCAGGCGTACGTCGCCGTTGCCGCGGGCCCGCTCGATGCGCAGGGTGAGGCCGTGCCGGTCGACGGCGAGCGGCTGGACGCGGACGGCGCCTTGCAGGCTGTCGGAGTCGACGAGGCGGGTGAGCCGCTCGACCGCGTCGGGGTGGGCCTCGGCGAGATGGGTGAGCAGCTGGAACTCGGCCGTGGCGAGTGGGTCGGGCATGGCGGCGGCGTACTCGTCGAGGTCGACGACGACCGCGCCGGAGGGCTGGCGCAGCACGACCCTCGTGGGCCGGAACGCGAGCTGCCCGTCCTCGGAGGCGAACCAGCCGGCCATCCAGAGCCGGGAGCGGATACGGTTGCGCATGGCGACGGGGGCCACGTCGGCGAACTCCAGCACGGCGGACGGCTCGCCGCGCGGCGCACAGATCGCGGCCGTGACGAGTGCGCTGTCCTCCGGCACGTGCAGCAGTACACGGCCGTCCTCGGCCACGGTGTGCGCTCCGACGAACTCCTCCCTGCCGCCCTCCGCGGTCACCGCGCAGGACCAGGCCGCGGCGAGCACCGAACGGGCGCG
The DNA here is from genome assembly GCF_009377185.1 of Streptomyces spongiae. GTDB lineage: Bacteria > Actinomycetota > Actinomycetes > Streptomycetales > Streptomycetaceae > Streptomyces > Streptomyces spongiae. Next base: position 1,685 of record NZ_VJZC01000050.1, read on the forward strand.
CTCGGCCGCGGCGGGCGCGGCCGTCCAGGTGTGACGGTCAGCCATCCGAACCTCCCTTAGGTAAGCCTTGCCTAACTTATCGAAGATCGGTGCTCACGCCAACCCTGCACTCCGTTCGGTCAGCGGGGGCGCCCACTCGCCGTTGCTGGTTCTCGCCGTGTGCGTGTGCGGGTCTTACGTGGCTGGTCGCGCAGTTCCCCGCGCCCCTTCAGGGCGCTATCGCGCCCAGTAGCGCCCGTACGCACAGGTCCCGTACCTGGTCCCGGGACAGCTCCGCTCCGGCCGCCCAGTCCAGGCAGACGGCACGGGTGAACGCCAGCCACCCGCGAACCGCGAACCGCAGCTCCGGCCGTTCCTCGACCGTCCAGCCGAACTCGGAGTCCGCTGCGATGGCGGCCAGGATTCGCGCCTCCTGTTCCGCCATCGCCCGCCGGTAGGTCTTCCGTACGGCCGGGTCGCCCGCCGCGGCGGCTCGGTGGAAGGCCCGGTAGCCGTGTCCGTGCACCTCGACGTACTCCAGGTACGCGTCGAGTCCGGCGCCCAACTGCTCGCGTGCCGGAACCCCCGGCACCGGGGCCGTCATCCGCAGCATCTGCTCGCTCTCGCGCTCCATGACGGCCGCGAAGAAGTCCCGCTTGGTCGGGAAGTAGTGATACAGCAGCCCGCGCGACACTCCGGCGATGTCAGCGACCTGCTCGATCCACACGTCGTCGTACGGGCTCTCCGCGAAGAGCCGCGCCCCGACCGCCAGGAGCTGCTCCCTGCGCTCCTCGGTGCTGAGCCGACGGCGCGGGCGCTCTGACTGCTGACCGGCCATGCCGCAACTTTACTTGACACGGATTCAACAACGGGATGAGGCTGTGAACCGCTATTGAATCCACGTACAACAGATGCGCAGAGGGACGGGCGCAGGGGAGTTGGTGTCATGGCGGATACGACAGAAGCACCACAGGCCCCGGAGGCCACCGTCGCGAAGGGGTTCCGCGGGGCGGAGCTGGGCTGGCCGGAGCTGCACCGCATCCCCCACCCACCGCACCGGCTCCCGGTGCTCGGGGACGTGCTGGGCGCGCGGCTTCGGTCGCCCGTGCAGGACTCGATGCGGATCGGCCGTGAACTCGGCCCGGTCTTCCGGCGCAAGGCGTTCGGCAAGGAGATCGTCTTCGTGGGGGGCGCGGACCTCGCCGCCGAGATGGCCGACGAGTCGCGGTTCGCCAAGCACGTCGGCCTGGGCGTCGCCAATCTGCGGCCGATCGCCGGGGACGGGCTGTTCACCGCGTACAACGACGAGCCCAACTGGCAGCTCGCGCACGACGTCCTGGCCCCGGGCTTCAGCCGCGAGGCCATGGAGGGCTACCACCCGATGATGCTCGACGTGGCCGAGCGGCTGATGGACAGCTGGGACCGGGAGCGGACGGCGGGCCGGGCCGTGAACGTGCCCCGCGACATGACCAGGCTGACGCTGGAGACGATCGCCCGCACCGGATTCGGCCACGACTTCGGCTCCTTCGAGCGCGCCCGGCCGCACCCCTTCGTCACCGCGATGGTGGGCACCCTGTCGTACGCGCAGCGCCGCAACCAGGTCCCCGAGCCGCTGGCCCCGCTGCTGCTGCGCCGCGCCGCCCGGCTCAACGAGGCGGACATGGCGTACCTGAACCGCACGGTGGACGAGGTGGTCGAGGCGCGGCGCAGCTCCGGAAAGGGCGACGGCAACGGCGACCTGCTCGACCGCATGCTGGAGACCGCGCACCCGGAGACCGGCGAGCGGCTGTCCCCGGAGAACGTCCGCCGCCAGGTCATCACCTTCCTGGTCGCCGGCCACGAGACCACTTCGGGCGCCCTCTCCTTCGCCCTGCACTACCTGTCCCGGCACCCCGACGTCGCCACCCGCGCCCGTGCCGAGGTGGACCGCGTCTGGGGCGACACGCCCCGGCCCGGGTACGAGCAGGTGGCCCGGCTTCGGTACGTCCGGCGGGTGCTCGACGAGTCGCTGAGACTGTGGCCGACGGCGCCCGCCTTCGCCCGCGAGGCCCGGGAGGACACCGTGCTGGGCGGTGTGCACCCGCTGCGGCGGGGCGCGTGGGCGCTGGTCCTGACGGTGATGCTGCACCGGGACCCGGCCGTGTGGGGTGCCGACGCCGAGCGGTTCGACCCCGACCGCTTCGACGCGAAGGCAGTACGGGCCCGGCCCGCGCACACCTTCAAGCCGTTCGGCACGGGGGCGCGGGCCTGCATAGGCCGCCAGTTCGCCCTCCACGAGGCGACGCTCGTGCTGGGCCTGCTGCTGCGCCGCTACGAGCTGCGGCCCGACCCCGAGTACCAGCTGCGGGTGGCCGAGCGGCTGACGCTGATGCCGGAGGGGCTGACGCTGCACCTGGACTCCCGCGGTCCCCTGTCCGCCGCGGCGGATCCCGAGGAGCACACGGCGGACACCCCGTCAGTCCCTCGCTGTCCAGTGACCGGGGCGGCCGACTGAACCCGGCAGCTTCGTACCGCCGCTCCCCCGGGCCGAGTTGAGCTGGGGCTGGGTCAGGAAGAAGGCGCCGGTCAGGTCGGCGTCGGTGAGATCGGCGTCGCGCAGGTCGGCACCGATCAGGTCCGCGCCCCGCAGGTCGGCCCCCGTCAGATCGGCGGCGATGAGGTACGCGCCGCGGAGGTTGGCCTGACGGAGGTCGGCGCCCTTGAGGCGGGCACCCATCAGATCGGCACCCCGGCGCTCCTTCCGGCGCCCCGCACCCGCCCGCATCAGCTCGCTCACCCTCAGCAGCAGGACGTTGACGCGCTGCCGGTGTGCGGGGACGTCCAACTCCACCAGCTCGTCCGGGGTCTGGAGAGTGAGCTGTTCGGTCTCGGCGAGCAGGGCGCGTACGTCCGCGTGGACCGGCCGGGCGGCGGGCAGGGTCAGGGCCTCCGTCAGGTACCAGAGCAGTTCGTGGAGTTGACGGACGACGGGGAACACGTCGAACATCCGGCGCGCGTCCTCACGCGGCCCCCTCCGCCAGTCCCGCCCGCCGAAGGTGACCTGCGAGACCTTCTGCCCCGCGCCGAGGCAGTCGTAGACCGTGCAGCCGGTGAAACCCTTCTGCCGCAGCTCGGCGTGGATGCCACAGCGGAAGTCCTCCCGGAGGTTGCCGCACGGCTCACCGGCCGCCTTGTCCGTCGCGAAGTCCGCCGAGGCGGCGAAGGGCAGGGCCACACAGCACAGTCCGAAGCACCGCGAGCAGTCGGCACGAAGCTCCGGCGAGCCGTGGGCGGTTGTCTGTTCCATACGCTTCAGCCTATCGACGGCGCGATCTCACCCCTCCAACTCCCTTGCGGGGAAAGAACTCACCTATGCCACCAGATCGAGCCGTGCGAGCCGCTCGGGGTCGGACAGGATGTACATCCCCGTGATCTTCCCGTCCACGACCGTGACCCCCATGACGGACACGGCCTTGCCGTCGACGACCGTGAGCAGACCCACCGATCCGTTGACGAGCACCGGCCGCGCGTACTGCGAGAACTGCCGGAACATGAAGGCGCCTTCGGCCACCGACTGCCTGCCCCGCACCTGCTTGGACGCGGCCACGCCCACGGCCAGGGCTCCGGCGTCGGCGCGCAGCACCACCTCGGGGTCGAGCACCGACAGCAGTGCCTCGAAGTCCCCTCCGCGTGAGGCGGCGAGGAAGGCGTCGACCGCCTGCTTCTGCCGCGTCAGGTCGGGATCCGGGGCGGGCGCGGAACCCTGCACGCGGCGCCGGGCCCGGCTGGCGAGTTGCCGGGTCGCGGCCGTGGAGCGGTCCACGATCGGCGCGATGTCGTCGAAGGGCACCGCGAACATGTCGTGCAGCACGAACGCGAGCCGCTCGGCGGGCTCCAGCGTCTCCATCACCACCAGCAGGGCGAGCCCGACGGCGTCCGCCTGCAGCACCTCGTGCTCGGGGTCCACGCGGTCCAGGGAGCCGACGACCGGATCGGGCACGAACGTCTCGTACGCGTCCATGGGCTCCTCGCGCCGGGTGCGGCGCGAGCGCAGCATGTCCAGGCAGACCCGTCCGGTCACGGTCGTCAGCCAGCCCCCGAGGTTGTGCACGTCGCTCGTGTCGGAGCGGCTGAGCCGCAGCCAGGTCTCCTGCACGGCGTCCTCGGCCTCGCTGAGCGAGCCGAGCATCCGGTAGGCCACCGCCCGCAGATGGCCGCGGTGTTCCTCGAACCGCTCGGCGAGCTGTTCCTTCTCGTCCTTCATTCTCTCCCCCGTCTGTGGTCGCTCATCGGCTGAACAGTTCGAACGCCACGGCCGGTTTCCCGCCGAAGCGCTCCCCCGCGGCCCGGGCGTACCCGGTCAGGAACTCGCGGACGTACGTCTCCGGGTCCTGGTCGGTCAACACCTCGATGTAGGTGCGGTGTTCCAGCAGGGAGCGCACCGCGCGGTCGAGTCCGGCCGTGGCGTCCGCCGCGTGGGTGGGCGTCGCGGAACCGGCGACGGCGACCCAGCGGACACCGCTCCAGGGCTCCAGGCCCTGTTCGGTCAGCTCGGGGAAGATCCACCGGTTGCCTGCGTCGCCGACCGCGTCCAGGGTGGCGCGGCCCACGGCCACGTGGTCGGGCGTGTTCCAGGCGACACCGCCCCAGGTGTCGCGGTGGTTGAGGGTGATCACGAGCTCGGGGCGGTGCCTGCGGATCGCCGCCGCGATGTCCCGGCGGAGCGCCGTGCCGTACTCGATGACGCCGTCCTGGTGATCGAGGAACTCCACCTCCGTCACCCCCACCACGGCCGCGCCGGCCCGCTGCTCCCGCTCGCGCAGCGGTCCGCACTCGGCGGGCTCCAGGGTGTCGATGCCGGCCTCGCCGCGGGTGGCCAGGACGTACGTGATCTCGCGGCCGCCGTCGGTCCAGGTGGCGATGGCCGCCGAGCAGCCGTATTCGAGGTCGTCCGGGTGGGCCACGACGGCGAGGGCGCGCCGCCAGTCCTCGGGCATGGGTGTGAGCTGGTCGTTCGTCGGCTCGGTCATGTCGGCACACTAACCCGCGGGGCGGACGGCGGCCCGGTTCACACCTCGTCGCGCGTCAGCGCCAGCAGCCGGTCCAGGACGCGGGGTCCGGAGGCCCGTACGCCGTCGTGTTCGTACTCGTCGGTGACCCAGGTGCGCAAGCCCCGGATCGCGCGGGCCGTCTGAAGCGAGTGGGCCGTGTCGACGTACATGTCGTCGTGGTAGACGGCCGCGGCGACCGGTACCTCGTTGACGGCGAGGCGGGCCGGGTCGTACAGGGGCTTCCAGTCGGTGCGGGCGGCCAGTTCCTCCGCTGTCTCGCGCAGGGGGCGCAGCGCCGGGTCGGTGTCGAACGTCCACGGGTGGACGGACTCGCCGGTGAACAGCAGCGGACCGTCCCCGGTGAGCGTCTTGGCCGCGTCGAACTGCGGGAACTCGGCGCGTACCCGCTCCGCCGCCCAGGCGGTGGGCCGCTCGCCCTGGCCGTAGCAGGCCTCGTGGACGAGCGCGTACAGGGGGTGGCCCGCGAACGACAGCAGCCCCAGCACCTCCTCCTGGAAGGCGTCGGAGAGGGCGGGGCCCTGCGGGGTGCGGACGAAGGCGTCCTCCAGGAGGTAGTGCAGGCGGTGGCTGCCGTCGCTCTTGCCGAGGACGATGCCGAGGGACTGGAACGCCTCGGCGGTGAGCCGGAAGCCGTTCGGCAGGACGACCTCGTGCGCCAGCAGGTGCTCGGCGATCCGCCGGGCCCGCTCGACGTCCTGCGGGTAGCGCCTGTAGTGGGCGGCGACCTTGCGTTCGATGCGCGGGTAGGCGGCCCGGTAGACGTCGTCCGCGTGCGCGTCGAGGGAGGGCAGGCCACCGGTGATGGCGGCGGCGCTCAGCCCCTCGGGCGCGGTGGACAGGTAGGTGACCGTGCAGAAGCCGCCGAAGCTCTGGCCGAGTACGGTCCAGGGAGCGCCGCCGGTGACCTCGGGGCGGATGGCCTCGCAGTCGCGGACGATGGAGTCGGCGCGGAAGTGGGCCAGGTAGTCGGCCTGCTCGCGGGGGCCTCCGCGCAGCGGGAGGGTCTGCCGGTTGGCGGGTGTGGAGGCGCCGGTACCGCGCTGGTCGAGGAGCAGGACGCGGAACTCCTTCAGGGCGCGGCCGAGCCAGGCCGGCTTGCCGACGAACCGGTTGGCGCCGAAGCCGGGTCCGCCCTGGAGGTAGACCAGCCAGGGCAGGTCCTTGTCCGTCTTGTCGCTCGCGACGACCTCACGCGCGTAGAGCTCGATCCGCTCCCCCGCCGGGTCGTCGTGGTCGAGGGGCACGGTGAAGCGGCGGTCGGTGAGGACGACACCGGGCTGACGGTAGCTGGCGGTCAACAGGACTCCCGAGGCGAACGGATTCCAGGCCGCCCACCACTTCACCACAGATTCTTCGCCCGGCCGACCCCGTGGATCAAGAAATTCCACTGAATGGTGGGTCAGTTCCTGCTGAACGCGGGGTCAGCGTCCCGAAAGGCTGGAGCTGCGCACCACCAGCTCCGGTTGGAGGACGACCCGCTTGTGCTCGTGCGGCGTGGGTGCCGTCTCCGTCTCGGTCTCCTCCAGGAGCAGTTCGGCCGCGAGTGCTCCCATGGTCACCGCGGGCTGCCGTACGGAGGTGAGGGGGACGGCCGCGGCGGCGGCGAACTCGATGTCGTCGTAGCCGACGATGGCGAGGTCGTCCGGCACGCTCACCCCGGCCGCGAACATGGCCTGCAAGACGCCGAGGGCGAGCAGGTCGTTGGCGCAGAACACGGCGGTCGGGCGGTCGGCGAGACCGAGCAGCCGGGCGCCCGCGTCGCGGCCCGCGGCCACGTCGAGGCGCTCGGTGGGCAGCTCGCGCAGGGAGTCGGGGCCCAGACCGGCCTCGGCCAGCGCGCTGAGGGCGCCCGTACGGCGGTCGCGGACCTGGTTGAGGCCGGGCGGGCCGCTCACGTACGCGATGGAGCGGTGCCCGGCGTCGATCAGATGCCGTACGGCGAGCGCGCCGCCCGCCACGTCGTCGACGGACACCGAACACTCGGTGGTTCCCTCGGCGACCCGGTCGACGAGGACGAAGGGGATGCCGTGGCGGCGGAACGTCTTGATGTTGCGTCCGGTCGCGTCGGCGGGCGTGAGCAGGACGCCCCGGACGCGCTGTTCGGCGAAGAGCGACAGGTACTCGGCCTCCTCCCCCGCGCTCTGCGCGCTGTTGCAGACCATCACGCCGAGCCCGGCCTGGCGGGCGGCCCGCTCGGCGCCGCGCGCCACGTCCACGAAGAAGGGGTTGCCCATGTCGAGCACGAGCAGTCCCATGATGCGGCTGCGCCCGGCCCTCAGCTGGCGCGCCGACTCGCTGCGGACGTAGCCGAGGCGGTCTATCGCCGACAGCACGCGGGCACGGGTCTCGGAGGCCACCGTGTCCGGGCGGTTGATCACGTTCGAGACCGTGCCCACGGAGACTCCGGCGGCGCGGGCGACGTCCTTGATACCCACCGACTGGGTCATCGGGCGAGGACCTCCAGGGAGATACGGGGCGGCGGGTGCGCGTTCACATTACCTTCAGGTGCCGTGACCAGCGCACCCGCCACGGTCGCGCCGGTCACGGTGTCCCGTTCCCGGCGCCGTGGATCAGGCGGGCAGGCGGAAGTTGAGGTTGCGCAGCGCCGAGGGCGTCGTACCGCTGGACTTCTCCTGGTACATGATCGACAGGAAGTTGTCCTGGCCGACCCGCGTCTCGTCGATCACGACCTCGCCGAAGGCGTTGAGCCCGGCGCCGACACCGTCGTACAGGACCGTCCAGTCCGTGTATCCGGACGCCTTGGAGGCCCCGGCGACACGGCAGAACGGGAAGATCGCGTACGCGTTGTCGTACTTGTCGAGGATCAGCTTGGTGCGCTGGCTGGAGTTCAGCGGGACCGGTATCTCGGTCTTCTGCCAGGTGCCGGAGGAGTTCTTGCGGACGTGGAAGGCACGGCCGTTGTTCGTCCGGTCGGTGACGTAGTTGGTGGTGCACTGGCCGAAGCGGCCGGGCACGTAGCTGATGATGGCGTGCGGCCGGCCGGCCGAGTCGGTGAACTGGCTCTCCTGGTTCATCAGCGAGTGGTCCGGGTTGAGCGCGTCCACGACCAGCCCGGAGTCGGTGACGGAGACCTTGTCGGAGCCGCCGGTGGTGCCGACGACGGTGCCCGCGTTGTTGCGCCAGGTGCGGCCGCGGTCGTCCGAGTAGACGTAGCCGGTGTCGTGGTTGGTGATGCCGCCGCCGCTGCACATCACGGCGCCGTTCTGCTCGCGCCAGGTGAAGAACGAGTGCAGTCGCCCGTTCCTGTCGTAGTCGATGCCGTGCAGGTACATGTTGCGGGCGGTGCTGGAGCCGTGCTCGCTGGTGTACGTGCCGGTGGAACTGGACCACTCGCCGAGGTTGGTCCAGGACGTGCCGTCGTACTCGGCCAGCGCGTTGCGGCCGTTGCCGGAGACGGCGACGCGGTAGCTCAGCTGGAGCTTGCCCTCGGGTGTGGAGATGAACTGCGGGTAGGTGAACTGCGAGGTGAGCGCGACCCCGTCGAGTGTGGACTGGGGCGCGCCGAAGCGGCTCGTGGTCCAGCTCAGCCCGCCCGGGTTGTCCATGAGGCCGGCGACCGACTTGACGTAGGTGAAGCCGTCGCTGTGGGAGTCCATGTTGAGGTGGAGGCGCCCGTCGACCTTGGAGATGCCCATGGAGATGACGTTGTGGGAGTCGTCGTAGCGGAGGGTGTGGCCCACCTTGACGGTCGACCAGGTGGTCCCGCCGAGGACGCGGCGCCCGACGACGGCGTTGCGGTCGGCGGTGTACCAGGCGGCGTACTGGTAGCCCTTGTAGGTCAGCAGCCCGTTCTTCTGGAACGCGTTGTTGTTGACCAGGCCGTCGTAGGAGACGAAGTAGATGGCCTGGGTGTCGAGCAGGGTGCTGCCGGTCAGGGTGAGCGAGGGGCCCGGGTCAGCGGCGCGGGCGGTGCCGGAGGCGAGGGCGGGGGTCACCACGGCGCCTGCGAGGGCGGCGCCCAGCAGCGTGCGTCTGTTCATCTCGGGGACTCCATTGTCGGGCGAGCTGAGCGGTGGGGGTTCACATGGGGAGTTTCAGGCGAGGTGGAACACCTCGGTGAGCGGTTTCATGGCCTCGTCGGGCCGGGCGCCGTCCAGCGACTCGAAGAACGGCGCCATCTCCGCCTGCCAGCGGGCGTTGACGTCGGTGGCCTCCATGCCGGCCTGGGCGGCCTCGAAGTCCTCGGTCTCCAGGTAGCCGACCAGCAGACCGTCCTCGCGCAGGAAGAGCGAGTAGTTGTGCCAGCCGGTGGCCGAGAGCGCCTGAAGCATCTCGGGCCACACGGCGGCGTGCCGCTCGCGGTACTCGTCGAGGCGGTCCGCCCGGACCTTCAGCAGGAAGCACACGCGCTTCATCAACGACCCTCCGGGGATCAGAAGTTGAACTGGTCGATGTTCTTCTTGTCGAACACGGTCGGCTTGCCGAGGCTGATCACGCCGTCCTTGCCGATGGTGTACTCGCCCATGTCACCGGCCTTGAACGTCTCGCCCTCCTTGCCCGTGATCTGGCCCGAGGACAGCGCCACGGCCGTACGGGCGGCCAGCTCCCCGAGCTTCGCCGGGTCCCACAGCTCGAACGCCTCGACGGTGCCGTTCTTGACGTACTTGCGCATGTCGTTCGGGGTGCCGAGACCCGTCAGCTTGACCTTGCCCTTGTACTTGGAGCCCGACAGGTACTGGGCGGCCGCCTTGATGCCGACGGTGGTCGGGGAGATGATCCCCTTCAGGTTCGGGTACTCCTGGAGCAGGCCCTGGGTCTGCTGGAAGGACTTCTGGGCGTCGTCGTCACCGTAGGCGACCTTGACGAGCTTCACGTCCTTGTACTTGGGGTCCTTGAGCTCGTCCTTCATGAAGTCGATCCAGGTGTTCTGGTTCGTCGCGGTCTGCGCGGCGGACAGGATCGCGATCTCGCCCTTGTAGCCGATCTGCTCGGCGAGCAGCTGCACCTCGGTGCGGCCGAGGTCCTCGGCGCTGGCCTGCGAGACGAAGGCGTTGCGGCAGTCGGGCTTGGTGTCGGAGTCGTAGGTGACGACCTTGATGTCGTTCTTCATGGCCTGCTTGAGCGCGGTGCACAGGGCGCCCGGGTCCTGCGCGGACACGGCCATCGCGTCGACCTGCTGCTGGGTGAGGGTGTTCACGTAACTCACCTGGCCGGCGGTGTCGGTGGCGCTGGACGGGCCGACCTCCTTGTACTTGCTGCCCAGTTCGGTGAGCGCCTTCTCGCCGCCCTTGTCGGCGGAGGTGAAGTACGGGTTGTTGACCTGCTTCGGCAGGAAGCCGACGGTCAGGCCCTTCTTCAGCTCGGCGTTGGGGTTGGCCTTGGCATCGGACGCGGCGGAGGCGTTCTCCTTGCTGACGTCCTTCTTGGTGGTGCCACCGCAGGCGGTGGCGGCGAGCGCGAGGGAGGTGACGGCGACGAGGGCCGTACAGGCACGGCGGAGGGATGACTTGCGCATGGTGGGTTCCTTCTTACTGAGGTGAGGTGGAGCGCCCCTTCAGGGGCGCGGGGAACTGCGCGACCAGCCACAGACAACCCGCGGTCTAGGAACGACCTTTCAGCGGAGCGCTACGCGCTCGGGCAACAGCGATCTGCCGTGCAACCCGCGGACCGAGCACGGAGAGGACGAGAAGAACACCAGTGACGACGATCTGCGACTGAGCGGAGACGTCCTGCAGACTCATCACGTTCTGCAACGCACCGAGCAGAAACACCCCGGCGATCGCGCCGCCCAACGTGCCCTTGCCACCGTCGAAGTCGATACCGCCGAGCAACACCGCCGCCACGACGGAGAGTTCGAGCCCCGTGGCGTTGTCGTAGCGGGCGCTGGCGTAGTGCAGCGCCCAGAAGATCCCGGTGAGGGAGGCCATGAGGCCGGTCACCGTGAACAGGACGAGCTTCTGCCGCTTGACGCGGATGCCCGCGAACCGCGCGGCCTCCTCGCTCGCGCCGATCGCGAACAGCGACCGCCCGAACGGGGTGGCGTGCAGCGCGACCACGGCGATCGCGAGCAGCACCAGGAACGGCAGGAAGGCGTAGGGGATGAAGGTGTCCCCGAGTCGGCCGGCCGCGAAGTCCAGGTACTGGGTGGGGAAGTCGGTCACCGCGTCGGAGCCGAGCACGATCTGTGCGATGCCCCGGTAGGCGGCGAGGGTGCCGATGGTGACGGCGAGGGAGGGCAGCCCGAGCCGGGTCACGAGGAGGCCGTTGACCAGGCCGCACACCACACCGAGCAGCAGGCAGATCGGGATGATCGTCTCGATGGTCATGCCCTGGTTCCACAGGGCGCCCATCACCGCACCGGACAGACCGGCGGTGGAGGCCACCGAGAGGTCGATCTCTCCGGCGACCACGAGCAGGGTCATCGGCAGGGCGATCAGTGCGATCGGCAGGGTGTTGCCGATCAGGAACGACAGGTTGAGGGCGTTGCCGAAGCCGTCGACGGTGCCGAAGGACAGCAGCAGGACGACGATGAGGAGGGCGCCGACGACCGTGTCCCAGCGGACGGCGCGCGCGAGCGACGAGTCAGCCATGGCGGGCGTTCCTCTTCTTCAGGGCGGAGGCCACGCGCAGGGCGACGATCCGGTCGACCGCGATGGCGAGGATGAGCAGGATGCCGTTGATGGCGAGCACCCAGACCGAGCTGACACCGAGGGCGGGCAGCACGCTGTTGATCGAGGTCAGCAGCAGCGCGCCGAGCGCGGCGCCGTAGACGCTGCCGGAGCCGCCGGTGAAGACGACGCCACCTACGACGACCGCGCTGACGACGGTGAGTTCGTAGCCGTTGCCGGTGCTGGAGTCGACGTTGCCGAACCGGGCCAGGTACAGGGCGCCGGCGAGTCCGGCGAGGGCGCCGCAGAAGGTGTACGCGGCGAGGATCCGCTTGCGGACGGGGATTCCGGCGAGCCGTGCGGCCTCCGGGTTCGACCCGAGGGCGTACAGCTCGCGGCCGCTGCCGAAGTGCTTGAGGTAGTACGCGGTCGCCACGAGGACGACGAGGGCGATCATCGCCAGCCAGGGCACGGCGGAGATGCCGCCGGAGCCGAAGTCGACGAAGCCGTCCGGGAGGGCGGACGCGACGATCTGGCGGGAGCCGACCCAGATGGAGTCGATGCCGCGGATGATGTACAGCGTGCCGAGCGTGACGACGAGCGCCGGTACCTGGCCGAGGCTGACGAGGAGTCCGTTGAGCAGGCCGAAGCCGATGCCCACCAGGACCGCCAGCAGGATGGCGACGACCGGGTTCCCGCCGCCCTGGAGGTACGTACCGGCGGCGAAGGCGCTGATGCCGAGCGTGGAGCCCACGGACAGGTCGACGTTGCGCGTGATGACGACCAGCGACTGACCGGTGGCGACAAGGACCAGGATGGTGGCGTTCAGCAGCAGGTCCTTGATGCCCTGCTGGGTGAGGAACTGGCTGTTGCCCAGCTGGGTGATGACGATCATCACCAGGAAGACGACCAGGATGGCGAGTTCGCGCATCTTGAAGACGCGGTCGACCAGCCGGGTGCCGCTGGACTTGGGCACCTCGGTCGCGGGAGCTGGGTTCGGGGCGGTCACCGTCATGCGGCGGCCCTCCCGGTGGCTGCGGCCATCACGGATTCCTCGGTGGCGTCGGAGCGAGGGATCTCGGCGGTGAGGCGGCCCTCGTGCATCACGAGCACGCGGTCGGCCATGCCGAGGATCTCGGGCAGGTCGGAGGAGATCATCAGGACGGCCACCCCGTCGGCGGCCAACTCGCTGAGCAGCCGGTGCACTTCGGCCTTCGTACCGACGTCGATGCCACGGGTGGGCTCGTCGACGATCAGCACCTTGGGGCCGGTGGCCAGCCACTTGGCGAGGACGACCTTCTGCTGGTTGCCGCCGGACAGCGTGGAGACGGTGTCGGCGATGCGCGCGTACTTGACCTGGAGCTTGACGGCCCAGTCGAGGGAGCGGCTGCGTTCGGCGCCGCGGTCCATGAGGCCGGCCTTCACGGTCGTCCGCAGGCCGGTGAGGCCGATGTTGCGCTCGATGGACATGTCCATCACCAGGCCCTGGGCGCGGCGGTCCTCGGGGACGAGGGCGAGCCCGGCGGCCATGGCGGTGGAGGGGGCACCGTTCGTCAGTGCCTTCCCGTCGACCTCCACTTCGCCCGCGTCCCAGCGGTCGACGCCGAAGACGGCCCGGGCGACCTCCGTGCGCCCGGCGCCGACGAGTCCGGCGAGGCCGACGATCTCGCCGCGCCGCACATCGAAGGAGACGTCGGTGAAGACGCCCTCCCGGGTCAACCGGCGTACGCTGAGCGCCACTTCGCCCGCCTCGACCTCCTGCTTGGGGTACAGCTCGTCGAGGTCGCGGCCGACCATACGGCGCACGAGGTCGTCCTCGGTCATGCCGTCGACCGGCTCGCTGGAGATCCAGGCACCGTCGCGCAGGGTCGTGACCCTCTGGCAGATCCGGAAGATCTCCTCCAGGCGGTGCGAGATGAACAGCACCGCGGCGCCCTGCTCACGCAGTGTGCGGACGACGCCGAAGAGGCGCGCGACCTCGCTGCCGGTGAGGGCGGCGGTGGGCTCGTCCATGATGAGGACGCGGGCGTCGAAGGAGAGCGCCTTGGCGATCTCGACGATCTGCTGGTCCGCGATGGACAGTCCGCGTGCCGGGCGGTCGGGGTCGAGTTCGACGCCGAGGCGCTGCATCAGGGCGAGGGTGGCGGCGTGCGTGGCCTTGTGGTCGATGCGGCCGAGGGCGCGCTTGGGCTGCCGGCCCATGAAGATGTTCTCGGCGATCGACAGGTCGGGGAAGAGCGTGGGCTCCTGGTAGATCACGGCGATGCCGGCGTCGCGGGCGTCGGCCGGGCCGTGGAAGACGGTCGGCTCGCCGTCCAGCAGCACCTGGCCGGCGTCCGGACGGTGGACCCCGGCGAGCGTCTTGATGAGGGTCGACTTGCCCGCGCCGTTCTCACCGGCGAGGGCGTGCACCTCTCCGGGGAACAGCTCCAGGGACACGTCCCGCAGGGCGCGCACCGCTCCGAAGGACTTCGAGATGTCCCTGAGCGCCAGCACCGGGGCCGGACCCGTGTCGGACGGGTGGGTCATGGGGGCTCCTCGACGACGCCCGCGGGGCGGGCCTCACGGCGTCGTGAAAGGTTTCAACTGGGTTGCCGGGACGTTAGGCACGACGCGCAGGTCGCGTCAATGGGTGCGGATCGAAATTTTTTCGATAGATATGCGATAGGGAGAGGTCACGTCCTGGTCACGACGGGTGGGCTGTGTCAGAGGGGTTGACAGTCATTCCGAGGGCTCCTAGCTTCAGCTCCTGAATCGTTTCAGGCGGGCGTCCTTACAGACGGCCGTCGCCCGTTGTCCGGACCCGATGTCACAGGAGCCCTGAAGTGACCGAGCTCGTCGCGGTGAAGGCCGCGCTCAAGACCCAGGCCGTCGAGACGCCGTCGTGGGCGTATGGGAACTCGGGGACGCGCTTCAAGGTGTTCGCGCAGCAAGGCGTTCCACGTACACCGCAGGAGAAGCTGGACGACGCCGCCCAGGTGCACGCCTACACCGGTGTCGCGCCGACCGTGGCGCTGCACATCCCCTGGGACAAGGTCGACGACTACGCCGCGCTGGCGAAGCACGCCGAGGACCGGGGTGTGAAGCTGGGCGCGATCAATTCCAACACCTTCCAGGACGACGACTACAAGCTCGGCAGCATCTGCCATCCGGATGCCGCCGTGCGGCGCAAGGCTGTTGATCATCTGCTCGAGTGCGTCGACATCATGGACGCGACGGGTTCGAAAGATCTGAAGCTGTGGTTCGCCGACGGGACGAACTACCCCGGTCAGGACGATGTGCGGGAGCGGCAGGACCGGCTCGCCGAGGGGCTCGCCGAGGTGTACGGGCGGCTCGGTGAGGGGCAGCGGATGCTGCTGGAGTACAAGTTCTTCGAGCCCGCTTTCTACACGACGGACGTTCCGGACTGGGGTACGGCTTACGCCCACTGTCTGAAGCTTGGGCCGAAGGCGCAGGTCGTGGTGGACACGGGGCACCACGCGCCGGGCACCAACATCGAGTTCATTGTCGCCACGCTGCTGCGTGAGGGGAAGCTCGGTGGGTTCGACTTCAACTCGCGGTTCTACGCGGACGACGACCTGATGGTGGGGGCCGCTGATCCGTTCCAGCTGTTCCGGATCATGTACGAGGTGGTGCGCGGGGGTGGGTTCACGTCCGAGGTCGCGTTCATGCTCGACCAGTGCCACAACATCGAGGCGAAGATTCCGGCGATCATCCGGTCGGTGATGAATGTGCAGGAGGCCACGGCGAAAGCGCTGCTGGTTGACCGGGAGGCGTTGGGTGCGGCTCAGCGGTCCGGGGATGTGCTCGGTGCGAATGCCGTGCTCATGGATGCGTACAACACCGATGTGCGGCCGTTGCTTCGTGAGGTGCGGGAGGAGATGGGGCTGGACCCCGACCCCATTGCGGCTTACGCCGGGTCCGGGTGGGCCGCGAAGATCGTTGAGGAGCGGGTTGGTGGGGAGCAGGCGGGTTGGGGGGCGTGAGCTGCTGCGTCTCGTCTGCCGGGTAAGGCCGGTTGCAGGCTGCGGGCCGTTTGTGGCTGGTCGCGCGGTTCCCCGCGCCCCTTTGGGGGCGCGCCTCACGTACTCATACGTCAAGAAGGACTGAACAAATATGGCAACCCACCCCGAAGCCGCCGCCCTCCTCGCTCGCTCTCACCGGCTCGGTGCTGATCCCCGTAACACCAACTACGCCGGCGGTAACGCCTCCGCGAAGGGCTCCGAGACCGATCCCGTGACCGGCGGTGATGTCGAGTTGATGTGGGTGAAGGGGTCCGGTGGTGATCTCGGTACGCTCACCGAGGCCGGGCTCGCCGTGTTGCGGCTGGACCGGCTGCGGGCGCTCACCGAGGTGTATCCCGGTGTGGAGCGCGAGGACGAGATGGTGGCCGCGTTCGACTACTGCCTGCACGGGAAGGGCGGGGCGGCTCCGTCCATCGACACGGCCATGCACGGACTCGTGGACGCGGCCCACGTCGATCATCTGCACCCCGACTCCGGTATCGCGCTCGCGTGCGCCGCGGACGGGGAGAAGCTGACCGCCGAGTGTTTCGGGGACAGTGTGGTGTGGGTGCCGTGGCGTCGGCCCGGGTTCCAGCTCGGACTGGACATCGCCGCGGTGAAGGCCGACAACCCGCAGGCCGTCGGGTGTGTCCTCGGCGGGCACGGGATCACGGCGTGGGGTGACACCGCCGAGGAGTGCGAGCGGAACTCGCTGCACATCATCCGGACCGCCGAGGCATTCCTCGCCGAGCGGGGCAGGCCCGAGCCCTTCGGGCCCGTCATCGAGGGGTACGAGGCGCTGCCCGAGGGCGAGCGGAGGGAGCGGGCCGCCGCGCTCGCGCCGTACGTCCGGGCGATCGCCTCGCAGGACCGGCCGCAGGTGGGGCACTTCAACGACTCCGATGTCGTGCTCGACTTCGTGGCCCGTGCCGAGCACCCGCGGCTCGCGGCGCTGGGGACGTCCTGCCCCGACCACTTCCTGCGGACCAAGGTGCGGCCGCTGGTGCTGGACCTGCCGCCCACCGCCCCGATCGAGGAGGCGGCCGCCCGGCTCAAGGAGCTCCACGCCGCGTACCGCGAGGAGTACGCCGCCTACTATCAGCGGCACGCCGAACCCGACTCCCCCGCCATGCGCGGCGCCGACCCCGCGATCGTGCTGGTCCCCGGCGTGGGCATGTTCTCCTTCGGCAAGGACAAGCAGACCGCCCGGGTGGCCGGCGAGTTCTACGTCAACGCGATCAACGTGATGCGCGGGGCCGAGGCCGTGTCGACGTACGCGCCGATCGAGGAGTCGGAGAAGTTCCGCATCGAGTACTGGGCGCTGGAGGAGGCCAAGCTCCAGCGGATGCCGAAGCCCAAGCCGCTCGCGACACGGGTCGCGCTGGTGACGGGTGCGGGGAGCGGGATCGGGAAGGCCATCGCGCATCGGCTCGTCGCCGAGGGGGCGTGTGTCGTCGTCGCCGATCTGAACGCGGAGAACGCCGCCGCCGTCGCCGAGGAACTGGGCGGCTCCGACAAGGCCGTCTCCGTCACCGTGGACGTCACGGACGAGGAGCAGATCGTCGCCGCCTTCAAGGCGGCCGTGCTCGCCTTCGGTGGTGTCGACCTCGTCGTCAACAACGCCGGCATCTCCATCTCCAAGCCGCTGCTGGAGACGACCGCCAAGGACTGGGACCTCCAGCACGACATCATGGCCCGCGGGTCCTTCCTCGTCTCGCGCGAGGCTGCCCGGGTGATGACGCAGCAGGGGCTCGGCGGCGACATCGTCTACATCGCCTCCAAGAACGCCGTCTTCGCCGGGCCCAACAACATCGCCTACTCCGCCACCAAGGCCGACCAGGCCCACCAGGTGCGGCTGCTGGCCGCGGAGCTGGGCGAGCACGGCATCCGCGTCAACGGCGTCAACCCGGACGGCGTCGTGCGCGGCTCCGGCATCTTCGCCGGTGGCTGGGGAGCCAAGCGCGCCGCGGTGTACGGGGTGGAGGAGGAGAAGCTGGGCGAGTTCTACGCCCAGCGGACCATCCTCAAGCGCGAGGTGCTGCCGGAGCACGTGGCGAACGCGGTGTTCGCGCTGACCGGCGGGGACCTGACGCACACCACCGGTCTGCACGTCCCGGTGGACGCCGGCGTCGCCGCCGCGTTCCTGCGGTGAGTACGTCCATGGGTACGGCAGTGAAGACCTTCGCCGCGGTCGACCTCGGCGCGTCCAGCGGGCGTGTCATGGTCGGCCGGGTGGGGGCGGGCTCCCTGGAGCTGACCGAGGCCCATCGCTTCCCCAACCGGCCGGTGCGCGTGCCGGAGGGGCTGCGGTGGGACGTCCTCTCGCTGTACGGGGGCGTGCTGGACGGGCTGCGGGCGGCCGGAGCCGGATGTGGTGGACGGCTCGACTCCGTCGGCATCGACAGCTGGGCCGTGGACTACGGTCTGCTGGACGCCGACGACGCCCTCCTCGGCAACCCGGTCCACTACCGCGACGCGCGCACCGAGGGCGTCGCGGAGAAGGTGTGGGCCACCGTGCCCGCCGCCGAGCTGTATGCGGCGACCGGGCTCCAGTACGCCCCGTTCAACACCCTGTACCAGTTGGCGGCCGCGCGTTCCTCCGCCCAACTCGCGCAGGCCAGGCGGCTGTTGCTCATTCCCGACCTGTTGACGTACTGGCTCACGGGCGAGCCCGGCACCGAGCTCACCAACGCCTCGACGACCCAGCTGATCGACCCGCGGACCCGTGACTGGGCGTATGACGTGGCGGCCCGCCTCGGTATCGACCTGGAGCTGTTCGCGCCCCTGCGGCAGCCCGGGGACCCGGCGGGTCTGCTGCGGCAGCGGGTGCTGGAGGAGACGGGGCTGACCGGTCCGGTGCCGGTGACGACGGTCGGCTCGCACGACACGGCGTCCGCGGTGGCCGCCGTCCCCGCGACCGGTGAGCGCTTCGCGTACATCTGCACGGGCACCTGGTCCCTGGCGGGCCTGGAGCTGGACGCGCCGGTCCTCACGGAGGCGAGCCGGGCCGCCAACTTCACCAACGAGCTGGGCCTGGACGGCACGGTCCGCTACCTGCGGAACATCATGGGGCTGTGGCTGCTCCAGGAGTGCGTACGGGAGTGGGGCGAGCCGGACCTCGGTGAGCTGCTGCGGGCGGCGGGCGAGGTGCCTGCGCTGCGGTCGGTCGTGGACGCGGGAGACGCGGCGTTCCTGGCTCCCGGCCGGATGCCCGAGCGCATCGCCGGAGCATGCCGGGAGTCCGGGCAGCCCGTGCCGGAGACTCCCGCCGAGATCACCCGCTGCATCCTCGACTCGCTCGCCCTCGCCCACCGCCGGGCG
This sequence comes from Streptomyces spongiae, assembly GCF_009377185.1. GTDB lineage: Bacteria > Actinomycetota > Actinomycetes > Streptomycetales > Streptomycetaceae > Streptomyces > Streptomyces spongiae. Next base: position 20,609 of record NZ_VJZC01000050.1, read on the forward strand.
GTCGCCGAGGCCCAGGCGCTCGCCGACCATCCGGTGGACGTGGTCCACGTCGTCGGCGGCGGCACCCGCAACGCCCTGCTCTGCCAGCTGACCGCCGACGCCTGCGGGCTCCCGGTGGTCGCGGGTCCGGCGGAGGCGGCCGCGCTCGGCAACGTCCTCGTCCAGGCACGTGCCCAGGGGCTGGTCGGCGACCGTGCGGCGATGCGGGGGCTCCTGGCCCGTACGCAGCCGCTGGAGCGGTACGAGCCGCGGGGCGACACGGCGGCGTGGCGTGCGGCGGAGGCACGGCTCACCACGCGGTGAGCGGGCAGCGATGACCGGGCCCCGCCCACCGCGCCTGCATCCGGTGGGCGGGGCCCCTCCAATGCCACGGCATCCCTTGTCTCATTCCACGACACCCCATGTCTTACGGCCGGGCCCCCTCCCCGTGCGCGCGCCCACGTCGTAACCTGCACTCATCCGATGATCGACCCCAAGGAGCCGCGATGCGTGTCGCCCTGTTCCTGACCTGTGTCAACGACACGCTCTATCCGGACACCGGCCGGGCCGTGGTGAAACTGCTGACCAGACTGGGCGTCGACGTCGACTTCCCGATGGGCCAGACATGCTGCGGTCAGGCGCACTACAACACCGGATACCGGCATCAGGCCGAGCCGCTCGCTCGGCAGTTCTCCGATGTATTCCGCGACTACGAGGCGATCGTGACCCCCTCCGGGTCGTGCGGCTCGATGGTGCGGGAGCTGTACCCGCGCATGGGTGAGCGGGCGCGTGCCGAGGGACGTGGGGACACGCTCGCGCGCACGCTGGCGCCGGTCGTGCCGAAGACGTACGAGCTGACCGAGTTCCTGGTGGACGTGCTGGGTGTGACGGACGTGGGCGCGTACTACCCGCACACGGTGACGTACCACCCGACCTGCCACGGTCTGCGCAGCCTGGGTCTGGGCGACCGGCCGCACCGGCTGCTCCAGGCGGTCAAGGGACTCGAACTGCGCGAGCTGCCCGGCGCCGACGAGTGCTGTGGCTTCGGCGGCACCTTCGCGGTGAAGAACTCCGATGTCTCCGCGGCCATGGGGACGGACAAGGTGCGCAACGCCGAGTCCACGGGCGCCGAGGTGCTGTGCGCGGCCGACAACTCCTGTCTGATGCACATCGGTGGCACGATGACCCGGCTGCGGACCGGGATGCGTCCGGTCCACATCGCCGAGATCCTGGCGAGTACGGAAGAGGAGCCCCTGGGATGAGCGGGACGTTCGTCGGGATGCCGGCGTTCCCGAAGGCGGCCCACGAGGCCGTCAACAACACGACCTTGCGCGGCAACCTCCGCCACGCCACCCACACCATCCGCGCCAAGCGCGCCAAGGCGGTGACCGAGGTCTCCGACTGGGCGGCGCTACGTGAGGCGGGCAAGCGGATCAAGGACCACACCCTCCGTCATCTCGACCGCTATCTCGTGCAGTTGGAGGAGTCGGTCACACGGGCGGGCGGTACGGTCCACTGGGCGGCCGACGCCGACGAGGCCAACCGGATCGTGACGGACCTGGTGAAGGCGACCGGCGAGAGCGAGGTCGTCAAGGTCAAGTCGATGGCCACGCAGGAGATCGGGCTGAACGAGTTCCTGGAGGCCGAGGGCATCCACGCCTACGAGACCGATCTCGCCGAGCTCATCGTGCAGTTGGGCAAGGACCGGCCCTCCCACATCCTCGTCCCGGCGATCCACCGCAACCGCGGCGAGATCCGCGACATCTTCACCCGCGAGATGAGCGAGTGGGGCCGCCCGGCACCCGAGGGCCTCACCGACACGCCCGCCGAACTCGCCGAGGCCGCCCGCCTGCACCTGCGGGAGAAGTTCCTGCGGGCCAAGGTCGGCATCTCCGGGGCCAACTTCATGATCGCCGAGACCGGCACGCTGGTCGTCGTGGAGTCCGAGGGCAACGGCCGTATGTGCCTGACCCTCCCCGAGACGCTCATCTCGGTGGTCGGCATCGAGAAGATCCTGCCCACCTGGCAGGACCTGGAGGTGTTCCTGCAGACACTCCCCCGTTCCTCGACGGCCGAGCGCATGAACCCGTACACGTCGATGTGGACGGGCACGACGGACTCCGAGACGGCTGACGGCCCGCGGACCTTCCATCTGGTGCTGATCGACAACGGCCGCACGGACACCCTCGCCGACGAGGTCGGCCGCCAGGCCCTGCGCTGCATCCGCTGCTCGGCGTGCCTCAACGTCTGCCCGGTGTACGAGCGGGCGGGCGGCCATGCGTACGGCTCGGTCTACCCCGGGCCGATCGGTGCCATCCTCAGCCCTCAACTCCGGGGCACGGCCAGCGAGATCGACGCCTCCCTCCCGTACGCGTCGTCGTTGTGCGGTGCCTGCTACGAGGTGTGCCCGGTCGCCATCGACATCCCCGAGGTGCTGGTGCATCTGAGGGAACGGGTCGTGCAGGGCGGCCAAGTCACCCAACAGGGCAGCAAAGTGGTGCTCAAACCCGCGAAGGGGCACGCCGCCGAGCGGGCGGCGATGCGTGCGGCCCGCTGGGCGTTCAGTCACCCGGGCGCCCTGCGCACCGGGCAGCGGCTGGCGTCCCGCACGCGCCGCTTCCACCCGCGCACGTTGCCGGGGCCGGGCAGTGCGTGGAGCGGAAGCCGCGATCTTCCTGCCGTACCGGCGGAACCGTTCCGGGACTGGTGGCAGCGTACGAACGGCGGAAAGGGCGAGGGCAAGTGAGCAGCAGGGACGCGATCCTGGGCCGCGTACGGCGCGCGCTCGCGGACGTACGGCAGGACGACACGCCGTACGACCAGGCGATTCAACGCGACTATCTTCGTGAGCACGGCGACCGGGGTGTCGAGGAGACGGTGGACCTCCTCGCCGAGAACCTGGCGGACTACCGGGCGCTCGTGCACCGCTGCACGGACGAGGAGCTGCCGGGCGTGCTCGCGCGGCTCCTGACCGGGCGGGGTTCGCGGAGTGTGCTCGTCCCGCCGGGGCTGCCGGCGTCGTGGCTCGCGGGGGTCGACCTGCCCCGCGTCCAGGACCGCCTGGAGAGCACCCCGCACGAACTGGACCAGGTCGACAGCGTGGTGACGGGCTGTGCGGTGGCTATCGCGGAGACCGGCACCATCGTCCTGGACGGCTCCCCCGACCAGGGCCGCCGCCGCATCACTCTCGTCCCCGACCACCACATCTGCGTCGTACGCGTTCCCGGGCAGGTCGTCTCCTCGGTACCCCAGGGCCTCGAACGCCTCGACCCGAACCGCCCGTTGACCTGGATCTCCGGCCCGTCTGCGACCAGCGACATCGAACTGGACCGGGTCGAGGGGGTGCACGGCCCGCGCACCCTGGAGGTGGTGCTGGTGAGCGGCCTGCCCGGGGACGAGGTCACGTCGTAGAGGCATCGGGTAGGTACTTTTCAGCCCGTTTTCGGCCGAAAACCCTTGGGCGCGTTGACAGGCGACTCGGGACATCCATAGCTTCTCGAATCATCGGAAACGCAAACGATTGAAGCTGTGGATCATCGAGACTCGGGGGGAAAGATGTCCGAACGATCTACGCAGGCGCCGCGACGGGCCGCCGGGCCCGGCGCCGGAGCGGGTGGTGGCGGCAGGGGGTGGACGCTGGCCGTCGTATGCGTGGCCACGTTCATGCTGCTGCTCGACCTGACCGTGGTGAACGTCGCGCTGCCGGACATCCGGGAGGCCTTCGACGCGAGTTTCACCTCACTTCAGTGGGTGCTCGACGCGTACGCCCTCGGACTCGCCGCGGTCCTGCTGACCGCCGGATCACTGGCCGACCGCCTGGGCCGCAAGCGCGTGTTCAACTTCGGCTTCGTCGTCTTCCTGGTGGCCTCGCTCGCCTGCGGACTCGCGACCGACGCCGTCACGCTGTCCGTCGCCCGCGGCATCCAGGGCCTCGGCGGCGCCGTCCTCTTCGCCATCGGGCCCGCGCTGATCGGGCAGGAGTACCGGGGCAAGGACCGCGGCTGGGCCTTCGGCGTCTTCGGCGGTGTCGTGGGCCTGTCCATCGCCTTCGGACCGCTGATCGGTGGCGCGCTCACCGATGGGCTCAGCTGGCGGTGGATCTTCCTGGTCAACGTCCCGGTCGGTCTGATCGCGCTGGCCGTCAGCCTGCTCCGGATGCGCGAGTCCCGCGAGGAGTCGGCACCCCCGGTCGACTGGTGGGGCCTGGTCCTCTTCTCCAGCGCTCTGACCCTGCTCGTCCTGGGACTGCTGCGCGGCGAGGCCGACGGGTGGGGCAGCGCGCCGATCGTCGCCATGTTCGTCGCCTCGGCGGTCCTCCTCGCGGTGTTCGGTGCCGTCGAGAGGCGACTCGGTGAACGGGCCATGCTCCAGCTGTCCTTGTTCAGGAACGTGACGTTCAACGGAGTGTCGGCGGTCACGCTGCTGTGCGCCGCGGCCACCATGTCGGCGATCTTCCTCCTGGTCTCCTACGTGCAGAACGTGCTGGCGTTCTCGCCCTGGGAGACCGGCCTGCGGTTCCTCCCGCTGACCCTGACCCTCTTCGTCGCCGCCGCGGTGGCCGGCTCGCTGACGACCCGTGTGCCGCAGCGACTGCTGATGGGGACCTCGCTGGCGCTCATCGCGATCGGGCTGGTTCTCGTCGCGCTCACCGGCCCGGAGACCTCCTGGACCGCGTTGCTGCCGAGCATGTTCGGCATCGGCCTGGGCATGGGACTGTTCAACCCGCCCCGCGCCTCCCTGTCCATCGCCGTCGTGGAACCGTCCAAGGCGGGCATGGCCTCGGGCATCAACGAGACGTTCCAGCAGGTGGGTGTCGCCATCGGTATCGCCGGTTTCGGCGCCGCTTTCCAGAGCCGTGTGACGGATCTGTTCGCCGAGTCCGAGGCGGGACGGCAACTGGGCCCCGCCGCGCACGAGTTCGGCGAGGCGGTCGCGGCGGGTGGCGGGGCCGAAGCCGTCAGCCGTGCGCCCCGTGAACTGGCCCCCGCGCTCGAAGAGGCGGCACGCACCGCCTTCGTGAACGGACTGACCGACATCATGCTCGTCTGCGCCGTGGTCGCGGCGGTCGGCGCGGTGGTGGGATTCGCCTTCGTCCGCACCCGGGACCTCCACGAGAGTGCCCGCACGGAGGCTCTCGACAACACCGGGAGCACCACAGCGCCCGCCTCGTCCACGGACGGTCAGGTGCCGACCACCGCGTCACTCTGAGACCGGAGCCGCTCACGCCGTGGGCTACTCTCGAAAGTCCGACGATCGGCGCAAGGGACGCTCGGCATCGCCAAGGGTGGGGGTGCCGGGGGCCCTTCACCTCAGCGACACGGGAGCGGCCCGAATGACACAGGCGATGCCCACTCCGGCGGAGCCCGCCGGGCTCGACTTCCCCCTCATCCGCAGGACCGGCTACCTGCTGCACAAGGCGGGCCTGCTCCTGATGGAGGACGCGGAGCAGGCGCTCATCGCGCAGGGCATGCGCATGCGCTACTTCTACGTCCTCGCGGCCCTGGAGAGTGGACTCAGTCTGTCCCAGCAGGATCTGAGCCGGCTGCTCAACCTGGATCCGACGACCATGGTGGCGCTGATCGACGAGATGGAGGGCGCGGGCCATGTGGAGCGCCGCCGCAACCCGTCGGACCGCAGGCGCTACATCCTGCGCCTGACCGACGACGGCCGCGAGGCTCTTGAGCGCGCCGGGCGCGCCGTCGACCAGGTGGAGCGGGACTTCCTGTCCACCGTGCCCGAGGCCGACCGTGACCGGCTGCGGACACTGCTCGGCGACCTGCTCGCCGACCGCTGGCCGCGTGTCATCGCCTGCGAATGACCTTCTTTTCCAGCCGTGTACGCGGATTCCGGAATTCCAGTAAAACGGAAATACGGAATCCGCGTACACGCGTATGATCCCTTTACTCCCGCCACCTCCCCCGTGTTAGCCTTCATATGTGGTAGGCGGACAAGATCCGCAACACGGGGGAAAGGTAAACGGGGGTAAATGAACAGCAAGGATATATTCTACGGATCTCTGGACAGCTGCCTCGGTCCCGGAAACGCACGCTTTTTCGGCAGCGGGTACAAGCGGGTCGTCCAGGAACTGAGGGACATCTCCACCGACGGCTCGGCCGAGCCGGGCGCGCTCATCACCGCTCGGGGAACCCTGACGTATCCACAGGACTGGTCCCGCAAGTCGGGCGCCGGTGAACTCCGGCCCCATCTCAGCAGCATCGACGCACTGGTACTGGCCGCGACCCTGGCCGAGGTGCACGTCAGCCGTGCCTTCGGCCTGACAGCCACGGAGCAGCGGCGCACCTGGCTGCGGCACGCGGACGTACGCGCCGGGAGCAGTCCGCACGAGGACCTCGCGGACTTTCCCGTGCGGGGCCGGCTCCTCGGAGGTGACAGCCCGGCCTCGGAGGAGTCCGCGCTGACCAGTACCTTCGACTGCCGTATCGGGGGACTGCGGGTGCGCTGCACGCTCGCCCACGAGCGTGGTTCCGGGACTGAGGGCCCCGCCACCTACGCCGACGCCTCCCAGGCCCTCGGGCCCGCGCGGGCCCGGCACTACGGCGAGGGTTACAAGAACCGCCACCAGCACGCGGACCAGGTCCATGTCGACCTCGACCGGCAGCGTGTCCTGGGACGGCAGCACGTCGTCGCCACGCAGACCGGCCTGGAGACGCTCGGGGCGGAAGCGGCGTTCGGACCGTCGGTTTCGCTGGTCGACGCCCTGGTGGGGGTGGCCCAGCTCGCCCAGGTCCTGCTCTACGCGCAGGACGGGCTGTCCCGGGGAAGCAGCAACACGCTCTGGATGAGGCGCTTCGTCATCAGCACCCGGACGCCGGTACGGCCTCTCGGCCGTAGATTCACCTCGACCGTCCGCACCGCCGGCACCCGGCTCCTCAGCATGGGTGGAGAGGCCTGGCGCACCGCGGACCTCGCCGTCGACGACTTCTCGGGGATCGGCGGCCGGTGCTCTCTCGCGCACCGGCTGCCCGCAGCCGCCTAGCCGCGCCGCGTTCACCCGGGCGAGCGGACCCTCTTCATCGCAGTGAGAAATGGAAGAGACGCGGGTGTATTCCCGAGGGTTGCGCCGCCACGGTAATTGCAACAGAACAACGGGGGAAATCAGTCATGCGCTTTTCACCGACGTTGCGCTTCGGAGAAGTGCTCGTCGTACTCGAAGGACCGGCTCGTATGCTCTGGAAGGAGCCCACGCCACATCCTGGTGCGAGCCGCTGGACACCCACGGGAATTTGGCCGGACGAGCGGCAGCTGGCGATGGTGCGCGAGCACCTGGAAAGCGAACGGCCACTGCTCGTCCTGCTGGACGAGGCCCGCAGTCGCGTACCGATGCTGCGGGAGGAGTGGCAGGCCGCACCCTGCCGGCTGCTGAAGGATCTGACGGGCACCTCCTCCGAGGACTTCGTGGACGACGAGGTCGTCGAACTGCAACTGCCGTTCCTCGACTGGTTGCCGCCCACGCACCGTGACCGCGCCGCCCGCTTCCTCGCGGACAGCGACGCGGCACTGTCCCGTACGCCCGTGGCGCTCCTGCCGGCGCTGATGACCGAGGAGACACACGACGAGCTGCCGCCGAGTCCGCGTTTCGCCCGGCGGCTCCTGCCGACCGCGCTGACCGCGGACCGGCTCGTCGCAGCCGTCGAGCACCTGTTCGCCGACGGTCCGCAGCAGTGCGCGGCCGGAAGCCACACGGGCGAGGGGGGCCGGTGATGGACACACGTCACATGGAGCGCCCTGGCGGCGACCTGTTCGCCGGTCCGCCGGGTGACCTGTGCCAGATGCCCAGCCACGAAGAGATCGGCTCGTTGATCGCCGTGACCGTGGCCGCCAACCTGGCGCTCGTCAACCGGCGGCTCGTGGATCACCGCCGCGCACATCGCGGTGCCGCTCCCGCCGGCCGAAGGAGCCACTGATGGGACGTTCGGTCATGGTCACCGGCGGCAACCGCGGCATCGGGCTCGCCGTGGCCCGTGCGCTGGCCGCCGACGGCGACCGCGTCGCCGTGACGCACCGCGACACCGAACCGCCCGAGGGGCTGTTCGCCGTACGCGCCGAAATGACGGACGCGAAGAGCATCGACACCGCCTTCGAGAAGGTGGAGGCGGAACACGGGCCGGTCGAGGTCCTCGTCGTCAACGCGGGCATCACCCGCGACACGCTGTTCCTGCGCATGGACGAGCGGGAGTTCACGGACGTCATCGACGTGAACCTGCACGGGGCCTTCCGCACCGTGCGGCGCGCCGTACGCGCGATGGTGCGCGCCCGCTGGGGCCGGGTCGTCCTGATGTCCTCGATGACCTACGCGTACGGCGCGCCGGGGCAGGTCAACTACGGCGCGGCCAAAGCCGGAATGCTCGGTATGGCCCGCTCCCTCGCCTGGGAGCTCGGTCCCCGCAACATCACGGTCAACATCGTCGCGCCGGGTCTGATCGACACGGACATGAGCCGTGAGATCACCGACCGCCGACGCGAGCACCTGCTGAGCATCACGCCCCTGGGCCGGTCCGGGGAGGTGGAGGACGTCGCCGCGGCGGTGCGCTATCTGGCGGGCGACTCGGGCCGCTTCGTGACCGGCGCGGTCCTGCCGGTGAGCGGCGGCCTCGGCCTGGGCGGATGACCCGCGCTCCGCGGCCCGCGGCATCCACAACACCCGACACCCCGGCTCCGGCCGGAACACCCACGACGAGAAGAGAGCACACCATGGGGAACCCAAGCACCCCGAGCGGTCCGGCCGGCTCGCCGCCCACGGCGCCCGCCGGGAAGCGCGGTCTGCACCTCGCCATCTCCGGCACGTACTCCAGCGGCAAGAGCACCACGACCGAGGCCCTGTCGATAGCGACCGGCATCCCGCGCACGCACGCCATGACCTCCCGCGAGATCCTTGTGGAGCTCATCCCGGGCAAACAGGTCCAGGAACTCACGGCGTCGGAGCTGACGATGCTCGGACTACGACGGCTCGAGGAGCGCATTCACCACGAGGCGGGTGAGGGGCCGTTCATCTCGGACGGCTCGGTGATCCACGAGTGGATCTACGGTGAGGCCCGGATGCGGGTCGGCATCAACCCGGGGGCCAACGTCCTCCTCAGGACGGTGAAGAACATCGCCGGGCTCCCGGTGAAGCGGTTCTACCGCGACTACATGTACGCGTACGGCGCGGTCGCCAAGTCCCGGGCCAAGCGGATCTACGACGCGTACGTGCACCTGCCGGTTGAGTTCGCTATGAAGGCCGACGGCCACCGGCCGGTCTCGGAGAAGTTCCGGAAGCTGTCCGACGACCTTCTGATCGAGACCCTGGAGGAGTTGCGGATTCCGTACCACGTCGTGGGAGGCAGCGTCCGGGAACGCGTGGAGCGGATCGTCGAGATCTTCGACCTGCCCTTGGTGATGCCGGTCGACGAGGCCATCGACCAGGCCCACGTCCGGGTGCGGCAGGCGATCGAGGTCCTGGAGACGGACGACCGGTTCCACGAGGCACAGCGCACCAAGTCCCTGCGCCGAAGGATCTCGTACGCGATGCGCTTCTGACCGTGAGCAGCGGGCGGTCGCTCCGGCGGCCGCCCGCTGTGCGGGGTGTGACGACGATGGTGACCGTCACACTGTCAAGATCATCGGACCGCTCGCCAACCAACAGCGTGTGCGGTTAAGTTGGTTGATGTTTCACAAAGGCCGACCCGGGGAGCATCCGTGCGACATGACCGCCCGTTGATCAACAGCAGCGTGCCGCACTCGGCCCGGATCTGGAACTACTGGCTCGGCGGCAAGGACTGCTACGAGATCGACCAGCAGGTCGGGGACGAGATCCGTAAGGTGAACCCGGAGATCGTCGACATCGCCCGCGCCCAGCGGGCGTTCCTGCGCCGTGCGGTCACCCATCTGACGACCGAGGTCGGCCTGCGCCAGTTCCTGGACGTCGGCACCGGCCTGCCGACGCTGGACAACACCCATGAGGTCGCCCAGCGGCTCGCGCCGGACGCGCGGATCGTGTACGTGGACCACGACCCGGTCGTGCTCGCGCACGCAACGGCACTGCTCAACAGCACTCCCGAGGGCGCCACCTCGTACGTGGACGCCGACCTGCGTGACCCGGACGTCATCCTGCGGAACGCGGCCCACACCCTGGACTTCGAGCAGCCGATCGCGCTGATGATGCTGGGGATCGCCGCGCACGTCCCCGACGACAGTGTGTACGGGATCGTGGGGCACCTCCTGGACGCGCTGCCGTCCGGCAGTCACCTCGTGTTCTGCGACAGCACGGAGGTGTACCAGCCGGAGGCCATGCGCGCGATGATCAAGCGCTGGAACGAGGCGAGCGACAACCCGCGCACGAATCGCACCCCGGACCAGCTGGCCCGCTTCTTCGACGGTCTCGACCTCCTGGAGCCCGGCCTGCTCTCCGTCGCCCAGTGGCGCCCCGAGCAGGCCGACGCCCACCTGCCGAGCGAGGTGGACAGCTTCGGCGGGGTGGCCCGCAAGCCGTAGGGCGAGCTGTTCGCGTGTGTGCCGGTCGGGGTGTCAGGCGGTGGGTTCGCTCTGGGCGAGGGCCTTCGCGGCGACGCCCAGGTCGGACACGAGGCCCGCGTACGCGGCCTCCCGGTCCTCGTGGGAGGCGCGCAGGATCGCCGACGGGTGGAGCGTCGCCACGACGTACGCGCCCTCCTCCTCGCCCGGCATCCGGAGCAGGGCGCCACGGTCCTTCGTGACCCGGAAGGAACCGCCCATCAGGGCCTTGCCCGCGGTCGCCCCGAGGGCCACCACGACGTCGGGACGCAGGAGGCGCAGTTCGGCCAGCAGCCAAGGTCGGCAGGCCGAGACCTCGCGCAGGTCCGGCGCCTTGTGGATACGGCGTTTGCCGCCCGGGGCACGGGTGAACTTGAAGTGCTTGACCGCGTTGGTCACGTACGCCTCGTCCCGGTCGATGCGGGCATCCTCCAGCGCCTTGTCGAGGAGTCGCCCGGCCGGTCCGACGAAGGGTTCGCCCTGCTTGTCCTCCTGGTCCCCGGGCTGCTCGCCGACCAGCACGATGCGGGCGGACTCGGAGCCCTCGCCGAAGACGGTCCGCGTGGCGTCCTCGTACAGAGGGCAGCCCTGGCAACGGGCGGCGGCGCTCCGGTGCGCGGCGAGGCCACCGCTGCGGGGCAGATACGGCCCGGCATCGTAGCCCTGGCCGTCCCTCGTTCTCTCCTTCGTGGGGTTCCTGGGGTTCGTGGCCTTCGAAGGGCGCATACGGCGTCACCTCCGCACGCCCGAGTACCCCCTCCGGCACGGCGAAAGCGTCGGGGCCGCCCCTCGAGATGCGAACAGACGCGCGGCGCAGTGCCATGGAGACAAGAGACGGCTCGCGTCACCCGGGAGGGACGATGCCCTCACAGATCCATCCGGAAGGCAGCGGACCGCCGGAGGCGGTGACCGACGCCACCGAACGGATCTTTGCGCTGGAGGAAGAGGTCCACCAGCTCAAGGAGGCCGTCACCTCGCACGCCGTCGTGGACCAGGCGATCGGCATGATGGTCGCGTGGGGCCGGGTCACGCCCGACCAGGGCTGGTCCGTCCTGCGGGAGGTCTCGCAGCACACGAACATCAAGTTGCGCAACATAGCCGAGATGATCGTCATCTGGGGCCGCAACGGGGAACTGCCACCGGAGATCCGGTCCGAGCTGGAGGACACCCTCGACCGCTACGGCCCGACCCAGATCCCGGAGGGGCCGACCGCTCCCTAGGTGTGCCGTCCGATGCCTGCTGTCTGACGTGTGCTGTTTGACGCGTGCTGTTTGACCATCGGAGTCGCCCGGGCAGCTCCGACGCGTTTCAGGTGGTTCATCCTGGTTAGTTCGAAGCGTTGAGGCATCCTTCTGACGAACCCAGCCCGGGAGGGTTCGACAGTGAGCTCGCCGTCCGGCCGCCCGGTCGAGGTTTCTCGAC
>NZ_VJZC01000004.1 GCF_009377185.1 Streptomyces spongiae
GGGCTCGGGGGCGGTCATGGGGCGCTCCGGGTTGAGGTGTGGTCTGGGGCGAGCAACAGGTGCAGGAGGGCGACCGAGCGCTCCACGTAGGGCACGGGGGAGTCGGAACCGTCCGTGGTGAGGTCCGACGACCAGCGCTCCATGCCGGTGCGTACGGCGGCCATCGCCACGGTGGCGATCAGGTCGGGGATGCCCTCGTCGGCGTCCGGGCCCATGCGCTGGGCCACGGCCGCGGCCAGGGACTGCCGGAAGCCGTCGAAGCGCGTCATCAGCGCTGCGAACACCGACGGCGTGCCGTGCGCCAACATGAAGATGTCGTGCACTTCCTGACGCTCCGGTGGGTCCGCGGCCATCTGGTCCACGATCGCCCGGGTCAGCTCTTCGAGGACGGTACGGGGATGGGCCGGCCCGCCCGCGACGAAGGTGTCCAGGAGCTGCGGTGGAAGCGCGCCGGGCGTCCGCCCCACCACCGCGACCTCCTTGCTGGGGAAGTAGTTGAAGAACGTGCGCGGGGAGACCCCGGCCTCCGCGCTGATCATGTCGACGGTGACCTTGTCGAAGCCGTGTTCCCGTGCCAGGCGCATCACTGCCTCATGGATGGTCTGGCTCGTCTCTCGTCGCCTGCGGTCACGCAGGTCCTCTCGCATGGGCGTCACGAGACAATGATTGCACATTCTGCAATTCTTGCGTCAATGCAGAATGTGCAGAGTGTGCAATCACTTGTCGTGCGCGGTCCCGATCGTGGTGCCGTCCGGTCGGGTGACCAGGCGAATCAGGTCCGTCCAGGTCTTGTGGAGGTGGTCCGCGGACACCCCGTGCTCGCGGGTCAGGAAGTCCACCGTCTCGAAGGTGGCGAACGCGAGCAGCGCGTTGGCGAGCAGGTCGTGTTCGGCGTCGACTCCCGCTTCCCTCAAGAGGGTTGCGACATGACGGCGGCACGCGCGGCCGGATTCGGAGGCGTTGCGGTTCTGGGGACGCAATTGCCGTGCCAGGGCGGAGCCGAGATCGGTGACGGCGGTGGCGCGGTCGATCAGCGCACAGCCGAACGCGGCCAGCCGGTCCACCGGCGGTGCGCCCGGACCGAGAGGCGGCGGGCCGCAGGTGTAGGCCTCGCGGAAGTCGGCCTCGGCCTCGTCGAGCAAGGCGCACAGGAGGCCTTCCCGGTCGCCGAAACGGCGGAAGAGCGTGCCCTTTCCCACCCCGGCTTCCTTCGCGACCGCTTCCATGGTCACGTGCTCGGCGCCGTGCTCACCCACCAGTCGGCGCGCGGCGGCGAGCAGCAGGGCGCGGTTGCGGGCGGCGTCGGAACGCTCGGCACCGGCGGTGGTGCAGCGTGTCGGAGTCATCGGCCTTCTCCGGTCACGGGCGCATACGCGTGCCCGTAGTCGATGTGAAGTTGGAGGTCATGAGGAACAGGCCCGGGGCGCCCCAGTCGGCTTGTTCGGGTGGTCGGTGCACTGACCGATGGTGGGGGGATGGGGGGGGAACAGCCGTGTGAGGACGGTCGCCACGGACAAGGGTTCAAGTGCGCGGAAGAAGCCTGCGCGACGGGTGTGAATCCTACGGCCACTTCCGTCAGCCCACGCAGCCCGGGTGAGGGCGGCGGAACAGGGATCCGGTCATGACCGCGGGCGCGTCGTCAGCGGCCGGTCCGGCACAGGCTCGTGCCGGACCGGCGGGCCGTCTAGGGTGACGGCATGACGCGGCCCCCGGCACATGAAACGACCGCCGCATCGATCGCACCGCACATCATCCGCTACTTGATGCTGGTCGCCGAGGAGTCGGGTGTCTCGCTCGAAGCGATCGTGGAAGCGGCGGGACTGTCGTCCGACCTCCTGGACGCGCGGGGTCTTCGTGTCTCGTTCAGGCAGGGCAGACAGGTCATCGAGAGCGCGATGGCGGCACTCCCCGTGCCTGCCCTCGGCATCGCGGTGGGCCTGCGCCAGCCGATCACCTCGACCGGCATGCTCGGGATGGGCATGATGTCCTGCGCGACGGTTCGGGACGCAATAGATCTCGGGGTGCGCTACCAGTACCTGGCAGGCTCGATGGTGCATTCATGGACCTCGGACGAGACCTCGTCGGTCGCCCTGATCGCCGAAGTGCACGGTGCTTCACCACAGGTCGACGAGTTCCTGATCGACGAGGCGTTCGCCAATGTCACGAGAATGGCCCGCGATCTGACCGGCCCGGAATTCTGTCCGGAACGCGTGGAGCTTGCCCGAGCGGTACCGGCCGACTCGCGGCCCTACGCCGAGTGTTTCCGGTCACCGGTGGTCTTCGGGGCAGGGCGGAACGCGTGGATCGTGTCGAAATCGGCCTGCAGGACCCCGATCAGCACCGCTGACCGCTGGGCCTGCGCAGAAGCGAGGTCCCTGCTGGATGACGAGGTCGCGGAGGCCATGGACCTGCACGAGCTCGTCGCCGTGCTCTCGACGCGGGTCGAGGAGGCACTGCCCCGAGTCGTTCCACTGGAAGGCCAGGCCCGCGTGCTGGCGCTGAGTCAGCGGACGTTGCGCCGACGGCTCGCCGCACTCGACATGACCTACTCGACCGTGGTGGACGAAGTCCGGCGACGCATGTTCAGCAGGCTGATCCGTCACCACGACCTGTTGCTCGCCGATATCGCGAGACAACTCGGCTACACGGACGAGCGGTCCCTGCGCCGCGCCGTACGGCGCTGGTTCGGGCAGTCGGCCAGTGAGTTGCGTGAGTCCGGCCCACCCTCCTGACCGGACAGGGCGGGCTCGTGGCTGGCCTCTGCTGTCCGGAAGTCTGGCACACGCGGACCGGTGAATTGCCGAATGCACCGCCTAGCATTCCTTCTGTCCGAACAGAGGAGAAGAGGATGCCCGTTTGCATAATTGGCGCCGGCCCGGCCGGTCTCGCCATGGCCCGTGCGCTTTCCGAGCGTGGCATTGAATACCGTCAGCTTGAGCGCCACACCGAGGTCGGCGGTATTTGGGACGTACGCCGAACCGACGGCCCGATGTATGAATCGGCGCACTTCATCTCCAGCAGGACCTTGTCGGGTTTCAGTGGTTATCCGATGCCGGACTCCTATCCGGATTACCCGGGGCACCGGCAGGTGCTCGGCTACCTGCAGTCTTTTGCGGACGCCTACTCGTTGACCCGGAACATCGAATTCGGTGTAGAAGTCTCTTCGGTCCGCAAGAATGCGGACAGTTGGGTGGTGACGCGTAGCGACGGCCTGTCGGAAACATACGAGTCAGTGGTCGTCTGTACCGGATCCCAGTGGTATCCGAATATTCCTGACATCCCGGGTGACTTCACCGGTGAGGTGCGGCACAGCCAGACGTACAGCCATCCTTCGGAATTCACGGGGCGTCGAGTTCTCGTCGTCGGTGCAGGAAACTCGGCATGCGACATCGCGTGCGACGGGGCCCGCAACGCGGTGTCCGCATCCATCAGTATGCGACGCGGCTACTGGTTCATACCCAAACACATCCTCGGGGTTCCGGCGGACGTGTTCGCCAGCAAGGGGCCCCGGCTGCCCAGACGTGTCCAGCAGGTGCTGACCCAGCCGCTGCTCCGTCTGCTCACCGGTGACCCTGAGAGGCTCGGCCTGCAGAAGCCCGATCACAGGCTCTTCGAAACCGCGCCTCTGATCAATTCCCTGCTGCTTCACCATCTGCAGCACGGGGACATCACCGCCCGCCCGGGCATCCGTGACGCAAAGGGCAAAACGGTGCGTTTCACCGACGGGACAACAGATGACTTCGACCTGATCATCCTGGCCACCGGCTACCGGCACCGAGTGCCTGTCGCCCAGGAGTTCTTCGGTGATGAACAGCACCCCGACCTCTACCTGAGCTGCTTCCCCAGGGAGTGCCAGGGCCTGTTCGGAGTCGGTTTCATCGAGGCCAACACCGGTGCCTTCCATCTGTTCGACGCCCAGGCCCACCTGGTTGCCGGCTATCTCGACGATCTCGGAAAGCGTCAGCCACTCGCGCACCCGTTCACGGAACGGATCCGCAATGACCGGCCCGACCTGTCGAACGGTCTGAGGTTCGACGACTCGCCGCGGCACACCGGGTACGTCGACGCCGATGCCTACACGACCTACCTGGAACAGGTCAGCCGCACGTACGGCTGGCCGCTGGTGTCCGGTCCTCCGCGCCGCTCGTCCGACGCGGGTCCGACGACGAAGGCGGTACGGTGAGCTTCCGCCTCGGGTTGTCTGTCGAACAGGCCGGCGCGGCGTCGGCCGACACCGGTGGGTGGCGCGGATGAACCTTCGCTCCGCGCTTGTGACGGGCGCGTCGTCCGGTGTCGGACTGGCCGTGGCACGCCTTCTGCATTCCCACGGAACACGCGTCGCGCTGGTGGCACGCCGTGCCGAAAAACTCGATGAGCTTGCTCAGGAGATGGGCGATCGAGCGATCGCCCTGCCTGGCGACGTGGCGAACCCGAATTCCGTCTCCAGCGTCATGGAGAAGGCTTTCACCGAGTTGGGTGACATCGACCTGATAGTCAATTCTGCGGGCATCATCAAACCCTCGGCACTCACAGAAATCACTGACGAACAGTGGCGTACCACGATCGATGTCAACCTCTCGGGAAGCTTCTACATCGCACGCGAGGCAGCGCGGCGGATGTCGTCGGGATCCATCATCAACGTCGGCTCGGAACTCTCGGTCCTGGGTATGGCCCTGAACGTGGATTACTGCGCGGCGAAGGCCGGCGTCATCGGCCTCACCAAGGCACTCGCGATGGAGCTCGCGCCGAGAGGGATTCGTGTGAACGCGGTGTGCCCCGGGCCCATCGATACACCCATGATGGACGCCGAGATGCAATGGTTCTCCGATCCCGAGGCCGCCAGGGAGTCAGCGATCGGCAGAGTTCCCCTGAAGCGATTCGCCACCTCGGCGGAAGTCGCTGAAGCAATCCTGTTTCTTGCTTCCGCGCCCTTCGCAACGGGAACATGCCTGGCTCTTGACGGCGGGACGACCGCAGGTTGAGGGACTGAACCGTTCCGGGTTCGGTGGGCGTTCTCCGACCTGCCCACGGTGCTCAGCGCAGCGTAATCCAGATGGTCTTGAGCTGGGTGTACTGCTCGAACGCTTCGAGACCGTTGTCACGGCCGCCGAACCCGGAGGTCTTGTAGCCGCCGAAGGGCGTACTGATGTCGCCTTCGCTGTATCCGTTGACCGCGACGGTGCCGGCTCTGACACCGCGGGCGAGTTTGAGGGCCCGGTCGATGTCGTGGGACCAGACGGTGGCGGCCAGCCCGTAGTCGGTGTCGTTGGCGATGGCGAGGGCTTCCTCGTCGGTGTCGAACGCCAGCACCGCGACGACGGGGCCGAAGATCTCCTCCCGGGCCACCGCCATCGTGGGGGAGACGTTGTCGATCACGGTGGGTGCGACGAACCAGCCGCCGGAGTCCTGGTGCAGCCGCTCGCCTCCGGCGACGACCGTGGCGCCGTCCTCCTTGGCCTGCTGGATGTAGCCCAGGACCCGGGTGAGGGCGGACTCCTCGATCAGCGGGCCGATCGCCGTCTCGGGGGCGGTCGGCTCGGCTACGCGACGGCCGTTGGCTTCCTTGACCAGGGCGGCGACGAACTCGTCCTTGATGGAGGAGTGGACGAGGATCCTCGATCCCGCGGTGCAGTTCTGGCCGGCGTTCCAGAACGCGGCCTCGGCGAGGTCGGCCGCCACCTCGGGGATACGGTCGGCGTTGTCGGCCGTCACGATCTGCGGGCTCTTGCCGCCGCATTCGAGGACGATGTTCTTGAGGTTGCTGTCGGCCGCGTAGCGCAGGAACGCGCGCCCGACCTCCGTCGATCCGGTGAAGGAGACCACGTCGACGTCGCGGTGCAGGCCCAGGGCCTTGCCGGTGATGTGGCCCAGTCCGGGAACGACGTTGAGGACGCCGGCCGGAATGCCGGCTTCGGCGGCGAGTTCCGCGATGCGCAGGGTCGTCAGGGAGGCGAGCTCCGGGGGCTTGACGACCACCGAGTTCCCGGCCGCGAGTGCGGGAGCCAGTTTCCATGCGAGCATCGCGGCCGGGAAGTTCCAGGGAAGGACGGCACCGACGACACCGATGGGTTCACGCACGATCAGGCCGACGTGCTCCGAACCGGTCGGTGAGGTCTTGCCGTAGACCTTGTCGATGGCTTCGGCGTACCAGCGGAAGGTGTTGATGACGTCCGGCAGGTCGAAGTCACGGCAGTCGGTGATGGGCTTGCCGGCGTCGATCGACTCCGTGAGAGCCAGCTCCTCGCGGTGTTCCTCGACGAGGTCCGCGAACGTGAGGAGGATCTTCTTGCGTTCGGCCGGTGGGAGTTGGCTCCAGACACCGCTGTTGAACGTCTTGCGGGCGGAGGCGACCGCTCGGTCGACGTCCCCGGTGCCGCATGCGGCGACGTGGACCAGGACCTGGCCGGTCGCCGGGGCGAGGGACTCGAAGGTCGCACCGTCGGTGGCGTCGGTGAAGGCCCCGTCGATGAACGCCTGGGTGCGGATGGTGGGTGGGAGTACTGCCGGCATCGGTGTTCCTTCGGGTATGCGGCTCAGCGCAGGACGGTGAGCCCGGCTAGTTGGGGGAAGACCTGGTCGCGCGTACGTTCCCAGTGCAGGCGCAGATCCTGGTAGGTGTGGTGGCTCGCGGGAACAGGCTGGATGGGCGGATCGACCCGAACCACGGCGTCCACTCCTTCGCGTGGGGTGGCGAAGGCGTCTGATCCGACACCGGCAAGAATCGCCGCGCCGATGGAAGGCGCCTCGACGCGCAGGGCCGGGACCAGGGGGTGACCAAGGACATCCGCCTTGATCTGATTCCAGGCCGTGCTGCGTGCTTCTCCGTCGGAGATCGTCAGGCTCGTCATCCGCAGTCCGCGCTCGGTCAGCGCGTTGAGCAGGGCCGGGTACTGGTACGCGATGCCTTCGAGTGTGGCGCGGACGAAATGCGGCAGGCCGTGGTGTCCGGAGATCCCGTGGAACACCGCGCGAACATGGTCGTCCTGGATCGGGACGCTGGCGCCCTCGATGTACGGGAAGCACAGCAGACCGTCGCTGCCGGGCCCTACCTCGTCGGCGCCCGCGATGAGTTCCTCGTACGGGGCATTGGCGCCGAAGGCACCGCGCAGCCAGCGCAGGGTGGTGCCGCTGCCGACCGCGACCATCTCGTGGAGGTAGCGGTCGGGCACGACGTGCGGCATCAGTCCGAGCATGCCGGTCGGATCCAGCACGGGGCGTTCCGCGACCGCGCGCCAACTCATGGAGGAGCCGGTGCCGACACTGACGCCGCCGGGCTCGATGACGCCCGAGCCCAGGGCGGCGGCGGGGTCGTCGCCCCCTCCGGCCACCAGCGGGGTGCCGGGGACCAGACCGATCTCATGGGCGGCCGTGCCCAGTTCGCCGCGGACCTGCCAGGGCCGGTACTTGACCTCGGGCAGCAACTCGCGCGGAATTCCGTACACGTCGCACAGCTCTTCGCTCCAGGTCTCGGTTCGCCAGTCGTTGAGGATGCTGCGCGTGGGGCTGGTCGGGTCGGTTCCGATGTCGCCGGTCAGGCGGAGGGCGAGATAGTCCTTCGGCTGCAGGACGTGCCGGACCCGGCGCCACAGGTCCGGCTGGTGCCTCCGCGTCCACAGCAGGTTGGGCAGAACCAGCCCGGGGATGGGGAGCGTGCCGGTGATGTCGACGAGGCGACGGCGTCCGAGGCGGTCGTAGGCCGTGGTCGTCTCGTCGGGGGCACGCCGGTCGCTCCAGTGGATGACCGGCGCCAGCGCGCGACCCGCCTCGTCGGTCAGCACGGCGATGTCGCGCTGACCGACCAGGCACAGGGCTCCTACGTCCGAGGCGGCGACGTCGGCCTGGGCGAGGGCCGCCGGGATGGCTCGGGCGAGTGCCCGGTACCAGTCCTCGGGGTCGTTCTGAGCCCATCCCGGGTGGGGCCGGTACATGGGGTAGTGCTGCTCGGAGACGGCCACCACACCTCGCTGCGGGTGCACCAGTGCGGCCTTCAGACAGGAGGACCCGACATCGGCTCCGATGAGCCAGGGTCGGCTCATGCCGACACGGTCCGCGGAGCCGGCAGCGGCTCGGGAGCGCCGGGGAACTGCACGCGCCAGTAGGAGGCGATCCACTCGACCTGCTCCTTGGGCAGTTCGTCCACCTCGTCCTTGAACTGCCTCGCGGACAGGTACACCTCGCACGCGCCCTCGACCACCGAGGCGGTGTGGAAGGCGTGCTCCAGGTCGACACCGATGGCCAGCAGACCGTGGTAGCGCATGAACGTCGCGCCCCGGTCCTCCAGCGCGGCCGCGGTGAAGTCGGCCATCTGGTCGGTCTCGGGCTGCGAGTAGGGGGAGGTGAGGACGGCCCCGCCGGTCGCCTCCACCAGACCGGTCAGGATGGGCGGCAGGGTCCAGCCCAGGTTGGCGAAGGTCATGACGGCCTTGCCGTGGGTGTGCACGATGGAGCCGATCTCGGGGCGGCGCTTGCAGATGAGGGTGTGCATCGGCACCTCGGAGGTGGGGGCGCGACGGCCTTCCACCTGTTCACCGTCGAGGGTGACGACCGCGATGTCCTCGGGCTCCAGGAAGTCGTACTGGGTGCCGGTCGGCGTGCAGGCCAGCAGGTTGGGCTCGCCGGGGATACGGACGCTGATGTTGCCGGCCGTGGAGTACACCAGCCGCTCGGACTGGAGCTTGCGGGCGAATGTGACGACCTTCTGCCGGGTGTCGAGCCACTTCGTTGCCATGGTGTGTTCCCTCGCTTCGGTTTGCGGGTTCAGGAGGATCGGCCGTGCGCCGTGCGGCGCCGGCCGAAGACGGTGACGATGGCGGATCTCAGGGCCGCCGCACCGAGCGCGACCCTGATCAGCCGTGGGATGTCCTTCCGGCTGATCTGGACGCGGGCGGGCCAGGCACCCATGACGCCCTCCAACTCGATTCCGGCCCTGGTGTACCGGAGCTTCGTGGGCTCGAACGGAAGCTCGCCGATCGGTGAGCTGACTTTCATGCGCTCTCTCCCTGCGAATGGATCCACGCCCGTGCGACCGCGGCCCCGTCGGCGGCCCTCTCCACGGCGCCGACCACGGTCAGGGACTGGACGAAGGTGACGCCGTCGGCGTCGTCGAACAGCGCGCCGTCGACATTGCGGTTGGGACGGGCGTCGGCTGCGAGCACGATTCCGTCGCAGGTGATGCCGACGGTGTCGGCTCCGGTGTGTACCCGGACGCCCTCGACGCGGTGGGTGCCCAGGACTTCGACACGGCCGTCAGGGAAGCGCTCGTCCGCCCAGTCGGCATCGCCCAGGCCCAGGACGGTGCTTCCCCTGTGCCGGAGCTCCGCGGCCAGGGGGGCTGCCCAGATGTCGTTTCCGATGATCAGCGGACGTTGCCAGAGGGCCACGCCGCTGGTGAGGAGGTGTTCGACGACGGTGGCCGGCAGGACGCCGGCGGGTCGCTGCCCGGTGATGCCGAGATCGGCCTGGGTCGCGGGACGACGGCCTCCGGCGTAGAAGAGATGGTCGCCGGGCAGCCGCTCGACTCCCATCGGTGAGATCAGCAGCAGTCTGCGGTCCTGCCAGCGGACGGCCAGGGCGCCCAGGCGCAGCGCGACTCCCGCGGCCTCGGCCCGGGCCGTCAGTTGCCGGACGTGGGGCTCGTCCCACCCGGTCTCGCCCCCGGTGACGGGGATGCGGTCGATGAGGACCACCCGGGCACCGGTGCCTTGGGCGAGGGCGACGGCGCAGCCCAGGCCGCTGGGACCGGCGCCGACGACAAGGTACGTGGTCATGATCCGACGGTCCCTCGGGTGGTGTGCATCACGGTGGCCGGATCGGTGCCCGTGTTCATGGCGGTCATGAAGGAGATGCCGGCCAGGCAGAGCGAGCCCTGACAGCGGCCGTAGCCGGCGCCGGTGCGCTTGCGTACCCCCTCGACGGACGTGGCGGGCACAGGGCCGGTGAGAGCCGCTTCGATCTCCGCGGAGCTGACCTGCTCACAGGCGCACACGACCATCCCGGACGACGGGTTCTCGGCGATCAGCCGCTCGGGGTGCTCACTGGTGCGCAGCCTGGGCACCGGGGGGAGAACCCGCTGGGCGGAGGGCCGGTCCGGGGCATCGAGTCCCGCCTCGCGCAGAAGGCCGAGCGTGTAGTCGGCGGCGGCGGGCGAGATGCTCACCCCGGCCGAACGGTCGGTGCAGTGCAGCAGGTTGGGGACCTTGGTGTCGAAACGGAGACGGTGCTGCTCGTCGCCGGCAGGACGGTTGGCTGCGAACGTCTTCATGATGTAGGCGTCGCGGACCTCCGGCACCAGCCGTGCCGCCCGGTCCACGACGGACTCGATGGTCTCGGCATCCGTGGCGCGGTCGTCGGGATCCTCGATGTCCTGGGCCGTGGGCCCCAGGAGCACCGATCCGTGTGTGGTCGGCACGACGTTGGTGCCCTTGGTGTCCGGCAGATGCGTACAGAAGACGATCGATGACAGCCGCTGCCCGAAGGCGCGGTCGACCACCGCGTACTGGCCCTTGCGGGGCCGGCTGACCAGGGGTTCGCCGCCCGCGATGCGGCTGATCCCGGCAGCGCCGACTCCGGCCGCGTTGACGATGAAGCGGGCGGTCAGGCGTGAGGTGGGGGTGATGACGGCGAGGACTTCGTCGCTGTCCCGCTCGATGCCGACCACTCGCTCCGCGAAACGGAAGTCGCATCCGTTCGTCGCGGCCAGACGGGCGTAGGCGGCGGTCAGCCGCATGGGGTCGACGATGCCCTCGTCGGGTAGCAGCAGCCCTGCCACCGCATGCGGTGTGACCAGAGGTTCCCTGGCCAGGACCTGACGTGCGTCCAGGGCCTGGACAGCCACTCCGCAGGCGAGGACTTCCTGATGTGTGTGCTCCAGGCGTTCCGCCTCGGCGGCGTCGAGGGCGACCATGACCCCGCCGATACGGCGGTACGGCACGTCCAGGCGCGCGCACACCTCCTCCCACAGCGGGGCACTCGTGTTGATCAGCTGTGTCTCCAGCGTGCCCGGGGCGCCGTAATAGGAGACGGCGACGCCGGCGTTGCCCTTGGAAGCATGTTCCGCGACGTCGTTCTCGGCCTCGACGAGACCGACGCGCGTCTCGGTACGGGCCAGTCGCTCCGCAACGGCCGTTCCGAGAACGCCGCCTCCGATGATCAAGACGTCATAGTCGGATCGCGGCGACACCGCGCACCTCGCTTCCCAGGAGAGTTTCGGTCATCCATTTATGTTCGTTAGAACATTTATTGTCGCGTAATGAACACTAGATGCTTGTTCAAGTGACATGCAAGCCTTTCGGTTCTCCGGGTCGTCCTGTTGGGCCCGCGTCTGTTCCCTGGCTCTCGCCGAACGGAAATGTTCGTTCGCTCGCGCATCCGGAGACGTGCGAACATGAACCGTGTGCGGTGACGTGTTCCGTGGCCCAGCAGTACGGTTCAGTCCCGCGAGCAGTGGTGGCCGCCACGGCCCCTGAGACACCCGGAGGTCAGGCAGTGCCCGTGTCCGCATCACACGACACGCGATGGGATGCCGCCGCGCGCCGTGCGCACATCCTGGAGGTTCTCGAGACGCAGGACTTTGTCGGGGTCAAAGAACTGTCCGAAGAGTTCGGCCTCACCGCGATGTCCGTACGACGTGACCTCACGGCCATGGCGAACGACGGTCTGATCACTCGTGTCCGCGGCGGAGCCGCCAAGCCGCCGCCCGCGGTGAGTTCACCCCAGTACGCCCAGGCGGCAAGCAGAAACCTGCACGCCAAGCGGATCATCGCCGCACGGGCGGTGGAACTCCTGGAGCCGGGGCTCTCCGTCTTCTTCTACTCCGGTTCCACGGTCGCTCGCGTCGCCGCACACCTGCCTCGGGAACTGCACTCCACGCTCACCGTGGTCACGAACTCGCTGCCCGTCATCGAGGAGATCAGCAGCTGGCAGGACCCCCATCTGGTCGCTGTCGGCGGAACCTATCTCCACTCCTACATGACATTCGTCGGTCCGCAGGCGGTGCTGGCGGTCGAAGGGATGAACGCCGATGTCGCGGTCATCGGATGCGACGGACTGAGCTCCGACGGGGGTCTCACCACGCCCCATCAACTTGTCGCGGAAATCGGATCGACCATCGTCCGCCAGGCTGCTCGAACCATCGTTGTGGCCGACTCGACCAAGATCGGAAGGCGTGGGTTCACGCAGATCGCGCCGATCGGCGCGATCGACGTACTGGTCACGGACCTGGGCGCGGACCGGGACGAGTTGGCCCGACTGGAGGATGCCGGAATCGAGGTCATCGTCGCCTAATACGCCTTCGCGGAATCTGCACCATCTGTTCGCGTGCCCGACGTTGATGCTTGCGATGAGTATCGGAGGTCGAGCGGTACCGTCGTTTCCATGATCAGGCGTGTGCACTTCGCCCCATCGACCCACGGGCCTGTCGTACCCGCGCAGATCCGCTCCGGAGAGCAGTTCGGTGCCGAGGTGGCCATGGGATCCGCGATGGTCTCCATGCGCGTCTGGCGCTTGAGCCCGTTCGCCATCGATGTCGAGGTCCCCGCCGCGGTGCCATTGGTCGGCAAGGCAGCGCCCGACGCCACGCCCGAGAGCATGGCCGACGCCGACGACGCCCGGTCGCGCATCTTCATGCTGTGCGTGGGCGGGCAACTCGTCGCGACGAGCCGGGCCATCTTCCATCCTGACGGAGCGAAGCTGGAGCACGAGCGCTATGTGCCCTCGCCGCCGGGGTTTCCGACGAACGACGAGCTCGTCGAGGCATCGCGGGTCGCCACCCATCCCGACTTCCGGCGAAGCGATCTTCTGTTCATGCTCCTCAAACACATGCTCCTCGTCAACCTGCAGGCGGGGCGGCGATGGACGGTCGGGTCGGCCACCGAGAAGCTGGTGCCGCTCTACAAGCGCATCGGCGCACACTTCCCCGGTGTGACGTTCGAGCTGGCGACACTGAACAACGAGAAGCATCACCTGTTCATGCTCGATCTGCCCGCGCTGCTCCGCGGCCGGGGTGTGTCTCCCCTCGTCTGGAACTACTTCTTCGAGGACCCCTTCGACTTCGCCCGGATCGCCGGGGTCAACGACCTGTCAGCCGCCGACCGCTTGCGGATGAGGTGCCGACGACTTCTGCGACCGCTGGTCATGTATCTGCGCAAGCGCCGGAGCAAGGCATCGCCGAGTTCCCGGCCGTTCGTCTCGCACTACGCGGTGTTCGCGCAGTACAACAGCCAGTGCTTCGGGCCGGCCGCCGCAGCCTGCTCGCATACATGAGATACCAGAGGGCGTTCCGTGAGGGCTATGTCCGTACTGCCGCGGGCGACGAGGCGTTTGAGTGTTGCGCGCAGGCTTTCGGTGTGGTTGACGGTGCTGGCCAGGGGCGTGTCCGCTGCGGGTGGGTCGTCGGTGGCCGAGGCCGCCATCACCACCCCCGCGATGATCAGCCCGAGCGCGTCCACGGCCAAGCCCCGCTTACGCCCTGGCACCCGCTCCGCAGCACCCTTGCCGGTCGTCGCGGTCGGCTCTCTCCCGTGCCTGACAGCGCAGCAACCTGATTGGGTGGGCCTGGCGACGAGGTGCCTGTCACACCACTTGCGGTGCGGCTCAGCCGAGTCCCCCCTCACGGTCCGCCACGTCCGCGGTCGATTCCCGTACGACCAGATGCAGGGGGAACAGCACGGTCTTGGCCACCGGCGCCCCGCCGGCGGACTCTTCCGAGCTGTCCAGTTGTTCGAGCAGCAGGCGCGCCGCCTCCGCGCCGAGTTCGAGATGCGGCACATGGACAGTGGTCAGCGGGGGCTGGAACTCGTCCGCGAACTGCATGTCGTTGAATCCGACCAGCGATATGTCCTGCGGGCAGCGCAGTCCCCTGGCACGCAGCACATGGAGCGCTCCGAGCGCGATCAGGTCGTTGCCGGCGACGATCGCCGTGGTGGCCGGGTGGTGGTCGAGGAGTTCCTCCGTGGCCCGCTCTCCCGCCGCCACCGTATAAGCCTGAGCTGGTACGACGAGGGCCTGCTCATGGCTGATTCCCGCAATCTCCATCGCATGACGGAAGGCCCGGGCCCGGGTGATCCCGGTGGACACGTCCTGCGGCCCGGCGACATGAGCGATGGACCGGTGCCCTCGGTCCAGCAGATGCCGGACGGCGAACAGGATGCCGGTGTTGTCGTCGCCCGCGACGAGCGGGAAGAGCGGCTGATCGGTGCATCTGTTGAGCAGCACGATCGGCACACGGGACTTGTGCGCCTCTTCCAACAGTGCGTGTTCGCGCTGCGCTGTGGCAACGATGAACCCGTCGACCTGGCGCCCCAGCAGAACGTCGAACTGGTGGCGCTCCTTGGCCTCGTCGTTGTCCGTGTTGGCCAGCAGCGCGGTGTAGCCACGGGCTGTGAGTACCTCCTCGATTCCCCGTGCAACCGGAGGGAACAGCGGGTTGGTGAGATCGGGCAGAAGCACCCCGACCGTGAATGAGCGGTTGGTGCGCAGGCTGCGGGCGGCGGTGTTGAGGGTGAACCCCAGCTCCTCCGCAGCAGCCCTGACCCGCCTGGCTGTCGCCGCGTTGACCCGGCCGCTCGTACTGGGGTTGAGAGCACGGGAGGCCGTGGCCTTGTGGACACCGGCAAGGCGTGCGACGTCGGACATGGTGGGGCGCTTACTCACTCGCGCATTCTATGTACGCCCCCGCTTCACGACAACCGATCGCCGTGCCGACGCGCCTGCCGACAGCGTCGGCCGGCTCGGGCGTTTCCCAGCCCTTTCCACGATCTTTGACCTCGCCCCAGGATGCAGGCGTCGCACCCCTTGACAGCTGTGAAACCTCAGAGCAAACATGACATGGCGATCGGTTGCAGAAATCAGGACTGAAGCGATGCATCGACTTCCGCTCATCTCGAAGGCAAAAGATGATCAGCGCAGATCAGTCCGCCGTTCCTTCCCTTCGCGATCCAAGCATGGCAGGTGTCCAGTGGAGGCAACCGAATGCACTCCATACAGCGCCATCGGCCTTCCACGCCTCGGCCGGGACTGTCGAGGGCCGGCTTGGAACCCCTGCTGAGCCGTCTTCCAAAGTGAGGAAACACCATGACGTACGCAGCCACGGACCGTCCCCGTATCGGCTGGATCGGTGCCGGCCGGATGGGATACCAGCTCGCCTCGCGGCTGCTGGACGCCGGCCATGATGTCGCCGTCTACAACCGGACGCGGGCCAAGGCAGCGCCGCTGGCCGACCTGGGCGCGACGATCGTCGACCGGCCCGAGGAACTGGCCGACCGCGATGTGGTCTTCGTGATGGTCTCTGCCTCCGCGGACCTGGAGTCCGTCACCACCGGCCCCGGAGGCGTGCTCACCGCGGACACCGCGCCGGGCGTGCTGATCGACAGCTCCACCGTCTCGACCCAGGTCTCCGCCCGCGTACGGGAGGAAGCCGCCAAGCGGGGCACCGACTTCCTGGCCGCCCCCGTGAGCGGCAACCCGAAGGTGATCGCGGCCGGCAAGCTGACCGTCGCCGTCTCGGGCCCGCGCGAGGTGTTCGACTCCGTCGAGCCGCTGCTGAACCTGCTGGGCCGCGGTGTGACCTACGTCGGTGAGGACGAGGTGGCCCGTCTCGTCAAGATCGCGCACAACGTCTTCCTGGGCGTGGTCACCCAGTCGCTGACCGAGATCACGCTCCTGGCGGAGAAGGGCGGCGTCAAGCGTTCGGCGTTCCTGGAATTCCTCAACGACTCGGTGATGGGCTCGGTCTTCACCCAGTACAAGTCGCCGGCGCTGGTCAACCTGGACTTCAAGCCGACCTTCACCAACATCCTGCTGCGCAAGGACTTCGACCTGGGGCTGACCGCGGCCCGTGAGCTGGAGGTCCCGATGCCGGTGGCGTCCGCCACCGCCCAGCTCGTCCAGGCGGCGATCGGCGCCGGGCACACCGAAGAGGACTTCGCCACGCTCCTCCTTGAGCAGGCACGCCGCTGCGGCATCACGCTGGAGCCGGAGAACGTCGCGGTGGACGACGGCCTGACACCCGAGTCCTGAGCGCTCCTCCTCCGACCACCCGCACGGCCGCCGGTGAACGCCGGCCGAAGCGACAAAGGACCGACCACACGATGACAGTGACGAGCACGAACAGCTCGCGCCCCATCCCCGCACACGGACACAGCGCGGTCGACTACGAGACGCGCGTCGACTACGACCGCTTGCGGGCCTACCGCCTGGGGCGCGCCCGTGCTGCCCTGGACGCGGGCGAATGCGGTGCTTTCCTGCTGTTCGACTTCTACAACATCCGCTACACCACGCAGACATGGATCGGCGGTGCCCTTGGGGACAAGATGACCCGGTACGCGCTGCTGCCCCGTGGTGGAGAGCCGGTGCTGTGGGACTTCGGTTCCGCGGCCAGACACCACCAGCTCTTCGCACCCTGGCTGAAGCCCGAGAACTCCCGTGCCGGCATGCTCGGCATGCGCGGCGCCATCGCTCCGGACGCCGGTCTCATGGCTTCCGCCGTGCGCGAGATCAAGGGCATGCTCGAAGACGCCGGCGTCGCGGACATGCCGGTCGGTGTCGACATCGTCGAGCCGCCGTTCCTGTTCGAAATGCAGCGGCAGGGCCTGAAGGTCGTCGACGCCCAGCAGATGATGCTGGACGCCCGGACCATCAAGTCGCAGGACGAGATCGCTCTGCTCTCCATGGCGGCGGCCATGGTGGACGGCGTCTACCAGGACATCGTCGACGTGCTCAAGCCCGGAATCCGGGAGAACGAGATCGTCGCGCTGGCCAACAAACGCCTCTACGAGATGGGTTCCGACCAGGTCGAGGCCATCAACGCGGTCTCCGGCGAGCGCTGCAACCCGCATCCGCACAACTTCTCCGACCGTCTCATCCGCCCCGGTGACCAGGCATTCTTCGACATCATCCAGTCGTACAACGGTTACCGGACCTGCTACTACCGCACCTTCGCGGTCGGCAGTGCCACCAGCCCGCAGCGCGACGCCTACACCAAGGCACGCGAGTGGATGGACGCCGCGATCGCCGTGGTGAAGCCGGGAGTCGGCACCGACGAGGTGGCCCGAGTGTGGCCGGCCGCGACCGAGTTCGGCTTCGCCGACGAGATGGCCGCCTTCGGCCTCCAGTTCGGGCACGGCCTGGGTCTCGGCCTGCACGAACGGCCCATCATCAGCCGCCTCAACAGCCTGGAGAACCCTGTGGAGATCCAGGAGGGAATGGTCTTCGCCCTGGAGACCTACTGCCCGGCCTCCGACGGCTTCTCCGCCGCGCGCATCGAGGAGGAGGTCGTGGTCACCGCGGACGGTCCGCAGATTCTCACGAAGTTCCCGGCGCAGGAACTGTTCGTCGCCAACGCGTACTGACAGGACCAGCCCCGTCCGGGCCGCTGCGCCGGCCCGGGCCGACAGCGCCACCAGACGCAGCGAACCAGTGACGACGGCGGACGGGCGCCCGCCGATCCCATGGGGGTACGAAGCGAGCGGCCACCCGCGCCCAGGACGGCATGGGAGCCGTCGGCGATGACGGCCCACCGCTCGCTGTGGAGACACCCGGCTGTGCGACGGGCGTACAGAGCGGCGATTGCTGAGGAGAATCGCTTTCGGCTCGCGTCGGCCCTCGGTTCTGTGTCACTCCGCACATGCCAAGCCCTGACGCCGACGCGCAGCACCACCCGGCGCCCCTCGGCGGACCACAACATCAAGACCGTGCAGAAGGCGATGAATCAGTGAGCGCACACAACTCGGGCTCCCCAGCCCGACTCCGTATCGACAAAGTCCCCACCGGCCTGTTCGTCGGCGGCCACTGGCGTCCGTCGAGCGACGGCTCCCGCTTCGATGTCATGGACCCGGCCACCGGCGAGAAGTTCGCTGATGTCGCCGACGCGACCACACAGGACGCGCTCGCCGCCGTCGCCGCGGCCGACGCCGCCCTTCCCGGCTGGGCCGCCACCCCGCCACGGCAGCGAGCCGAGCTCCTGCGCCGCGCCTTCGACCTGATGACCGAGCGGGCGGAGGAGTTCGCCGAGCTGATCGTCATGGAGAACGGCAAGGCCCTCGTCGACGCCCGCGGCGAGGTCGCCTACGCCGCGGAGTTCTTCCGCTGGTACGCGGAGGAGGCCGTGCGAACCCTGGGCAGCGTCCAGACCGCCCCGTCCGGCTCCAACAAGATCCTCGTTCTGCACCAGCCGGTCGGCGTGTCGGTCCTGGTCACGCCATGGAACTTCCCCGCCGCGATGGCCACCCGGAAGATCGGCCCGGCGTTGGCGGCCGGCTGCACCGTGGTACTGAAGCCGGCCAGTGAAACACCGCTGACCGCGCTGGCCATCGGCGCCCTCCTCCAGGAGGTGGGCGTTCCCGACGGTGCGGTCAACGTGCTGCCCTCCCGCCGCTCCGGGGCGGTCGTCGGCGCGATGCTGGACGATCCCCGGGTACGCAAGCTGTCGTTCACCGGCTCCACCGAAGTCGGCAGGGTCCTGCTCGCCGCCGCCTCCAGGACCGTGGTCAACTGCTCGATGGAACTCGGCGGCAACGCGCCGTTCCTGGTCTTCGCCGACGCCGACCTGGACGAGGCCGTGGCCGGCGCCATGGTGGCGAAGATGCGCAACGGCGGTGAGGCCTGCACCGCGGCGAACCGTTTCTACGTCGAGGCTCCCGTCGTCGGCGAGTTCACCCGCAGACTGGCCGAGGCGATGGGCGCTCTCAAAGTCGGTCCCGGCCTCGACGAGGGCGTGCAGGTCGGCCCGCTCGTCAATGCGGAGAGCCGGGACAAGGTCGCCGTACTCGTCGAGAGCACCGTGCGAGCCGGCGCCTCGGTGGTGACCGGCGGCGAGCCGTCGGCGGGTAGGGGCTACTACTACCCGCCGACAGTGCTGAAGGACGTGCCCCCGGGCGCGCCCGTACTGGAGGAGGAGATCTTCGGCCCCGTGGCCCCGGTCGTCGGCTTCACCACGGAGGACGAGGCGGTCGACCTGGCCAACGCCACCGAGTACGGTCTTGTCGCCTACGTCTACACCACCGATCTGGCCCGCGGCCTCAGGGTGAGCGAGCGCCTGGACTCCGGCATGGTCGGCCTCAACCGTGGCGTCGTGTCCGATCCGGCGGCACCCTTCGGCGGCACGAAGCAGAGCGGCATCGGCCGCGAGGGCGGCCACGAGGGTCTGCTCGACTACACGGAGTCCAAGTACATCGCCCTGGCGTGGTGACCGCGTTCTGTCACTCATGGGGACCGCGTCCGTCACCGCAGGGCACATCGGCCGCTTCCGTGACCAAGCCCCCCGCGCACTCAACAGCCCTCCGGACATCGAAGTCCCGGAAGGAAAGGAACCCCGGAATGGAGCATTCCCAGCCCGCCTCCTCACCACCGGACACGGTCTACGTCAACGGCCGGATCTGGCCAGGGCTGCCTGTCCACGGCGACACGGCCGGTGAGGTCAGGGAACACGAGGCCCTCGCGGTGGCGCGAGGACGGGTGGTCGCCGTGGGCAGCGTCCCGGGCCTCCTCGCGCTGGCGGGACCGGCCACCCAAATCGTCGACCTTGACCACCGGAGGGTGATCCCCGGCCTGGTCGACGGCCATATGCACGCGGTACGGGCGGGCTCCACCTGGTCCAGCGAACTGCACTGGTCCGGGATGCCGGCGCTGGGGCATGCGCTGGAGAGCATCCGGGCCGCCGCCAGGGGCTCGGCGGCCGGCGCGTGGATCCGGGCGATCGGCGGCTGGCATCCCTGCCAGTTCGACGAGAACCGGCCGCCCACGCAGGTGGAACTCGACGCGGTGGCGCCCGACCACCCGGTCTATGTGCAGGGTCTCTACGACGTGGGGATCCTCAACAGCCGGGCAGCCCGCACCGTGGGCCTGGCCGAGTGGACGGACCTGCCCGGCGACGCTGTGGAGCGGGACCCCGCCACCGGGCGGGCCACCGGGGTGATCCGGGGGCTGGCGGCGTTCACCCGGTGCATGGCCGCCATCCCTCACCCGAGCCACGCCGAACAACTCAGCTCCACCAGGGCGATGTTCGCCGACCTCAACGCGGTGGGGCTGACCGGCGTGGTCGACCCCGGTGGCTTCGGGATGTCGCCCGAGCGCTACGAGCCCCTCTTCGATCTGTGGCGGGCCGGAGAACTGACCACCCGTATGAGGCTGTACGTCTCCGCGGTCGACGCCGGACAGGAGCTCGACCAGCTCGACGGCTGGCTGCGCCACACGCAGAGCCGCTTCGGTGACGACCTCCTGCGGATCCTCGGTGTGGGAGAGATCATCCACTACGGCTGCCACGACTTCGAGGGGCTCACACCGTTCGAGCTGGGCGACCAGTCCTACAAGGAACTGCTGGCCATCACCCGGCGGGTCGTCGAACGCGGCTGGCCGATGCACATACACGCCGTCCTCGACTCGACGATCGACCGAATCCTGGACGCATGGGAGACGGTCCACCGCGAGACCCCGCTCGACGCACTGCGTTTCTCCCTCGCCCACGCCGACACCATCAGCCGCCGCAACATCAGGCGGCTCAAGGCACTTGGCGCCGGAGTCGTCGTGGACGACCACCAGGTGTTCAAGGGCGCTTCGTCGGAGCGCGGCTGGGGCCCGGGCAGCATGGAGACGGTACCTCCGCTGGGAGATCTGCTGGAGGCCGACTTGCCTCTCGGTGCGGGCACGGACGCGACCAGGGCCTCCTCGTACAGTCCTTGGCTGTCACTGTGGTGGCTGGTCGAGGGCCGTTCCCTGGACGGCTCGGTCCAGCGCGCCCCGCGACACCGTCTCTCTCGCGAACAGGCACTTCACCTCTACACGCGCGGCAGCACCTGGTTCTCCTTCGAGGAGCCCGACCGGGGCCATCTCCACCCTGGAGCCCGGGCCGATTTCGCCGTTCTCAGCGACGACTACTTCAGCGTGGCCGCCCAGGTGATTCCCAGCATCACGTCGGAGCTGACGGTGGTCGGCGGACGTGTCGTCCACCGGTCCGCGGCCTTCGCGGCCTGACACCACGACCGGGCCGAACGCCCGGGCGCCTCCTGCGCTGTCAGGCGCTTCGCTCAATCCCCACCGCGTGCGCCGCGAACCCAGGCCGGCGCACCCAACGCACTCCAGGCCCGGCGAGCTCCGGGCCTGGAGTGTCTGCCGTTCGTCTGGCTCCGCGAGAACCAGTCGTGAAGGGGCTGTGCGACAGGCCGGCACTACCTGCGCGCCTTTGTGATGCGCTCCTTCGCCGGCAAAGCCTTGCTCCCCGCGGACACCGCGGCGGAAAAGAGGAGCCGCCTGGGTTCGCGCCAGCGGCAGACGCCCGACCGGCAGGCACCCGGTCTGCCGGTCGCTTCGGCCATCGAAGCCCCGCTTGCGGCACGTGCCCACTTCCGACGCCCTGAACAGCGAGCGCCCGGGCTGGTCGCCGACCGACCAGCCCGGACGATGGCCGCACCACGCTGCCGGGCCGTCCCAGGGTCTCCCGAAACCGTGCCCCACCCGCCGTGCGCTGAAGCCGTCGGGCTCCGGCGCACGGCGGGTGGGGCGGGGGCCCATGGGATCAGCCCCGGTACCGCCGCTCCCGTTCCGGGGGCAGTGGTGGCACCTATGCGGGGGACGTCGCTGCCGGGGCCGAGGTGTCTTTGCGGCTCTGCGCCAGGGCCGCCTTCCGGAAGTCCGTGCTCCCTTCGGCGCAGGACGCGCAGATCGCCGCGTCCTCGGCGGTGGGGTCACGGTCCACCTCGATGGCGGTGTTGTACCGCTTGCACCGGTGGCAGCGAATCATGGTCGTCCACGGATCCGTCACCTCGTCGCGCGGGTCGTCACCGCGCTGGAGGACCGGGGAGCGGCCCCATCGGGCGGTGGCCGTGTACAGGACCCAGGACAGCGCGAACACACCGATCAGGACGCCCTGGGTGTACCAGGCGCCGGGGGCGCCGTACTCGGTGATGAGGATGCCGGTGACCGATGGGACCAGCCAGGCGACCAGACCGACGGAGAACCGGCTCAGGCGGCCGGGGCGGAACTCGGGGGTGTCGGACTTGCCGTCGCGGTCGTGGGCGAGGTGGGCGAGCATCACGCCGACCCAGGCGACGACGAACACGCCCTGCCAGGCGAGTGCGGTCAGGAGGTAGGACAACACGTTGGTGAGCATGAACACGTAGGTCAGTGCCCCGGTGACCAGGACCCAGACGAAGCGGGGCCACTGGATGCGCAGCACCTGGGCTGCGACGGCGTCCAGGTTGGAGGAGGCGAGGAAGTAGTTGGCCGTGTTGATGCGTGTCTGGCTGACGAAGATGAGGAGCAGTCCGGCGAAGCCCAGGGTGTTCAGCACGGCGTCGACGATGCCGGTCTCCGACGCCAGTTGGCCGGGGAACACCGCTTCCATGACGAAGAGGCCGATCAGGCCGTTGCCCATGAAGGTGGCCACGTAGAAGACCGGGCCGAATGTCACCAGTCCGTGGAAGCGCGAGTCGGAGGTTCTCCCGAACCTGGCGAAGTCCACCGTCGACATCATCATCACGGAAAGGCCGAGGTAGATGCAGAAGGCGTAGAGCCAGCCGGGCAGGTCGCCGGTCGCGGCCGGGGCGGCGACGCTCAGGAACCTTCCGTGGAATCCGTGCTGGGTTCCGGCTGTGACGACCAGAGCGATCATGCCGATGACATAGAGGGGCAGCAGCCATCCGTTGAGTCTGTCCAGCCACCTCTGGACGCCACCCAGGGCGAGCGGGATCGCGTAGAGGACGCAAACGGCGTACCAGATGCGTATGTCGCTGTTCGGGGCGAAGTAGTGCTGGAAGGTGACGGCGATGACGGACCCTTCGAAGACCGCGTAGTACAGACAGGTCGCGCCCAGGATGAGCGGTGCGAGCGTGGCGCCGACGTAGCCGAACAGGCGCCGCGATCGCATGGCGACGCTGAGGCCGGATTTCGCGGCGTAGCGGGCGAGCACCATGTTCACCGCTCCGAAGAGGGCGGTTGCCAGGGCCATGCCGATCAGGGCGTCGGTACTGCCGACCGCCTGGGCGGTCGAGACAGCGGCGTGAGCCAGAACATCGCGCTGAACAGGGACCAGAAAGCCATGTTCAGGGAGAGCCGGCCAGGGCGACCGGCGCGCGGGGCGACATGCAGCGGATCGTTTCCTGATTCCACGCCGGAAGCGGGAACGGCGGAGTGATCTCTCATGTCGAGCGGTTGGCGCGCGTGGGAGGACGTTTGAGCAGTCACATCAGGGTCCTTCGCGAACGTAGCTGGTGGGAATACCAGCCGGATGTGGATGAGGTGTGACGGACCGGATCTTCCTGGCCGCCCCGAGCGGTGCCTGGATCGGAGTCGGCTGCTGTGTGCTCGGTCAGGGTGTGAGGAAGGCCGTCAATCGGGTGGCGGATGGCCCTGGTCCCAGCGGGGGCGGGCCTGTGGTGCACGACTGTCCGACGCCGGCTTCCTGCGCGATCGCCTGCGTGAGCGCGGTTCTCGCGCTGTGAAGAGTGAGGATGACCAAGGCCAGGCCCCTGTGGGCCACAAGGCCGGTGGCCCCGACGACGGCGGCCCTGGCACCGAAGACGTCCGTCGACGCGAATCACATGATCATGGAGAGGTGGGATTGGCTCCCAGGAGAAGGTCAGTGAGGGGCGCGGCACCACCGTCGACCAGGTCGCGGCTCGCTCTGCGGTCCCGGCGAGGCGGCGCCCGGCCCGTCGGTGCGGTGGTGGCGGTCACGATGACTCCTTTGTCTCCCGCTCTGATCTCCGGTGCGGCAAACCGGTGACCGGGATACGGGTGGTCGGGCACACGCGTTGCCGTGGTGCGGTGATGAGGACGCGCGGCGGCTCTGCCCGCTCTTCCTTCGAGGGGTTGCCTCGGGACACAGCTGGGCCTCGGGTGGGTCGGCGGCGCGTCCGATGCGGACGGTCCGTTCGGAGAGCCGGCACACGTGGGTGGACCGCCGGCTCTGCCTCAGTGCGGGCTCCCCGCTTCTCTGCAATCGGATGCATGCGGTGAAGTCATGGAAAGAGAGCGGAAAGAGACCGACTCGCAGTCCTTTGCACCAGCTCGCACTCGAGCCCTGATCTGCCTGTTCGGACCCGATCTGCAACCGATTGCAGTACGCGCCATGCTGACGGTGCGCCCCAGGAGCTGTCAACCCTTGTGACGCCGGCCAGAGAACGGGGATGCCCGGTGGGTTGGGGGAGCCGCCGGTATGCGGCTCACACGCAGGAGCGCCGGCCATGCGGTGCACGGCCGGCGCGAGCGCCCGTACGCGTGGCCGCGTGCGGCGTGGCGAGGATTATCGGCGGGCGACCCCGTCGGCCCTGGCCGCGCCCGCCACTGCGTCAGCGATCGCGGGGACGACCCGCTCGTCGAACGGGCTGGGAACGATCCGCTGTTCGGACAGTTCGTCCTCCACGACCGCGGCCAGTGCCCGGGCCGCCGCCAGCTTCATGTTCTCGGTGATGCGGGTGGCGCGCACCTGCAGAGCGCCGGCGAAGACCCCCGGGAAGGCAAGGACGTTGTTGATCTGATTGGGATAGTCGGAGCGCCCCGTGGCCACGACCCTCGCGTACTTGTGCGCGATGTCGGGATGGACTTCAGGCGTCGGGTTGGCCATGGCGAACACGAAGCAGTCCTTGTTCATCCCGGCGACCGCCGCTTCGGGCACGGTCCCGGCGGAGACACCGATGAAGACGTCGGCGCCGATGAGGGCCTGCTCCAACGAACCGGTCCGGCCGGCCTTGTTGGTAGTGGCAGCGAGTTCCTGCTTGACCGGGGTCAGGTCGTCGCGTCCGAGGTGCAGCACGCCGCGGCGATCCGCGACAGCGACGTCACCGATGCCTGCCTCCACGAGGATCCTGGTGATGGCCACACCGGCCGCACCGGCGCCGGAGATCACCGCCCGCAGCTCGCCCAGTGAACGCCCGGTGAGTTTCGCGGCGTTTCGCAGCGCGGCCAGGGTGACGATCGCGGTGCCGTGCTGATCGTCATGGAAGACCGGTATGTCGAGGCGCTCCTGCAGGCGGCTTTCGATCTCGAAACAGCGCGGTGCGGAGACGTCTTCGAGGAAGATCCCGCCGAAGGAAGGCGCCAGGCGGGCTGCTGTGTCGACGAGTTCAGTGACGTCGGTGGAGTCGAGTGCGATGGGGACCGCGTCGATGTCCGCGAACTGCTTGAGCAGGACGGCCTTGCCTTCCATGACCGGGAGGGCGGCATATGGACCGATGTCTCCGAGGCCGAGCACTGCGGTGCCATCAGTGATGACCGCAACGGTCGAGGATTTCCACGTGTAGTCGTATACGAGATGCGGCTGACGCGCGATGGCGGAGCACACCAAGGCCACACCGGGCGTGTAGGCGAGGGACAGGTCGCCTGCGTCGTTGAGCGGCACGGTCGGGCGCGTCTCAAGCTTTCCGCCTTGGTGGAGTGCGAAGGCCGCCTCCAGCAGTTCGGTGTCCGTCTGTGCGAATGGGGTGTGTGATTCCACGGGTGTACGAGCCTCATGTTCGGTCGAAATCCGAAGGGTTCTGCGCTGGGGCCGCCAGGTCGCGTCCCTGAGTGGAAGAGCGAGGAGAAGGGCCTGAAGGACCCGGACTACCGGTAGGACCTCTACTAAACGAGCGTGAGCAAGGGCTGCTCCATCGCCTTGGTGAACTCGCTCATCCAGCGTGCCGCGTCAGCGCCGTCGACGGCCCGGTGGTCGACGGAGAGCACCACCCTCATGACGGTCGCCGTGGTGAGGGTTCCTTCGCTGCTGATGACCGGCTCCTTTCGGCCTGCGCCGACCGCGAGGATGGCGGCCTGGGGCGGGTTGATGATGGCGGTGAACTCCTCCACCCCGAACATGCCGAGGTTGGTGATGGTCAGGGTGCCGCCCTCAAGGTCACCCTGGACGAGCCGTCCGGCGTTGGCTTGCTCGACGTACTGCTTGACCTGCGCTGCCACGCTGCTCAGGGCCCGCGACTCCACGGACCTGACGACCGGGGTGACGAGGCCTCGGGAGGAGGCGATGGCGATGCCGATGTCGGCGGAGGCGTAGCGGAGCATGGCCTCGTCCTGCCAGATGGCGTTCATCTGCGGTACCTGCTGGTGCGCGTACGCCGCAGCCTTGATGACGAAGTCGTTGACCGAGACGCGGACGGCGGAGACCTGGTTGATCTCGTGCCGAAGAGCCAGGAGATCGTCTATGCGGGCACTGCCCTTGAGATAGAAATGCGGCGCCTGCTGCTTGCTCTGCGTCAGGCGGGCAGCCACGGCACGCCGCAGGCGTGTGTGCGGGATGGTCTCGGCGACGCCCGGTTGTGCCGGTGCGGCATACCGGCCGGCCTCCACAGCCGGTGAATGGGCGGGCGACGTGGTGGCCGGGTCGGCCTTGGCCGGCAGGGCCCGGCTGACGTCGACCGGGTTCTCCGCCGAGGACTTGGGGGCCGAGCCGTTGTCCGCAGCCGTGCCACCGCCTGCTCGGGCTGCGATCGCCCGCTCGACGTCCTTGCGGACGATCCGTCCGTGCGGTCCGGTGCCCTGGACGTCGGTCAACGACAGTCCGGCCTGTTTCAGCAGCCGCCTCGCCAGTGGACTGGCGAATATCCGCTCGGCCTCCTCGGGTGGGACCGGGGTTGCACCCTGCCCGTCCCGGGGCGGGCCGGCCG
This sequence comes from Streptomyces spongiae, assembly GCF_009377185.1. GTDB lineage: Bacteria > Actinomycetota > Actinomycetes > Streptomycetales > Streptomycetaceae > Streptomyces > Streptomyces spongiae. Next base: position 26,586 of record NZ_VJZC01000004.1, read on the forward strand.
TGGTGTCGGCCCGCGCAGTGGTGTCCGCGAAGGGGCGCTCGGTGACTCCCAGCCGGGCCAGCACCGCGACCAGATCGGTGGCTTCCTCGCCTGGATCCAGGAGCACCGCGATGGGCGAGCCGACCTCCACAGTGCTGCCGGCCTCCGCGAGGATGCCCGCCAGCGTGGCGTCATGTTCCGCCTCGAGCTCGACCAACGCCTTGTCGGTTTCGATGACGGCAATCGGATCCCCGGCGGCGAAGTCGGCGTGCTCCTTGACGAGCCACTGCGACAGCATCGCCTCTGTTGATCCTGCCGCCACCTCTGGCATGTGCAGCAGCTTGGCCATGACCTCTCCTAATGTCCTGTCGTACTGCGGGATGCAGGCGAGCTCAGTCGACTTCGCAGATCTGCTGGAGCCGGGCGATGATCTCCTCGGTGCCGGCTATGGCGGCGCGTTCGAGAATCTTGCTGATGCTCGGTGACGCCTCGGCCCCCGTCACGCGCTGCACCGGCTGGTCCAGCCAGTCGAACAGGCGGCGCTGTATCTCGTCAGCGAGCCAGCCGCCGTAGGACGTGCCCACGGCCCCCTGCTCGACGATGAGGACGTTGTTGGTCTTCTTGACGCTCTGCTCAATGGCCTCCCAGTCGACGTCGGCCCGGTTCAGCCACCGCAGATCGATGACATCCGCGTCGACCGTCCTGACCGCGTCCAGAGCCTCCAGGCACCGGTCCACCATCGACAGGTAGGAAATGATCGTCAGATCCTGGCCTCGTCGTCTGAAGGCGGCTTTGCCGATCGGAACGCAGTAGTCGAAGTCGTCGACCGGTCCGATGCCCGACGAGGTGTACAGATCGACGTGCTCCAGGACCACGACCGGGTCCTTGCAGCGCAGGGCGCTGTTCATCAGTCCCACGTAGTCGAAGGGCGTGCTCGGTGCGACGATGCGCAGGCCGGGGGCTGACGCCAGGATCCCCGCGGGGTCCATGGTGTGCTGGGAACCGTAGCCCGTGCCGGTGGCGATCTTGCTGCGCAGCACGAAGGGCACGTCACTGTCGCCACCGAACATGTGCCGGGCTTTGGCCACCTGGTTGAACAACTGGTCGGCGGCCACCCACATGAAGTCGGCGTACATCAGTTCCACGACCGGCGTGTAGCGTCCGTCCAGGGCGATGCCGCCGCCGAGCCCGACAAAGGCGTTCTCGCTGATGGGTGTTCCCAGAACACGGCCCGGGAAGTTCTCGGGGAGATTCTTGGTGGCACCGTTCGTGCCACCCCTCAGCTTGTGGACGTCCTCGCCCATGACGACGACACTTTCGTCCTGTGCCATGCGCCGCTCCATGACCTTGCTGACCACGTCGATGAACTTGACGGTGTCGGTGGCGCCACTGAAAGTGTCCGCTTCCTCGAACCGGACGCCGTCGAACTCGCTCAGGTCACCGCGGACGCCGACGTCGACGAAGGTGGTCCGGGGCCACTCCGACGGCTTGATCCGCCGTTGACCCGGCTTGCCGCCGGGTTCCGGTTCCAGCAGCTCGTCGTCGATTTCCGAAAGGGTGGCGGTGATGTCGGCGGCGGCCTGGTCGATCTCCTCCTGGCTCGCGAGTTCACGCCGCAGGATCTGCCGCTCGAGCAGGGCGAGCGGGTCCCGCTCGCGCCAGGCCTTCTCCTCGGCCTTGTCCCGGTACCCGAAGGCGCTGCCGGGGTACGGACCGTTCTGGTGGAAGAACCGGTACAGATCCGCCTCGATGATCGTCGGGCCGCCCCCTGAGCGCATCACCGCAACGGCTTCCTGCATCGCCAGACAGACGGCCACGGGGTCCATGCCGTCCACGCGCCAGCTGGGGATGTTGAACCCAAGGCCGCGGGCGGACAGCCGCGGCTCGGCGGTCACCTCGGCCACGTGCGTGGAGACCGCGTACTGGTTGTTCTCGATGAAGAAGCAGACCGGCAGCTTCCACGCGGCGGCGAGATTGAACGTCTCCAGCACCGAGCCGATATTCACCGCGCCGTCACCGAAGTAGGTCACGGAGACGGCATCGGAGCCCGCCTGTCGGTGGGCCCAGGCGAAGCCGGCAGCCTGCGGGACACCGCCGCCGACGATGGCGTTGGTACCCATCGCTCCGGCATCGCGCCACTGCAGGTGCATGGATCCACCGCGGCCCCGGCAGAACCCCCGTTCGAGACCGCAGATCTCGGCCAGCGTGCGCTCCACAACCGTCCGCACGCTCGGTGTGATCTTCTGGAGTGATCCGGACGGGGCGTCAGCGACATGCGCGAAGGCCTTGGCCAGGAACTGGTGGTGTCCGCGGTGGGTGCCGTTGATGGAGTCGTCGTCGCGCAGCGGCTGCACGGAACCGACGGCCCCGCCCTCCTGGCCGATGCTCGAGTGGGCGGGGCCGTGGATCAGGCCTTGCCCGGCGAGCTCCAGTACGTGCTCCTCGAAACGGCGGATCCACAACAGGTGACTGAACATGCGGCGCAGGACATCGCCCTCGACGCTGTCCCAGTCCTTCTCCGTGGATCGCAGTTCCACCCAGTTCGACGCCGCGCGCAGCCTGTGGTGCGTGGCCATGAAGCCTCCTCGACGTGGCTTGAAACATCGACGACACTGACACACATTGGATCCAATGACAAGCCGTGCGTCTTGATCTCACCAGGTGTTTCCGGCTTAGATGGAGCTGACAGCTCCTGATCGGATCCAATGAGGGATAGCTATGACGGCGTCACCATCCGGACTGCCCGGACTCGCGGGGATTGATCACTTCGGATTCACGGTCCCCGACCTCGAAGAGGCGCGGCAGTTCCTCGTCGATGTCCTGGGATGTGAGTACATGTACACACTCGGCCCCTACCAGGACGACGGAACCTGGATGTCGGACCACCTCAACGTGGCACCCGACACGGTGATGCGCCGCCTGCACTTCTTCCGCTGCGGCGGAGCCGCGATCTTCGAGGTGTTCGCGTACGAGGCCGCGGACCAGCGCCGAGAACAGCCCAGGAACAGCGATATCGGTGGTCACCATGTCGCCCTCTACGTCAATGACCTCGACGCAGCCGTCGCATACCTGCGGGAACGCGACGTCCGCGTACTCGGCGCTCCGACGGCGAGCAAGGGCCCCAGTGAAGGACAGCGGTGGGTGTACTTCCTCGCACCCTGGGGCATGCAGTTCGAACTCGTCTCGTACCCGGGTGGCAAGGCCTTCGATAGGCTCCCCTCACCAGCTCAGATCAAGAAGCAGCCGCACTGGAGGGCATGTGGCGACGACTAAGGCAGCACTCAGGCCTGGCGTGGCCAGCCGGCGCATCGCCGAGCACCTGCGCGAGCAGATCCTCGCCGGGCGGCTGTCACCTGGTGAACGCATCGTCCAGGACGAACTCGCCGCGCAGTTCGGCGCGAGCCGGCTGCCCGTCCGGGAAGCACTGCGCATACTGGAATCCTCCGGCCTGGTGACCCTGCGCTCCAGCACCGGAGCCTGGGTTTCCACGATGGAACAGCGCGACTGCGAGATCGCCTACAAGATCCGCGAACGGGTCGAGCCGCTCGCCCTGGCGGAATCGATCCCCGCGCTGCGCGACACCGACATCGACCGGATCGAGGAGATCCAGGCACAGATCGAGGCCACCGACGATGTCGAGGACTTCCTGCGCCTGGACCGCGAGCTGCACACACTCACCTACAGCGGCTGCACCAGCACCGAGCTCGGCAGCATGGTCAACCGCTACTGGGACATGACGCAGCACTATCGACGCGCGTTCACCCGCATGGCGACCCTGGACCGGAAATGGGTCCTCAACGCCGAGCACCGGCTGCTCATCGAGGCCATCCGGCGCCGGGACGTCGAAACAGCGGAACACGTGCTCATCGGCCACATCAAACGCACTCGCCTTGAGCTCCTGCGCCACCCTGAGGTGTTCTCCGGCTAGTGTGATGCGCCTGAAATCGCGGGCTCAAATCTGTCGCTGGTTGTCCTGCGCCGGAGATCCGTCGGCAGAAGCGGGCTGGGCGGTCGGGGATTTCTTCGGCTGTCTTGGTCCGGAGAACGGCTCGGGGTCTTCGTTCCATTACCTGACCCATGCGGACATCGTGCGCGCGGCGGAAACCTCCGTCGCGGAGATCACCGGGGAACACCTTCCATACCTGCGGTCCTCGGCGTGCCGGGTCGGCGCGACGGGCGCCCCGCTACCCCCGGCTGACGCCCGCTTCGGCGGTGCGACGGGTGTGCTCGGCGGCCACGAGGCGCGTGCAGAGCAGTACCGCGGCGGCCACGAGGACCACGAACACGAGCATCACCACCCGCGGGGACACGTACCGGGACGCCACACCCAGCCCCACGACCGGGACGGACAGGCCGACGTAGGCGCCCAGGAAGAAACCCGCCAGCACCTCCGCACGGGATTCGGGCCGCGCCGTCGCCCCGGCAGCGGTCAGCGCGCCGCGGAAAGCCAGACCGCCACCCGCCCCGGACAGCACTCCGCCGACCACGAACATCGTCAGGTCGGGCAGCCACATCCCGGCTGTCAGCAGCGCCAGGCCGGGGATCAGCAACAGCGGCCCCGTGGACAACGTCCGCTGCAGCGTGGCCCGGCTGAGCGAGATCTGCGCGACGGCACCGGACGCGAACGCGCCGAACGCCACCGCGCCGGCCAGCGCATGCGAGTCCTCGTGCAATGTCCCCGCCAGGAAGGACGGCGCCAGGGAGTTGAACACGCCGTAGACCGCGAAAGCGGCCACGGCGGTGGCGGCGAAGAACATGCGGCGGGCGTGCCTCGGTACGGCGACCCGTTGCGGGCGGTACCGGGGAGCGGGATCCGGCATGTCTGTCGTTTCGGGCGACAGGGCGATCAGGGCAGCCAGTATGAGCAGAGCGGTGACGAAGACGATGTACGGCAGCCGCAGCGGCTGTGGCGCGTACTGGGCCAGCAAGCCCGCGACCAGCGGTCCGACGCCGATGCCGCCCAGATTCGCGGCGGTGGCGACCGTCTGGGCCCACTGCGGTGATCCCTTCATGCCTGCGGTCGTCCCGAGATGTAGCTCGCCCAGGTAGGCGGTGGCCGTCGCGGTGGTCAGCCCAACCGAGACGCCACAGACGATCCGGGCCACCAACAGCCCGGGCAGACTGGGCTCGAAAAGGAAGATCAACCCACTCACCGCGCTCACCAGCAGAGCGGGCACCAGCACTCGTTTGCGTCCGACCCAGTCGGAGACGTGACCACCGAAGAACAGGCTGGCGATCACGCCGATCGCGTACGCCGCGTAGATGACCGTGACCATGATCGTGGAGAAGTGGTCGCGACGCTGATAGAGGACGTAGAGAGGAGTGGGGACAGCGGAGAACCCCATGTTCACCAGGAACGCGAGCGTCGCGACCCAGAAACCGAACGAGTGATGCCGACGGCGGGCGTGAGGAGAACGGGACCGATCGGCCCGGGCCCTTCCGGCTGAGATGACAGAAGACATGCAGCTCAGCCTTCTCCGGACCACATTATGGTGTCCAACGAAGAATATCGATGGCGATCATCAATGGGGAGCATGATGTGGAGCTTCGGCACCTTGCGCACTTCCTCGCCGTAGCCGAGGAGCGCAGCTTCACCAGGGCGTCGCAACGCCTCCACCTCGTGCAGTCGACGCTCTCGGTTTCCATCCGCGCCCTGGAGCGTGAGCTCGGCGGGCGCCTCTTCGATCGCACTACCCACCCGGTGGCACTCACCGACGCCGGCAGGGCGCTGCTTCCCGAGGCGCGTACCGCTCTGGCCGCTGTGGACGCCGCCCGGGACGCGGTCGCCGCCGCCCACGGCGGACTGCGCGGCACCGTCCACGTCGGCATCATGCACTCGCTGTCGCTGATCGACCTGGCCGGGCTTCTGACCAGGTACCACCAGGAGCGCCCGCAGGTGCGGATCGTCCCGGGCACAGCTCTGGGCGGCTCCGCCGAACTGGCGGCCAAGGTGGCCGACGGCACCCTCGATCTCGCCTTCGCCGCTCTCCCCGGCGACTATCCGAGCGGTCTGACGGTTCGTCCACTCGCCTCGGAGCCCCTGCTACTGGCCTGTCCGCAGAGCCACCCTCTCGCCCGGCAGGAGTTGATCCCGCTCACGGAACTCGACGGCGGACGCTTCGTGGACTTCCCGGTCGGCTGGGGAACCCGGGCCAGTGTCGACCAGGTCTTCCTGCGGGCCGGCCTCCGACGCGAGATCGCGGTCGAGGTGACCGACATCCCCATGGTCGTCGACCTGGTCAGGGCCGGCTTCGGCTGCGCCTTCCTGAGCGGCTCGCTGATCTCCGCTTCTGGCGCCGACAACCTCGCCCTGCGCCCGGTCCACCCCGAGCCCCGCTTCGAGGTTTCGCTCATCACTTCCGCGCACCGGCGGTACTCCGCCGCGGCCCGAGCCTTTCTCGACCTGGTTCTGGCCGGCCACGCGGAATAACCCGGGAGTCGGGGGCGTCGCCTCGCCAGGACTCGGATCCAGCCCTTTGTGAGCGGCGCGGATCGTGTGTGGTGCGGATCGTGTGTGTGGTGCGGAAGGAAACGGGAGGGACGTGCGCTCTCCGGGCCCTGGCATCCAGGGGGGAGAGGCTGCACAGCCGACTCGGTTGCCGGTCGTCAAGTCAGGTGACAGCGCCTGGTTACGCAGGAAACAGAGCGCCGCGCCGCTCCTCCCCCGCCGAAATCCGCACGCGAGAGTGATGGGCGTCACAGACGCGTATGTTGTGGGACCCCGGCAGGAGGTTTAGCGTTCAACTAATGGCAATCGGTTGCGCATCGGCTTAAGCCGACCCCGACGCCCTCTTCTCCCAGGAGACGCCTCATGTCGAATCAGAGCAATCTCATCGACCCCGCGGACAGCGTCCTGCTCATGGTGGATCACCAGAGCGGGCTGCTCCAGATCGTCGATGACCTGCCCATCAGCGAACTTCGGACCAACGTCAGCGCCCTCGTCAAGGCCGCGACTCTGGCCGGCGTCCCCGTGGTGGCCACCGCCTCTGTCCCCGAGGGCCCCAACGGCCCGCTGATCCCCGAGATCCTCGGGAACGCACCGCACACGATCTACGTCCAGCGTCACGGTGAGATCAACGCCTGGGACGTCGCGGGCTTCCGCCGCGCCGTCGAGCAGACCGGCCGCCGAACCCTGATCATCGCGGGCATCATGACCAGCATCTGTGTCGTCGAGCCCGCCCTCGCCGCTCTCGCTGACGGCTACCGCGTCTACGCGGTCATCGATGCCTCCGGCACCTACTCCGAGGTGGCGCAGCGTGTCTCGATCGAGCGCCTGAGCCGCGCCGGCGTCACCGTGGTCGACACCCTGGGCGTCGCCGCCGAACTGCAGAAGACCTGGGCGCGCGAGGACGCGCTGCAGTGGGGCGGTGTCTACGCCGGAGTCAGTGCGGGATACGCCGCGGTCATCGAGTCCGTGATGCGCGCACAGGCCGAGGCCGGCGTCGGTGAGGGAGCAGCGGCCGAGGTCAGTTGGGCCGCGGCTCGGGGGCAGCTCATGTGACCTGGGATCCGCCCTCCGCGCGACGGCCGTCGCGCGGAGGGCGGGTGGCCTGCCCGTTTCACGCCCACCCCTGGTGCTCGCCGCGCGCCTACCTCTCCGACCCGCAGGCGAGCGGTCGGCTCAGCCATTGCGGAGCGTCTCGGACGGGAGGACCCCGAAGCGCTGCCGATACACCGCGGAGAATCGTCCGAGGTGGGTGAAACCCCATCGATAGGCGATCTCGGCAACGGTCGTCTGCTGTGGATCCGCCGACCTCAGGTCCTCGTGAATCCGTTCCAACCGCACCGACCGGAGGAACTGCCGCGGAGTCAGATCAAAGTGTTTGCGAAACGCCGATTCCAGAGTGCGGACCGCGACGCCGACCGCGCACGCGATGTCCTCAACGCTCCAGGGATCCTCAGGATGTGCCTCCATCATCGCGGCGGCGCGCCGAGCGTTGCGTTCGCTCGTGGAGCGGTCCGCCCCGGAAGCGAGCATCGAGGAGTGGGAGTGGGGCAGGCTCAACAGCATTCCCGTTGCCAGCATCGAACTCATCTCGCGCTCCATCAGCCAGTGTGAGTTGACCGAGAAGGGGTTCGTGGCGGCCGGTACGAACGCCTGGAGCAGATGGATCCAGGGGCGCACCGTCGGGGAGGTCAGGTCGAGCCTGTTCGCGAACACGATCGGTCGCCGCGAAGGTGAGCCGGTGAGGGCCTGGAAGGTGCGCTCGACGAGTTCACGGTCCAGTTTGAAGCCCACGACGTGGCTTCGACGGCTCCAGTGATCAAGGGTCGTGTCATCCACCGGATTGAAGACACCGGCTGTGTCATCCATCAGCTTCAGCCGTCGTCCGCCTGCGGTGGCTTCGACTGTTCCGGTCGTGGCGATGTTGATGTTGTAGCCCGTGTCGAGGACGCCGCATTCGATACGCACCGAACGGGAGTAGGTCATGCTGCCGACGGTCACCTGCCCATAACGCTTCACCGCCAGCTCCATACCGAGACCTCCGTGACCCTCCAGCACGACCAGACGCTGTGGGTAGTACACCTGCGCGCCGAGCTGGCATGCCCACTCGATGTCGTCGGTGCGGTACCGCTCTACCGGATTCACCCCTGGTCGAGCAGCATCGAGGTTGTCGTCCCGGCGCGGTCTGTCCTGCCCAGGCCTGGAAAGCGGAAGTGCGGACCCGTCGGTGTGACGCACACGCCCAGGCTGCCGGCCGGGTTCGGTCCTGAAGATCGTCATCGCGTATCTCCTGTCAGCCAGGATTGTGTCCATGTATTTGACAACCGGGCCGGCGCGCGCAGCAAGCTGTGCGCCACCTGCCGATCTGTCGAGGGCGGCCGGCTTGTCGCAGGCGCGAAGTGGATAGCGCGCGACGATTAGTGGCCACCGTGAACAGCTCAAGCGCTCTACCGTTCCGACGTGAACAGGGGCCCGGTGAAGCAGGAAACATCCCGGCAGGTCCGGTCGCGCTGGTGTCCGGCGTGTGTGTGCTGAGCGCGCGTTCCCCCGAGGGCAGACGGCTGGGCACGATGGCGCTGTACTTCTCGCGGCCGTAGTCGCGCCGCCACGCCGACGAAGCGCTTCGCAAGCAGTCGAACAAGTGTACGTCTACGCCAATCGCCAAGCGCAGCGCAGCCGCGGCTGCGCTGGGTCTTAAGGAGACCGACATGGGAAAAATTCTGATCTCAGAGGGCTGTGTGATCGACCCCGACCGCACCCCGATGGTGATGTGGCCCGCGGACGTGCTGGTCGACGGCTCCGTCATCGCGGAGGTGGCCCAGCACATCTACGCACCCGACGCCGAGGTGATCGATGCACGCAACCACATCGTGATGCCAGGCCTGATCGACACCCACCGGCATGTCTGGGAGGGGCAGATCAGAAACATCGCGGTGGACGCCACGCTCAACGAGTACTCCACCGTGACGCTGTCCGGACTGGCACCGAACTATCGGCCGGAGGACGCGTACGCGGGTGAGCTCGTCGGCCTGCTGGAGTGCGTCAACGCCGGTGTGACCAGCGTCTTCGACTGGTCGCATGTGCAGAACTCCCCCGAGCACACCGATGCCGTCGTGCAAGCGATGAAGGAGTCGGGGATGCGCGTCGTGTTCGGGCACGGCTACCCCAACGACGATCTCACCGCGTGGATGTGGGAGAGCGTTCTCCCTCACCCCGAAGACGCGAGGCGCGTCAGGTCGCAGTACTTCTCCTCCGACGACCAGCTGCTCACCATGGCCATCGCCGCGCGCGGACCGGAGTACTCGACGATGAAGGTCGTCGAGCACGACTGGCGGCTCGCCCGCGAACTCGACTGTTGGATCAGCCTGCACATCGGAGGCGGCGAACTCGGCCCCAAGTACGAGGGCATCACGCGGATGCACGAACTGGGCCTGCTCGGCGCCGACATGAACTACGTGCACTGCACCACGCTCACGGCCGCGGACTTCGACACGATCAAGGACACCGGCGGCACCATCTCGATCGCCCCGGCAGTCGAGGCGCAGATGGGCCACGGCTACCCGCCGGTCGACGAGGGGCTGCGGCGCGGCATCCCGACCGGTCTCGCGGCAGACGTCGTCACCAGCACAGCAGGTGATCTGTTCTCGCCCATGCACGGAGCCTTCTCGATGACCCGTGCCCGGCAGACTGCGCGTGCTCTCGAAGAGGGCGCCCAGTTCGGTTCCAACGAGAATCCGGAACAAGGAGGGGCCACCACAGGGCTGATCACCACCCGCGACGTTCTCCGGATGGCGACGATCGACGGTGCCCGGGCTGTCGGCCTGGGCGACAAGGTCGGATCGTTGGCAGCGGGCAAGCAGGCCGACATCCTGATGCTCAACCGCCGTGCCCTCAATCTCGCCCCGTTGCATGACCCGGTGGGTGCGGTTGTCACCGCGGCCACCCCGGCCAACGTCGACTCGGTGATGGTGGCGGGTACCTTCCTCAAGCGGCATGGCCGACTTGTCGGGCACGACTTGGACCACGTACTGGACATCGCGCAGAAGTCCGCCGACTACCTGACCGAGAAGGCGGGCATGCAGGACATCTGGCGCCATCGGTGAGAGCAGCGGTTCTCATGGCCGGGACGATCTCCGCGTCACGGACACCGCTCCACCGGGCCGTCCTGAAACTGCGATCCCCAGGAGCTGTATGCCCTCGTCCACGTATCCACTGCGCACGACTGTCCCCGGAACGACGAAGTGACTCCCGATCTGCAACTTTCCGCCACGAAACGGTCTGACGCGGCCCGAAACCGGATTCGGCTGCTGGAAGCGGCGGCTCGACTGGTCGCGGAACGAGGCGCTCAGCATGTGACCATGCAGGCGATCGCGGAGGAAGCCGGAGTCGGGAAGGCCACGCTCTTCCGACAGTTCGGCGACCGCAACGGCCTGCTCCTCGTCCTGTTGGGCGAATTCGAAGCCCAGTTCCGACACTCCTATACCGCAGGCCCGCCTCCGCTGGGACCAGGAGCCTCCGCCGTTGCCAGATTGACGGCCTTCGGCTGCGCCCTGATCGACCGCACAGCGGCCGACTGCGATCCGGGCCCTGCTCTGAGCCGTCACATTCCCCTCGACTGCCGTTACTCGTCCGGGACTTGGCGGGAGTTCCACCGTCATGTCGCATCACTTCTGCGGGAGGCAGGGGTGATCGGGGACTGCGACATGCTCGCTCACGCCCTGCTCGGTTTCCTGAGCATCGAGCTGGCGGACTACCTGCGCAGCACGTGCGCGGTATCTGCCGCGCGCTTGCAGGCCGCCTGGGAAGACCTCGTACGGCGGGTGGTCGGTAGTGAGTCACGGCAGGCGACGTTGGGCTGACGGTGAGGGCCCTGCTTCGGCGGATCGGTTCAGCGGCACGTGGCCCAGGTTCCGGCCGAGCGCGCGTCTCGGATGCCGGTGATGCGACGGCGGCCGGCAAGGTCGCGACAACCATGAGCGTCCACGAGTCGGGTCGGGCGTGAGCCAGTGCGGCGCCGATGAGCGCACCACTGAACATGCCGGCTACGGAGACCGGTCGGACACCGACGCGCCCGGCTCCGTTGTCCGCCGAGATGCCGGTGAGGGGCAGCGTCAGGCCGGTGGTCCTGAGATCCGGGACGCCCAGCCCGCGGACGACAGCGTTCTGCGGCCCCGTCCCCGCACCCAGCAAGATGATTGGCGCGAATTCCGGCACGGTGCCGAGCGGGGCGGTGCCGGCGACGCGACCATGACCGCGGCCGTGGTGATGGCCAAGTGCACGAGGGCCGCGATGCAGATCCTTCCTCCTCGGCGGTCACTGTGCCGTCGTGTGATCCTTCCGCCCATGTGGGCTCCAGCGCCGGAGGCGCCAAGGGACAGGATCGAAGTCCAGGCGCGGAACCCTGGTGCTCCGGCGAGCGCGAATCCCAGGGAGACGACGTCGCCGGTCGTGTTGGCGAGGAAGACGTTGCCCAAGGGGGGCCTCCCCCTGAGTGGTGGACACGCTCAGTCCGTGTCCGGATCCGGGGACTCGCCAAGGAGGCGGCCCCCGAGATCGTCGGCCCACTCCACGGCCCAGCCGCGGAGAGCGACGATGGTGGCGTCGTCCAGGCCGTACGCGGCGAATGCCTCGTCGTCGGTCCACTCGGCGCCTGCGAGATTCGCCTGGAGATCCTCCCGCTCGAAGCGGCCTCGGGCGTGGCGGCGGCCGAACTCCTCCAGCTCGGTGTTCGTCCGGCGGCGGGAGGCCGCGAAGACGTCGATCAGATCGCGGGGCGCACCGCGATCGGCGAGGGCCCGGACCTTGGTCCCGATCACGTCCTCCTCCGCGAGGACGGGCCCATAGGCGCTCTGGACCACCGGCCGCCAGAAGATCTCCTTGAGGATGTCGACTTCGCAGTCCTGTCCGGTGGCCGGGTCGGAGACGGTGAACCGGGCGGAAAGAGGGGCGGTCTCCAACGCCTCTACCCGCCAGCCCCGCGCTTCCAGGCCGTCGCGGAGCGTGGCCGCGATGTCGTCCATGGGCGCCGGGTTCTCGGTGGCGACGTCGAGGTCCTGGCTGGGGCGGCTCACGAGGTGGTGGGCCCGCACGGCGTACCCGCCGGTGAGGACCAGCGGATACGGGGAGCCGAGAGCGATCACGTCGGCCAGGAGCCGCGCGTGCAGCTCCGGCATGTCCGTCACGCCACCGCCCGGGTGCGAGCGGCGAGTTGAGGGAAGGAGTCCTCCCACACGGTGCGTACGGTACGGCCGACGAGAGAGCGCAGCACCGGCCACATCTGGAGAAGGAGATCCTGGTTGAGGTAGCGGGGCAGGTCGTCCCGCAGCCCCTCGTGCAGGACCGTGCGGTACAGGCCCATGCGCTGCCGAGGCTTGTCCATGTCGTACGACGTCATGCCGGACCAGGCCATGTGCAGCGGCAGATCCACGATCCCGTGAGCCGGACCGTGCAGGTCGTCCAACGACTGTGGCAGACGTCGGCGGAACTTCGCCTGGTACAGGGCCAGGTCGTCGGCGTCGGTGCGCGACAGGCTGTCGGGGGCGGGCGCGGTCGGCTGTGCGCTGGAGGACATACCTTCATTATGACGGTCGGAGACCGGGCGCGGCTCATGCCGTCCGAGCCGACACCGTGAGGAGCCGCTCCTAGCCGGCACGGGGCGGAATGTGGCGCTCAGTACCGGCCACGTCGCTGTGCGCAGAGGCGCTGGACCGAAGGGGTCACGTCAGGCCAACGCGTCCACCATCAGCGCGGCGGCGAGCATGTGGGCCTGTCTGGGGCTTGTCGCGTCGTAACCGGTCAGTTGGCGGATACGACTGAGCCGGTAGTCGAGGGTCGACGGGTGGATCACCAGTCGCTGCGCCGACTTGATCCGGTTGCAGTCGGTGTCCAGCCAGACCATGAGGCTCTCGCGCAGCGCCTCATGGTGAGCCAGCGGGCGAACGATCCTGGTGAGTGCGGCGTGTATGAGATCGGACTGGGCGATCGCGTACTCCAGAAGCACGTCGTCGAAGCGGTACAGTCCGGCGGGCCGTCTGGCCGCGACGGCGACCCGCAGAACGCGCAGTGCTTCCCGGTATCCGGTGGCTATCTCAGCGGCCGGCCTGTCCGCGACCGCGATCCAGCTGTGGGCGCCGTACCGGTCGGCCACCGTGGCAAGGGCCTTCTGCGTCTGTTCGCCGTCGTCGTTCGGGACGAGGACGACCTCGTGGCCGTCCCGCTGCGTCTGGAGAATCCCTCGCAACCGCTCCACCGCGGTGACCTGCGCGTGTGATTCGGCCCGTTTCGCTTCTCTGGTGCGTCGTACGACACACACCGTGTACCGGGCGGCGAGCCAGGGTGCGTGGGACCACCGTACGACCCGTCCGTCGAGCAGGTCGTCGGCGGCCCCGGCCGGCGCCGGCCCGTGCAGGGTGAGACCGGTCTCCTCGGCCAGCGAGCGGCGGACATCCGCGAGGAACTGCTCCAGCATCCTCGCCACGTCCGCTGCCGATGCTCCCTTGCGCTCCATGGCGGTGGCGCGGCGGGCGGCGTATGCGAGACACCATGCGAGCACGCCCGCCGGCACGGTTCTTCCGTCGGACGCCTCCTGAGTGAGCGGCACCTGCACGGGGCGGCGGTCGGCCCAGTCCGAGCCGACCGCGTCCGGGACGGCCGAGGGGATGGCGCGCGCGGAGGGCTCTCCGGGCGCGACGGATTCGGACATGGTGCGGTCAGGGCCTTTCCGGAGTACCTCATGTCGTGCTTCGCCGTGCTGTCCGACAGCCGTTCACATTCTACGGAGGCTCCGGTGCGGTTCCACCAGAGGGAAACCTCACCGGTCGGCGGCGCGGAGTTGAACATGTTCTCGGCGGTCGGGCCGCGTCGCACCGGTGCCTCTCCTCTCCCGTCGGAAGTTTCTGAGACGTCGACGGAATGCGGCTCGTGAGGCCGATCATCCGTGATCACATGAGGTCGACTTTCCGCCGACGGCTCGAAACAGCCGATCGCTCGTTCCGGTTGATTCCGCCGCCGCGCCCCCCACCTTCCTTCCTTCACAAGGATGACGCATGCCCCCCGCATCCCACCGCCGCGCGAAGGCCCGTGTGCAACACGCGGTCTTCGCGGCTGTGACCGCCGGCCTTGCGGTTGCCCTCTTCACCGCAGGACCACTGCCCGTCTTCCGTGCCGCGGCGGCCGATCCGTCCGCCGCGACCGGTGATAACGATGTCAAGTCCGGGCCCGACAAGCTCGGTTCGCACGATGCCGACCTCCTCGCCAAGGCCGAGGCCAAGGGCGACAAGAACGTCACGATCATGATCGCCACAGCTCCCGGGCAGACCGACAAGGTCGCGCGGGAGCTGGACGGCGTCAAGGGCGCCTCCGTGGGCCGGACATACGACCGGCTCGGCTATGTGCGCGCCACCGTGCCCACGTCGAAGGCGCAGTCGACGATCGCGCAAGCGGCGAAACTCCCCTCCGTGCACGGCATCGACCTGCGCCAGTCCGTCAAGCGGCAGGAAACCCCGCTTCCCGGCGAGAAGACCACCAAGCGTCTGTCGGCCAAGGCGACTTCGCGGACCTATCCCGGGCCCGACCGCGGCACTCCGGCCGAGAACCCGTACAACCCCGTCTTCGAGACGGGCGCCGTCGACTTCGTGAAGAAGCACCCGGAGGCGGACGGCCGCGGGGTCACCATCGGCGTTCTCGACTCCGGGGTCGACCTGGCGCAGCCCGCGTTGCAGAAGACGACCACCGGGGATCGGAAGATAGTCGACTGGGTGACGTCCACCGATCCGCTGCTCGACGGTGACGGAACCTGGCGCCCGATGACGGCTTCCGTGTCCGGGGCGGCCTTCACCTACGCGGGCCGGACCTGGAAGGCGCCGGCGGGTTCGTACCGCATCAATCTCTTCCAGGAGTCGGTGACCGCGGGCGGCGACGCCGCGGGCGACGTCAACCGCGACGGTGACACCACCGACGACTGGGGCGTCCTGTACGACCCGGCGGCAGGCACGGTCACCGTGGACGCCGACGACGACGGCGACTTCACCGATGACAAGCCGATGAAGCCGTACCAGGACGGTTATCAGGTCGGCTGGTTCGGCACCGACGACCCGTCCACGGCCGTCTCCGAACGGCAGCCGTTCGTCGTGCAGATCCGCAAGGACGTCCCCATGGACCCGCTGGGCGGCGACTGGGTCGGCCAGAAGGCGGACTTCGTGAACATCGGCATCATCTCCGGTTCGCACGGCACGCATGTCGCGGGTATCACCGCGGCCAACGGCATGTTCGGCGGCCGGATGAACGGCGCCGCGCCGGGTGCGAAGATCGTCTCGTCCCGCGCCTGCGGGTTCGGGCCCTGGTGCAGCAACACCGCGATGTCCGAGGGCATGATCGATCTGGTGGTGAACCGCCACGTCGACGTCGTCAACATGTCCATAGGCGGGCTGCCGCCGGTCAACGACGGCAGCAGCGCGACCGCCGAGGTGTACAACCGCCTCATCGACCAGTACGGCGTCCAGATCGTGGTCGCCGGGGGCAATGACGGTCCGGGAGCCAACACGATCAGCGATCCCGGCCTGGCCGACAAGGTGATCTCGGTCGGTGCGTCCGTCTCCAAGGAGACCTGGGCCGCCAACTACGGCGCACAGGTGGAGAAGAAGGAGCAGATGTTCGCCTTCTCCTCGGGTGGGCCCCGGGAGGACGGCGGCGCGACGCCGACCCTGGTCGCGCCCGGCTCCGCGGTCAGCACCATCCCGACCTGGCAGCCCGGCTACGCCCACCCGGCCGCGGGCTGGTCGCTCCCGGCCGGATACGCCATGTATCAGGGCACCTCGATGGCCACCCCGCAGACCGCGGGCGCGAGTGCGCTGCTGCTGTCCGCGGCGAAGCGGCAGGGTGTCGACCTGACACCCGCCAAGCTGCGCACTGCCCTGACCTCTACGGCCCGGCACATCAAGGACGTACAGGCATACCAGGAGGGCGCGGGCCTCATCGACGTCATGGCCGCCTGGACGTCGATCAAGGCCGGCGCGACCGCACACGACTACACCGTGAAGGCCCCCGTCGACACCGCGCTCGCCGGGGAGTTGAAGACCCCTGGCTTCGGCACCGGCGTGTACGACCGCGAGGGCGGTCTGAAGGCCGGGCAGAAGAAGACGTACGACGTCACCGTCACCCGCACCTCCGGTCCTGACGGCGCAGTCCCGCACACCCTCCGCCTGAAGAACAACGAGGGCCGGACCTTCGCCGTCGTCGGCGCGCAGACGATCGATCTGCCGCTGAACCAGCCGGTGACCGTCAAGGTGCAGGCCGCTCCGACGTCCGCGGGCATCAAGAGCGCCCTCCTGGAGGTCGACGACCCGCTGACGGAGGGCATCGACAAGCAGATCATGACGACCGTCGTGGTCTCCAGCCCGCTGACGTACACCCTCTCCGCGGCGGACCAGGTGCAGCGCAACGGCTCGCAGTCGTACTTCGTGACCGTGCCCTCGGGCGTGACGGCGCTGGAGGTCTCCCTCGACGGGCTGGCGGACGGCAGCCAGGCCGGGGTCTGGGCGACCAACTCCTGGGGTGTGCCCGCGGACGAGGACGACCCGAACACGCCGACCATCGCCAGGTACACGCGTCCGATGCCCGGCGTCTGGGAGATATCGGTCATGGGCTTCCGTGCTTCGACGCTTCTCGACAACCCGTACGACCTGCGGGTCACCGCGCTCGGCGTGGACTTCGCTCCGCAGAACGTGACCGTGCCGGAGGGCAAGGCCGGTACCCCGACCGCTGTGTCGTGGAAGGTGACGAACCGGTACGGCGCCGTGGACGGCACCGTGCAGGGGGGCCGGGTCGGCTCCGCCAAGGTCACACGGCCGACCATCGCCGAAGGCGGGAAGCAGACGACCACGGTGGTGGTGCCCGAGGGGGCCACGTCGCTCGACGCCGCCATCGGAGGTGTCTCCGAGGCATCCGCCGACCTGGACCTGTACGTGTACGACGCCGACGGCAACCTGGTCGCCCAGTCGGCCGACGGCGACTCCGACGAGTCGGTGTCCGTCGCCGACCCGGCCGCCGGCACGTACACGATCGAGGTGGACGCCTTCGCGCTGTCCGGGACGACCGCGTACGACTACCGCGACACGTTCTTCTCGGACGGCCTCGGCACGATCGACCCCGCCGGTTCCGGGCGGATCGACCTCGGCACGGGCGACTCGGCGACGGTCTCCGCGACGGTGACGCCGCAGGGCGTCCCGAGCGACGGCCGTCAGCTCTTCGGGGAGGTCCGTGTGGTGAACACCCGTGGGACGACCGTAGGGACGGGCGGCGTGACCGTCGAGAAGGTCGAGCCGTAGCCGCACGGTGCCCGACCGACCGCCAACGGCCCGCCACGGCCGCACCGTTGCGGGCCACCCAATGTCGTCAAGCGACCAAGGCTTTTGACTTTGTCTCTTGACTTGAGCGGTCGACTAACTCAATGATGGAGTCACGAAGAGCGACGGGGGTGCCCGCGCCGCCGGACACCCCCGTCGCTCTGCACCGCGAGCCCTGCCCTGCTTCCCCAACGACAGAGGAGAGATCGATGACGGACATGATTGCTGTGGCGTACCCCGGCCAGGACGTGGCCGAGTTGGCCCTCGCCGAACTGCGTCAGCTGGACTCCGAGCACACGGTTCACGTCGTCGACGCGGTCCTGGTGACCCGTGACGACGAGGGTGACGTGAAGCTCCACGGCAAGCTCAGCCCCACCGCCTCCGGCGCGATGGACGGTGCCCTGTGGGGCGGCATCATCGGACTGCTGCTCCTGCAGCCGCTCCTCGGCGCCGCGATCGGAGCGGCCACGGGTGGCGTCATCGGAGCCACATCCGAGGACGACGACCGGACCGAGTTCGTCAAGGCGCTCGGCCGGCGCCTGACCGTCGGCGGCGCCGCCGTGATCGCCGTGATCGGCGACGCCACGCCGGACAAGGCACTGCCGCGCATCGCCAAGTTCGGCGGCGACGTGCTGCACACGTCACTCAGCGAGGAGGACGAAGACGCCCTCCGCCTCGCTCTGCGCACCTGGCAGCCGACTGCCCAGCAACACCCGGCCGACGCGGCCGGGCAGGACGCCGACGCTTCCCCCGCGGTCACCTCGTAACCGGGACTGTGCCGCCCGGCACCGTGCGGCGGACAGGCCGCCGCACGGCGACGGCCGCCGGAACGTCTCTTCTCTCCCACGCTCAAGACAGGTAAAGGGAAACCGACATGACCGAACGTAAGGGACTGTCGCGCAGGGCGGTGGCGGCCGGTGTCACGGGCCCCGGCAACGCCGCGGCGGCGTCGCGCGGGCCGTACGCGACGCACGGGTCGGGGAGAGCCGCTTCGGTGTCGTACGAGCCCGTCCCCGTGGGCAGGGGCGGCGGGCCGAGCGGGACGGACCGTGTGCATGTGCTCAAGGTCGGCCCGCGCGAGGCGCGGACGGTTCTGGTCCTCGTACCGGGCGGGTTCGGCGCCGCGGGCGACTTCCGTCTGCTGGCCCGCGACCTGGTCGAGGCAGTGCCGGAAGTGCAGGTCTGGGCGTTCGACCGGCGTGAGGAGAACCTCGTCGACCGCGCCGGGTTCGACGCTCCCGATCCGGCCGCCTACTACCTGGACGGCCGCTACCGCTCGCAGGACCCGGCCGCCTCCCGGTACGTCGCCGGGTGGGGGCTGGGCGTCGCCGTCGAGGACCTGCGCGCGGTGGTGCGGACCGCCCGGCAGGGTGGTCGGCGCCGGGTGGTGCTCGGTGGCCACTCCTGGGGCGCGACCACCGCGCTCGCCTACGCCGCCTGGGACTTCCGGGGGGACCCGGGGTGCCGGGACCTGGCCGGGCTGGCACTGATCGACGGTGGTGTCCTCGGGGCGTTCGGCGGAGGGCGCCCCAACTCACCGGAGGACGTACGCAAGCGGCTCGCCGCCATCGACGGCGGGGCCGTCTTCGACATGAGCATGGCTGCGGTCAAGTTGGGCGACCGCGCCGAGAGCACCCAGATCTGGTACCAACTCGCCGGCTGGTACGCGCATACCGACCCGGAGGGCCGGTCCGTACTGCAACCCCGGTTGCCGGATTTCCTGCGGACCCCCTATCCGATCACCAACGCCGCGCTGCTGGGCACCTTGGTGGACCAGGGGTTCGGCTGGCCCAACGACATCAGCGTGCACTCGGGGCACCTCGCCGGCACGGGCGACGTACGCGATTGGGTGGACGACGGCATCACCCCGATATCTCGCGTCGCCGCGGCCTACGCCGGCCCGCGCCCGACGGTCTGGGAGTGGTACTGGCCCGCCCGGCTGTCCCTGGACCTGGACGTGACCGACTCCTACACCGACAACGAACTCGCGCGCTCGCTGGGGCTCGCCCTGCGCCACACCGCGGAGCTGAACGTGCCGCTCTACGCCTTCGAGACGAGCGCCTACGGCGGCGCGGCCCTCGCGGCGGCACGAGAAGTCGTGGCCGGATCCCGCATCCCGTACGGGGTGTACGACTCGGACGAGAGCATGAACCACCTGGACCCCCTCTTCGCCACGACAGCGCACAACAGCGCGACGCGCACACTCGCCGCGTTCCTCACCAGATTCCGTGGCGAGTGACGGAACCGGAACCCGTCCTTGAAAGCCCTGGCCGAACACCCCGAACGACAACAGAGGAGTTCTTTTCCCATGACACCCCCCACAACGTCGTGTGACACTGCGCCGAAGACCGGGAAGGTACGGCGTGCCGCCCTCGCCGTCCTCGTCGGGGCCGGGCTGATCGTGGCGGCCACGCCGGCCGACGCCGCGCCCAACGGTGGTTACGCGCACCGGACGGTGACCGCGGCCGACGGGCAGACGTTCCATCTCCGGCTGGCCGCCGGGCCCGTCGTGCTGCCGTCCTCCGGTGGCACCGTGCGGGTCGCGGGCACGGGCTACAACCGGGCCCAGGGCATCTTCCTGGCGTTCTGCGTGATACCCAAGGGCGTCAAGGTCGGTGACCCCTCGACGTACACCACCCGGCCCACTCCCTGCCTCGGCGGCACCCATCCCACGACTCCCGTGTCACGCCGGATCACCGACGCCGACACCGGCGGCGGCGCCCCCGGACTCACCCTCCCTTATCAGGAGGGCGGTTCGTTCGTGACGACGTTGGAGAACGTGCGGCCCGAGATCGCGGACGGGGTCGTGTGCGGCAGGACGGTGGACTGCGCTGTGGTCACCCGCGCCGACTACACCGCGACGGACAACCGCCTGTACGACCAGTACATCCCGGTCCGCTTCACCTCTTGAGTTCTGCCCGGAGAACTCTGTTGTGAATTGCTTGGGGTTGCTTTTTCTTTGCTTTGATTTCTTGAAGGCGGCTCCACAATCGAGATCACGTACCGTTCGCGTCGTGCGCGAATCACTCACCACACTGAGAGAACAGGCGGCGAGCAATCCGCAACAGCCTGTTATGACCTTTGCTTCGGAAGTTGGTCAAAGAAGCAGCACCACAGTCTGCTCCCGGGCCCTCGACAGACATTCCAAGCGCATCGCCTCCTGGCTCCAGGAGGGACTTTCTCCGGGTGAGCGAGCACTTCTCCTTTACTCACCCGAAGTTGAATTCACCACAGCTTTCTCGGCCTGCGTCTACTCCGGGGTGATCGCGGTGCCCGCTCCGCTGCCGGGCCGCTACCGGCATGAGCGCCGACGGCTGGCCGCGATCGCCCGCGACGCTGGGGTGCGCGTCAGTCTCACCCAGTTGAGCGATCTGCCGGAGGTCGAGAAGTGTGTGGCCGAGGAAGGGGTCGCCGAAGCGGTCTGCCATTCGACCGACACCGACGCCGGCGACCCGGACGCCTGGACCGCTCCAGAAGTGTCGCCGAAAACCGTGGCGCTGCTCCGGTACACCTCGGGTTCGACCGGCGACCCCAGGGGCGTCGTGGTCAGCCACGGCAGCCTGACGGCCCAACTCGACCGGCTCGTCCGCGCGCTCGGCATCGGTCCGGACGTCGCCTGCGGCGGCTGGATCCCGCTGTACGACGACATGGGCCCGATCGGCCTGATGCTGACCGGAGTCCTGTACGGCTCCGGGTATGTGCAGATGGATCCGATGGCCTTCCTGCGGCACCCGCACAACTGGCTGCGCCTGCTCGACGAGTTCGACGTCCAGGTCACCGCCTCGCCCGACTTCGGCTACGAACTGTGCCTGCGCCGGGTCACCGACGAACAACTCGCCGGCCTCGACCTCTCCCGTGTGGCGGTCGCCGTCAACGGCTCCGAACCGGTGAGGCCCGCCACCGTGACCCGATTCTTCGAGCGGTACGCCGCCGAGGCCCTGCTGCCCATGTACGGCCTTGCCGATGTACGGCGCGCCCTGGGCCGGGCTGCCGCCGCCGCGCTGACCGCGGAGGCGGTGAACGTGCTCTCCGTCCGCTCGGTGCACACCCTGCCCGGGGAACTGAACGCGATCTCGACGATCACCAAGGCGTACGTTCCGACGCTGACCCAGGACACGCTCGGCTCGCTCGGGGAACCGCTGGGCGTACACGGCTTCCTCACCTCACCGGCAGGCGGCGGTTTCGCCAAGCTGGAGCGCGATCACCGCATCTGTGCGATCTTCGACGGCAGCACGGCCGTCAACCGAGCGGCCCTTCTCCACCAGATGCCGCGTCTGGCCCGTCAGTTGGGCCGTCTCCACGTCGACAGCAACGGTCTGCGGACAGCCGCCGATCTCACCGCCCCTCTGCCCCCGTTCGATCCGGGACAGCCTGACGCTGCTGTCCGACGCGGGATGCAGCGCTGTCCAGGCCCTGCCCGACGCGGTGAACCGGCTGCGGCAGGCCGGGCCGGTGGAGGCGGTCGCTGTCGCCGTGCGACTACTAGCCGAACTCGCGCGACTGGAGACCGAGTCGGTGGCCTTCGTCCCGGTGGACGCGGACTGCCCGGTACCGACTTCACCCTCGCCGAATGCTACGAACGCGCCTACGCCTACGCCGCATGCCTGTTGCTGTGGCTGGAGAACCCCTCTCTGCGCACCGGGCGGCTGGGCACCGAGGGTCTGTGGCTGCGGGCCTGCCTGACCTTCCTGCTGGGCGAGGACGACACCGATGTCCATGACATTCTGGCCGGCGTCCTTCTCACCACACCCGCATCGGAGTTCACCCTTCTGGGAGGTGCCGAGTGAACATCGCCACCGCAGTCCCCCCGGTTCGGGCTGTGTCTGGTGGTGGCCAGTACAGGAAGCGGCTGATAGCCGCCATGTCGATGTGGTGCGCGCAGGTGCCGGCCGGATACGGCTCGACGAGGACGACATCGGGGTGGTCGGCGGCCAGGACGGTGGTGCCACCACAGTGCCTGCCCAGCCCGCTGGAGTACCCGGAGCCCGCCGGTGGCGTGGGCCCGCGCGTTCTACCGGGAGGAGAGGCGGATGTGGACGCGGTCGTCACCACGCAGGGCGGCGCGCGGCACCTGGTGCGCCGTCACCGCCTCCCTTTCGTGAGCGACATCGTCGAGCGGGCTGCCAGGCATGCCTCGGGACGTGCCGCACTCAGGACGAGTGAGCGGACGGGGCTTGGCCGGGGGCTCCGGCCACGGTCGACCAGGTCGCTGCGGCGAGTCAGCACCTTGTTCGCCGCGGTCAGGCCGAGGCGCTGCCGGCCGGCAGCGCGGATCTGGACGACGCGGTCCACTGCGTGGGAGGAACTCAAAGATCAGCGGAAACACTCTCCCCATAGTCACGAAGAAAAGGTCGTAACGATGAACGAGTTCAGGAGCCTCCGGGCCCTGGTCACCGGTGGTGCTTCCGGTATTGGTCGCGCCACCGCCGAATTGCTGGCACTGCGGGGCGCGCAGGTCGCCGTCCTTGATCGCGACCGGTCGGGGATCGATGCGTCGCTGATCGCATTGCAGGCCGACCTCCGGGACGATGCCCAGGTGCGCAGTGCGGTGGCCGAAGCAGCAGGCCAGTTCGGCGGCCTGGACATTCTGGTGAACAACGCCGGGACAGGCGCTGTCGGCACTGTCGAGGACAATCCCGACGAGGAATGGCACCAGATACTCGACGTAAACGTTCTCGGGATGGTGCGCGCAACGCGGGCTGCCCTCCCGTATCTTCGGGAGTCCTCGCATGCGGCGATTGTCAACACCTGCTCCATCGCGGCCACCGCCGGTCTGCCTCAGCGCGCCCTGTACTCCGCCAGTAAGAGAGCCGTTCTTTCACTGACCCTGGCGATGGCCGCCGACCACATTCATGAGGGCATCAGGGTGAACTGCGTCAACCCCGGTACGGCGGACACCCCGTGGGTCGCCCGGCTGCTGGCGGCCGCCGACGACCCGGAGGCCGAGCGGGCAGCCCTCAACGCTCGCCAGCCCATGGGGCGATTGGTCAGCGCGCAGGAGGTGGCTGCCGCTGTCGCCTACCTGGCCAGCCCAGCGTCTGCCTCGGTCACTGGGGCAGCCATCGCAGTGGACGGAGGTATGGCGGGCCTGCGTTTGCGCCCGGCAGCAGATTGAGCCCTTCTCCATCCCCCCCGACCACCATCACCTGGAGGTAAGACGACATGGGTCATCAGCCCGTTGAAGCAGCCCCCGATTCCCCGGGATCGTCCCTGGACCCCCACGAGGACCCGGCCCACGCGGATCGGCTGGCTCGCCGTGCCGTCACCGTCTTTCCGCTGCTCGTGCTCGTGGCGGGCGGCGTCGGTCTGGCGATGCCGTCAGCGTTCATCGATGCGAAGCCGGTCATCCCCTACCTGCTCGGCCTGATCATGTTCTGCATGGGCCTGTCCATGACCTCGCAGGATTTTCGCGGAGTCGTCAAGCGCCCCTGGGCCGTCGCTATCGGTCTGGTCGCGCACTATGTGATCATGCCCGGTCTCGGCTGGGCGATCGCTCAGCTCCTTGACCTTTCCCCACAGCTGGCCATCGGAGTCATTCTCGTCGGTTGTGCGCCGAGCGGCACGGCATCCAACGTGGTGACGTTCCTGGCTCGGGGGGACGTGGCGCTCGCGATGTCCATCGCGACGGTCTCCACGCTGGTCGCCCCCCTCGCCACGCCGTTTCTCGCCCAGCTGCTGGCCGGGCATTCCCTCGCTGTCGAGGCCGGCCCCATGGTCACCGACATTCTCAAGACGGTGCTCGTTCCCGCCCTCGCAGGACTGCTCGTACGGGTCCTGGCCTCCCGGCTCGTGCAGCGCTGCCTGCCCGTGCTGCCCTGGCTGTCCGCCGTCACGGTCGCCGCGATCGTGCTCATCGTGATAGCCGGCAGCGCTACCGCGATCAAGAGCGCAGCGGCCGTCGTACTGCTCGCCGTCGTGCTGCACAACGGTCTCGGCCTCGGTCTCGGATACGGTGCGGCCAGGCTTGCCGGGATGGACACCGCCTCGAGCCGGGCGATGACGTTCGAGGTGGGTATGCAGAACTCCGGCCTTGCCGCCTCTTTGGCCGCAACCTACTTCTCGCCTCTGGCAGCCCTCCCCGCCGCGGTCTTCTCCGTCTGGCACAACGTGTCCGGCGCTCTGGTTGCGGCGTGGATGAACCGCCGCACAGGCGCTCGGCGCCCCCGGTAGACAGGGCCGGTGGTGTCCCCGTTCCTGACGTCCCGAATACGCACCGCTTCCCGCACCGAAATGCGCGGCGACGTCAGGCCCGGCCTGTGCAACGACCGCAGGATCTGGGACGTTTGCCTCTTTTCGGTTCTGCGTATCGGAGGATGCGCGTGAGGCTGAAGCAGGCGAACTCGTTGCCCGCAACCGCCCCGAGACAGCCAGGGGTTGCTGCCGGGAAGGCCCTACCGTGCCCGGCCACTAGCACCTTGATGACACGCCTCCTCCGACGGTACGGCAGGGAGCGGAGCAACAGTGCTTGAGCCCGGGGCACGTATGGTCCCCACGGACGCAACATGGCTGGCGCCCGCGCCCTCATGCGCCTCCGGCGTGGACAGCGCCGACATCGGAAGCCGATCACCGCGGTCGCCAACAGTTTCACCGAGTGCCGTCGGCCGGATCGTCTCCGAGGCGATCAAGGCAGCAGGTGCGTGACCCGCGAGTTCAGCACGACCACCGTCGACGATGGCATCGCCATGGGCCACGGTGGCATGCTCTGCTCCCTGCCCTCCCGCGACCTGACCTCTCCCTGCCAGGCAGGAGCTCTCCACCACCTTCCTCACCGTCCCGCCACCCAGCCGTACCTCATCGGGAGAGCCGGAAAACAACCTGACGTGCGCGAACCAAGTCACTGACAGTCACTCTTCCCGTGTCCAGCTGACTTGCCATCAGACGGCTGCGGGCGGAGAGATCCAACTGGCCACCCACAGTGGTCCGTCATCGGGAGATTTCGCTACTGGGTAGGACGAGCAGGGCCCGCAGGAGCGTGATCGTGTGGGGAGCAAGCGCGCATCCTGGTAAGGATGCGCCTGACACTTCACGTTGCCAACGCAGCAAGCTGCGGTGTCGAGTTCGGTGGGGAAGGCGGTCGGTTCATCGAACACCTTGCGCCTCTGAGAGGGCGTCCTGCTTGAAGAAGCGATAGTTCATGGGTTGTGCCAGTTTATGACCGTTTCACCCGTCGCTCGTTTTGCGAGATTGGAGATCATCGCGAGGCGAATCATGCTCTCGGAGTGCGCCGGTTTGGTCTCGTAGTCGCGGGCGAGGCGGCGGTGCATCATGATCCACCCGAAACACCGCTCCACGACCCAGCGCCGCGGGATCACGGAAAAGCCTTTGACCTGCTCGTTCCGTGGAACGACGTCGACGTCGATACCAAGCGAGGCGCCGTGCTCGATGGCCTTCTTCTTGTAGCCGGTGTCGACCCATGCCTTGCTGATGGTGGGGTGGTCGGCGGCGACGCGGGTGAGGAGCTGGATACCGGCCGCGTTGTCCGAGACGCTGGCGGCGGTCACCATGACCAGCAGTAAGAGGGCGGAATGAGAGTGCATAGGAGTTTTGTCGTCACCTGAACGTGTGGCGGTGCGGCATCCCGGCCGGTCGGCGGCCATGGGCATGTTGGGCTGGTCGTCGTGAGTGAGCGCAAGCCCTACAAGACCGACGTGAGCGACGAGCAGTGGATGCTGGTCGAGCCAGTGATCACCGCGTGGAAGGCCGCTCATCCTTCGGTCAGCGGCCATCAGGGCCGGTACGCGATGCGGGAGATCGTCAACGCACTGCTCTACCAGGGCCGGACCGGTTGCCAGTGGGAGCTGCTCCCACACGACTTTCCGCCGCCCGGCGCGGTGAAGTACTACTTCTACACCTGGCGCGACGACGGCATCGATCAGACCATTCACGACCTGCTGCGCTGGCAGGTGCGGGAAATGGCGCGTCGGAAGGCGGACCCGAGCCTGGTGGTGCTCGACACCCAGAGCGTGCACGCGGCGGCCGGAGTGCCCGCTGAGTCGACGGGGCGTGACGCGGCAAAAAAAGTACCGGGCCGCAAGCGCGGCCTGGCCGTTGACGTTCTGGGGTTGGTGATCGCGGTAGTCGTGGCGGCCGCGTCGGCGCACGAGAACGCCGTCGGCATCGCGCTGCTGGACAAGGTCGCCGCCGACACCGACACCGTGGAGAAGGCCCTGGTCGACCAGGGCTTCAAGAACGCCGTCGTCGCGCACGGGGAGAAGGTGGGCATCGAGGTGGAGGTCGTGGAGCGCAATCCCGCACAGACCGGGTTCGTTCCCCAGGCCAAGCGGTGGGTCGTGGAGCGCGCCTATGGGATCTTGATGCTGCACCGCAGGCTGGTGCGCGACTACGAGCATCTGCCCCGCAGTTCGGAGTCGCGGGTGTACTGGGCGATGACCGCGGTGATACTGCGTCGGCTGACCTCGGCGACCGTGCCGACCTGGCGCACCGCATGACCGGCGGGGAGCTGACCCTCGGCGCGGTGCTGGCACGGCTGGAGGAGCGGGAACGCGAGATCACCGCGCAGGCCGAGACGACGCGGGAACAGATCACGCAGCTGACCGCACAGCTCGACGAACTCGGCCGGGCCGCCGAAGAAGTCCGGATCACCCGAAAGACACTGCTGGGGCTGCCCGACCCGCAACCACCCGCGCCGCCGGCATCGAAGCTGCCGGATCATCCGGCCTATCAGCAGATCATGGCGGTGTTCACGCGGCCGACCATCCGCTGCGGGCCCGGCAGGTGTGCGAGGCGATGGACCTGCCGGTCGCGCCCAACAACATCAACAACGTCCGCCTCAAGCTCAAGCGGCTGGCCGACCGCGGAATCCTGGCCGAGACCGAGCCAGGCTTGTTCACCCAGCCCCGGCCGTAGCCGACCGACGTCGCCACGACCTGCCCGCTTGTCCCGCACGAAACGAAGAATCGGGCATCAGGTCTCATACCGCCCTCTGAGGAATACGCGACTCCCGACTACGCGAGGGCGCCAGTGCGATACCCCTGAAACGGCTTCAATGCGTGAGCGTCAGCCACTGGGACGCCGCCCCATCGTGGTCATCATGCCGGGGGAGAGTTCGGTGAAGTCGGGGTCGCTGAAGGAGGCCAGGGCGTCGGCCAGTACCGAGGAGTCAAGGTCGGAATGAGTGAGTAGCCGATCGTGCAGCTGGCCCCAGGTCAGCCGCCAGAAGCGCGCTGCCGACGAACGGTGGTCGGCGGAGGGCAGGAAGACTTCGGTGCGGACATCGCACAGGCCCTCCTTCCGAAGCAGACTCGGAGTGGTGGGGACCCAGGAGATGTCCGTGCCGATGGTGGAGCGCAGTACGTCCCACATGGCAGACATCACGCGCCGGTAGGGCGTCGGCTCGATCAGGTCGGTGCTCAGGTCGACGAAGTCCGAGAGCACCAACCAGCCTCCGGGGGCCACCAGGGAGGCCAGTCCACTCATCATCTCGGGCCATGTCCGTTGATGCATGAGCACGAACCGGGCATGAACCAGGTCAAAGGTCCCGAGTGCGGAAAGTGAATCTCGGTCTGTGAGATCAACCTTCATGGAGCGCAAGTTGTCGTGGCGAGCGGACAGTTGTTCCAGCAGCCGTACGTCGCGATCCGCCGCGACGACCTCCCCATCGGGGACGTGCGTGGCCAGCCATGCGGCGAGGACGCCTGGTCCGGAGCCGGCATCAAGACAACGCCATGCAGCCTGAGGATCGAGCCTGAGGATCTGGCTTTTGCTGATGTGGTCGTAGGTGCTGCTGAGTGCCGCCAGGCGGGCTGGCTCGTCATCGAGGTCCTGGGTGAAGACCGCGTCGCCATAACGTTCGCGATCGTTGGGAGAATGCGCTGAAAACGTCTCGGGCTCGCTCACACCCTTCATGGTAGGAAGTGCAGGTGACTCGAGAGCAGGGGAAAATGCCTCTGATTTACGAGACAAACAGGACGGGTGGGGCGTTCGCGTGTCGCTGCGGGTGCGCCGGGGTTCCACGGCGCCCGGACGTCGTGCGGGTCTGTCCTTCTCTCGTCGGCCTGGTGGGCGAAGCCTGCTCGTCTGCACATCTGGCGCGCGATCCGCCTCGTCTTCGTGGTGACACCGTCGGGGGCGTTGATGTACAGAAGCGTGGGCGCGGCGATCACGGCGTCGCTGTCCCGTTCCAGGCTGCCGGGCAGCCCGTTCAGGTCAAGACGCACTACTGTCCCGGCGGCCCCGCTTGCGGGGAGAGGGGTACCGCAACTACTGTCCCTCGACGGTAAGCGCTTTCTTTCTCTGATGCCCCCGGAGCCTGCCGCCATGTCCGTCACCTATCTGCGCTGGGGCACGGACGAACTGTCCCTGCTCCTCTCGTACGCCCCCGCAGGCCCCGTAAGACTGTTGGCGGCGGGCAGCCCCGACGAACTGCCCGACCCCGCACGCGAACCGGAGCTGTGTGCCCGGCTCGCGCACCGGGCCCTGCCCCTGGTCGAGATCCAGCTCGCGGGCAGCGGACGTATCGGCACCTCGGGCAAGCGCCATGTGGACGGCGCCGCCGCACGCGCGCTGCGCTACGCCGGCCACGAGGAGGACCGGAAGCGGATGGGCGACGAGGACCTGCGGACCCTACGGGTACGCATGGCCGACGAGAGCACCGGTCTGCGGGTCACCGTCTCCTGCGGAATCCGCGAGGGGCTGCCGGTCCTGAGCACCGAGGCGCACGTGGAGAACGACGGTGAGGGCCCGCTCACGCTGGAGTACGTGTCCTCCTTCGCCCTCTCCAACCTGGCCCGCCACCTCGCCGAGGACCGGCGCTGGGAGGACGGCCTCTCCCTGTGGCTGGCCGCCAACCCCTGGAGCGGCGAGTTCCGCTGGTCCCGGGCCACCCTGGCCGAGCGCGGCATGTACGACGTGGGCATGGTGCCGTTCGGCCAAACCGGCTCCAAGAACCGCGTCGCCGTCACCAGCACCGGCTCCTGGTCCTCCTCCGAGTACCTGCCGATGGGCTGCCTGGAGGAGACGGCCACCGGCCGCGCCCTGTTGTGGCAGATCGAGCACAACGGCTCCTGGCACGCCGAGGTCGCCGACCGCTTCGGCGATGTGTACATCGCCCTGTCCGGCCCCACCGACCGCGAGCACCAGTGGCGCCGCAGGCTCGCGCCGGGCGAGTCCTTCCGTACCGTCCCGGTCGCCGTGGCGTTCGTCGAGGAGGGCGGGTTCGAGGCCGCGATCACCGAGATGACCCGCCACCGCCGGGCGACCCGGCGGCCCCATCCCGACCTCAAGGGTCTGCCGGTCGTCTTCAACGACTTCATGAACAGCCTCATGGGCGAGCCGAGTACCGAGGCCCTGCTGCCGCTGGTCGACGCGGCGGCAGCGGCGGGCGCCGAGTACTTCTGCATCGACGCCGGCTGGTTCGACGACGAACCGCCCGGTGTCGTCGGCCCCGGCGGGGTGCCCGGCTGGTGGGACGCACCGGGGGAGTGGGAGGAGTCGGCCCGACGGTTCCCCGGCGGACTGAAGGAAGTACTCGGCCACATCCGCGGGGCCGGCATGGTTCCCGGGCTCTGGCTCGAACCGGAGGTCGTCGGGGTGCGCGGCCCCGTCGCCGCCGCCCTGCCCGACGAGGCGTTCTTCCGCAGGGACGGCGTACGGCTTACGGAGTGGGGCCGTCACCAGCTCGATCTGCGCCACCCGGCCGCACGCGCCCACCTCGACGCCGTGGTGGACCGGCTGGTGCGCGAGTACGAGGTCGGCTACCTCAAGCTCGACTACAACATCGACATCGGCCCCGGCACGGACGGCCCCGTTACCGGAACGGGCGACGGACCGGGGGAGGGCCTCCTCGGGCACAACAGGGCCTACCTCGACTGGCTCGACGGCGTCCTCGACCGGCACCCCGGCCTGGTCCTGGAGAGCTGCGCGGCCGGCGGCAGCCGTACCGACCACGCCACCCTCTCCCGGCTGCCCATCCACTCGGTCACCGACCAGCAGGACTTCCGCCTGCTGCCCGCCATCGCCGCCGCCGCTCCCACGGCGGTCACCCCGGAGCAGGGCGCGATCTGGGCCTACCCGCTCGCGGAGCACACCGAGGCCGAACTCGGCATGGTCCTGGTGTCGGCGATGCTCGGCCGGGTCCACCTCAGCGGGCGTCCCGACCAGCTGACGCCGGGACAGGCCGTCGTGGTGCGGCGGGCGGTGGAGACGTACAAGACCTACCGCCACCTGCTGCCGAACGCCCGGCCGCACTGGCCGCTGGGCCTTCCCGGCTGGCGCGACGGCTGGCTCGCCCTGGCCCTGAGCACCGACGACGGTACGACCCTGCTGGCCCTGTGGCGCCGCGACGGCGCACCGGAGTCGGTCACCCTCCCGCTGCCCTGGGTGACCGCGACGGACGAGGCACCACGGGTGCTGTTCACGGCCGGTCCCCGGCCGACGTGCGCCTGGGACGGTCAGGGCCGTGTCCTGGGCGCGCGTCTGCCGGCCGAACGGTCCGCGGTGCTCCTCGCCTTCGGCGAGAAGCTCGGCTGACCTGGGGTCCCGAAAAGAGCCGCGGTTCACCGCATGCCGGGGACAGGGCCGGGGTGAACCTCCTGGCTGAACTGACCTACGACAGAGGGTGTTGCACGGTGGCCCGCGAACGTGGCCGATGTTCACCGGGCGGCCGTGTGAGGGACAGACGCCCGGTGGAGCGGTCTGGGGAAGCGTCACGGTGCCTTGTACTGCCACCAGACGGCCATGTACGCCACGGCCAGGGACGAGGCGATGCTCTGCAGTGTGGTGTAGTGACGGCCGCCGAGCCAGTAGTCCACCGCCCGCCCGTCCTGGAGGCGGCTGCGGAGGTAGTTCGACATGGTGGCCCAGTTGTTGGTCAGCGCGACGCCTTGGCTGCCGAGCTGGTAGCCGCCGGTTCCCTCCAAGGATCGAGGCGATCCCGCCGCCGACGTCGTCGAATCGAGCGCCCTCGGCGAATGCCGTGATGAGCGTGGTGATTGACGTGGCATCCTGCTCCAAGGTGCTGTTGGCGTTCTGCAGGCCGTTGATAGCCCCCCGGATGGTTTGGAGGGAGATGTTCAGCGCTTCCCGTGAGAAGTTCCCGGTCCGCGCCAGATAGGTGTAGTCCGCCTGACGCATCCAGGTCGTAGCCACCTGGGCGGCATTCACAGGGTTGTTGGGACCCCCGTTGTTCATGTTGTAGTAGATGTTCTCCGCGTGGTCGTACCACCCGTAGACGTACAGGTTGGCAGTGTTCATCACCAGGGTCAGCTGGGGTGCCCCGGTCGCTGCCTGAAGGTGCACCCCGAAATAGTCGTTGTGGTCGCTCGGGACCTCCGCGATGACCGAGTCGTACAGCGTGCTCGCCCTCACCCGGTTCCGAATGGCGTTGATGCCCGCGATGTACGAGTCCCTGGCTTGTGCCGCAGTGCCGCCGAGGTTGATCGATATGTTGGTGCTGATCGCGTTGGCGGCGACAGTCTGGGCGTGGATCGTCTTGTTGGGGGCGTCCGCCTGCGTTGCCAGGGTTGTTCCGGGCTGCCCGGCAAGCAGTACTGCACCGGCCGCGGTGGCGGCGAGGGTGCAGGTTATTCGCCTGCGTGATGCGAGACGAGATACCCATGGGGTGGTACGAGTTCCTTCGGGCTCCCGCATGAATGCGGGGTTCTTCAACGAATCGGCCATGATTTCTGAGTCTCCTGATTCTCGACACGCGGATCTCTGTGCGCTCGATTCCCGTGGTCATCCGCGCCCCTGCGATCGGGCCGAGCCAAGGGGCCGGGCCCCGCAGCCGTTTTCGGTCGGTGCGCGTCACATCGAGAAGGATCGCCGCGGAGCCACCCGGGCACATGCGTAGTTCGCACGGGGCCGATACCTATTTCGGGCGCCCTCACCGGTAGACCCGGGTAGCGAATTTGGGCAATCAGGATGAAATCCTCGCATCGGCAGGATCGCTGCGATGAGCGCACCTTCGCTCGGTCATGTCGATCGATCTTGTCGGGACCTGCTTGCGCTGTGCACTCCACTCCAACGAAGCGGGTGGCAGCCGCGAACCGCTCTTCGCGCTCCATCGAATGACTGGCCCAGCCGCCAGGAGTCCCTGGCTGTCGGCTACATCTGGCGGGACACCGAACCGCTGCGCCTGCGGCACCACTGGAAATCGACCGTGCTCCTCGCCGCCGGGTTCTCGATCCTGTTGATCCTCTTCGGTGACGCCCGGGTCACGCCCTGGGTCACCAGCGCCTCGGCGGAGGACGGCGACCGGATCACGCAGAACATCGGCGGAACGGTCGATCTGTACGACACCTCACAAATGCACTCCGTCCAACTGGAGTTCGGCGAGGACGGCTATCAGGACATGATCGACATGTACAGGGAGGACAACGGGAAGGAGTACATCAAGGCCGATCTGACCATCGACGGGACGTTCATCGACAGCGTCGGTATCCGTCTGAAGGGGAACTCCACCCTGCGCTCGCTCGCCGGTGACGGCTCCGGCGGCGGGGCGGCGGCGGTATGGGTGGCGGTATGGCGGGCGAAGGCCTGCTGAGCGTCAGCCTCTCGGCCGACAAGCCGCAGGAGCTGCCGTGGCTCATCAAGATCGACGAGTATGTCGAGGGCCGCGCCTACCAGGGCCACCAGCAGTTCTCCCTGCGTCCCGGCAGCGACGAGAACCTCCCCCTGAACGAGGCCGTCTCGCTCGAACTCCTGGACTCCTCCGACCAGAACGGCCTGCGCTACGGCGTCAGCACCGTCACGGTCAACAACGGTGAGGCGGCCACCCGGCTCTTCATGGAGAACCCGGACAAGGGCTACGTCCAGCACACGCTCGGCGACAACGGCGTGCTCTACAAGTCCTACGCCTCAAGCAGCTTCGCCTACGAGGGCGATGACCCGACCGCGTACGAAGACAGCTTCAAACAGGTGACCAAGAAAAGGAGTCAGAACCTCCAGCCGGTCATCGACCTCATCAAGTGGGTGGAGACCGCCTCGGACGAGGAGTTCGCCGAAGACCTCGAGGAGCACCTCGACGTCGAGTCCTTCGCCAAGTACGCGGCCACCCAGAACCTGCTCCTGAACTTCGACGACATGAGCGGACCGGGCCGCAACTACTACCTGTGGTACGACCTGGACACGAAGAAGTTCACGGTCCTGGGCTGGGACTTCAACGCGACCTTCAGCGGAAGCACCGACGCCGGCCCGGAGGACGAGATCAGCATGGGCGGCATGGGGGGCGCCGACGGCATGGAGATGCCCGAGGGCGGCTCCCCGGCGGAGGCGAAGGCCAAGGCGGCCAGGGCGGAGGCGCCGCGGGGATGATGTCCGGTCACCCCGCTCAAGGACCGTTTCCTGGAGCTGGACACCTTCGACGAGGTCTACGAGCAGGCGTACGCCGATCTGTACCAGGCGTTCTTCGGGTCCGGCACGGCGCTCGACGCCCTGGCCGACCTTGCGGAGACCGCCGAGTCCGTCGGCACGGACGTCACCGACAAGGCGGAGCAACTGGGCTCCACCATCGAAGCGCGCACCAAGGCCCTGGCCGACCACGAGGTGATCACCAGCAACAGCTGATCACACGGCAGTACGACTCCCGCCCCTGGGGCCCGGCTCGACGGAGCCGGGCCCCAGGCATCGTCAGGCGTGCCTGTTCTCCGGGCGGGTTCGGGCCGCCCAGGCGATCCCACCCAGCAGATGGGCCATGAAGTCGGGGTCGCGGTAGGCCTCGGAGGCGTGTCCGAGCGCGGTGTAGAAGACGCGGCCCTCGCCTTCGTCGCGGCACCACGCCAGGGGGTGGTCGTCGCCCATCCCGCCGCCTTCGTACGACGACTCGTCGGCGCGGACGAGGACGCGGACCCGTTCGCGGGGGTTGCTGCGGAAGTCGTACCACTCGTCGGTGAAGTCCCAGACGGTGGGCAGGTGTTGCGTGGCGGGGTGGTCAGGGTCCTCGACCACCACCTTGCCGGGCTGGTGGACGGGGTGGCGGTCGAAGCGGGCGCCCAGCAGGCCGCCGTAGTACGGCCAGTCGTACTCCGTGCAGGCCGCGGCGTGCACGCCGACGAAGCCGCCACCGGAGCCGACGTACTCGGCGAGACGCTCACGGCCGGCGGGGGTGAGCACCTCGCCGCTGGTGGACAGGAACACCACCGCCGCGTATCCCTCCAGCGGGGCCTCCAGGGCCGCCGGGTCCTCGCTGTGTTCGACCATGAGACCGTCCAGGGCCTGCAAGGCGGTGACCGCGTCCGGGATGGAGTCGTGGCGGTAGCCGGTGGTACGGGTGTACACGAGCAGGCGGATGGTCATACCGCCGAGTTTAGGGCCAGGCCTCCGCATGTCCTGAGGGCTCCCGAGGCGGCATCTCGCATGTCGACGATCCGTGTCCCGGGTCGGCTGACCTCGGCAGGGGTTCCTGCGCGAGCAGGCTAGCCTGACAAGTGAGTGATGTGGATCACCCTGTCTGTGATGGTTCTCCAAGTGAAAATTCCTTCACTATGGCGCCGGTCTCCCCTGGAGCGCCCGCCTCCAGATCCTGGCCCCGCGTCGGCCCGAACCAAGGAGTGGCCATGACCTCCGCCCCACTGCTCTTCCTGCACGGCTATTGGCACGGTGCTTGGTGCTGGAGTGAGGTCATCGCCAGGGTGACGGCGGCCGGTCGGCAAGCAGCCGCGGTCGACATGGCGGGGCATGGGCTGAACGCCCGTCGGCCGGAGTGTCTCTCCCGGCGCCCCTTCGATCCTGACGCGGTCGCCACGGAGGTCTCTCCGGTGGCGAGTGTCGGCTTGGACGAAGCGGCTGAGCTTCTCGTCTCGCAGATCAGGCAGGTCGGCCGCGGAGGCCCGGTCACCGTGGTGGCCCACAGCATGAGCGGCACCGTACTGACACGAGCGGCCCAGCAGGCACCGGAGCTGGTCGGACACATGGTGTACCTGACGGCGTTCATGCCGGCCTCGGACGTCCCGGCTCTCGCGTACATCCAGTCGGCCGAGAACGAGGGCGAGCTCGTGATGCCGTCGCTGCGTGCCGACCCCGCTGTGATCGGCGCGCTGCGCTTCGATCTCGCGTCGGAGGACGCCGCCTACCGGCAGCAGTTGCGCCAGGCGCTATTCGGCGACGTGGATCCGGTCGTCGCCGACGCCGCACTCGGTCTGCTGTCGCCCGATGCCCCGGCCGGAATCGCGCTGGGTGCCACCACCCTGACCCGGAGTGGCTGGGGATCGATTCCGCGTACATATGTCACCTGCGCGCAGGACATGGCCGTACGCCCGGCGGTGCAGCGCCGGCTCATCGCGGAAGCCGACGCCGCCTTCCCGGACAACCCCACCTCCGTGGTGGCGCTGAACGCATCCCACTCACCGTTCCTGTCGGTGCCGGACCAGGTCGCGGACATCGTCACGAAGCTGGGCTGACAGCAGGCGTGGCGGCGACGGACACGCCCTGTCGACGCGGTCCGCGCCGACAGCGGTTCACCACCAAGGGGATGTCAGAGCTGGGCGTCCGGAATGTGTACGACCATGCCGGACATGTCGTCGGTCACCGGGATCTGGCAGGTGAGGCGGCTGTTGTGGGCGCGTGCTGCCGGGACCCCGTCGAGAATCATGTCCTCGTTGCCGTCGGCGGGGGGCAGGGACGGCAGGAACTTCTCGTCGACGTAGGCGTGACAGGTCCCGCAGGAGGCGCAGCCGCCGCAGTCGCCGATGATGCCGGGTACGAGGTGGTCGAGGGCCGCCTGCTTGAGGCTCTGGCCCACGGCGGCGTCCACGGTGTGGGCCGTCCCGTCGGCCTCGACGAACCGGATCAGTGGCATGTCAGATGGTCCTTTCGGCGATGCGCTGCTGTCGCTTCATCAGGTCGGAGAGAGGGATGTCCTCGGATGCCGCTTCGGCCGGGGTCATGGCGGCCCGGGCCGTGACGAGTTGCCTGCCGGCCGTGAACTCCCTCGGCCGGTTGACCGCGTGCAGAGCAGTGAGTGTGCCGTCACGCAGATACACCACGCTGAACGAGCCCGACGACGCATCGCCCCGTACGACCGCTGTGTCACCGGCCTGGGGAACGCCCGCCATCTGGAGCTTGTGGTCGTACTGATCGGACCAGAACCAGGGGGCCGCGAAGCGTTCGGTCGGCTTCCCGCACAGGGTACGGGCGGCGATTCTGGCCTGGTCGGTGGCGTTCTGGACGGACTCGAGCCGTACCAGGCGGCCGAGGAAACCGTTCCACTGCCGTGTGCAGTCGCCCGCTGCGACGATGTCGGGGTCGTCGGTGCCGGCCAGGGAGCCGACGAGCACGCCGTCGTCGACGGCCAGTCCGGCGTCGGCGGCGAGCGCGTCGTTCGGGGCGATGCCCACGCCGGTCAGGACGAGGTCCGCCCCGACCTCGGTGTCGTCGGAGAGTTCCGCGAGAACGCCGCCGCCGCGGCGGGCGAGACGGCGGACGGACACACCGGTGCGCAGGTCGACCCCCCGCGCCCGGTGCTCCCGTTCGACGAACCCGGAGACGGCCGGTGGGCAGGCCCGGGTCAGGACGCGTGGCTGGGCCTCCACCAGGGTCACCGCGATCCCCAGGCCGGTTGCGGCGGCTGCCACCTCAAGGCCGACGAAGCCACCTCCGACGATGAGGATCCGGCCTCCGTGGCGCAGTCGCTCCCGCAGCGCCAGCGCGTCGTCGAGGGTGTGCAGGGCCCGGCCCGCGATGTCGTCCGGGCCGAACCGGAGGTCGCGGGGCCTGCCACCGGTGGTGAGAGCCAGTTTGTCGTAGCGCAGCCGCCGCCCGTCGGCCAGGACGACCGACCCCGTCGAACGGTCGATCCCGATCGCCGAGGTGTCGAGTTCGCACTCGATGCCGGCCTTGGCGTAGGCCTCGGGGGCCCGGGCGCGCAGGGTCTCCTGACCGACCTTGCCGAGCAGGAACGCCTTGGACAACGGCGGGCGCTGGTAGGGCAGATGGGGCTCGGCGCCGACGAGGACGATCCGGTCGTCGAAGCCGGTCTGCCGGAGGGCCACCGCCAGCTCCGATCCCGCCTGGCCCGCTCCCACGACGACGACGGTTCTCACCGGCTCACCCGTCGGACGGTGACCGGCAGTTCCGTCAGATGCCGCATCAACGAGTTGGGTACCCAGGCGTGTTCGTGGTCCACCAGCGCCACATCGAGGTCGGGTGCGGTCAGCGTGGTCAGAGCGATCTCGGTGAGCATGCGGGCGGCGTTCCGCCCCGGACACAGATGGGCTCCGCCGCCGAAGGTGGTGCCGTGCTGGACGGGGCGGTCCAGATGGTAGTCGTCGGGGTCGGTGAAGACCTCGGGATCGCGGTTCGCCGCGGCCCAGACCATGACCACCGGTGTGCCGGCGGGGATGAACACCCCTTCGTACTCGATGTCCTGCAGTGCCAGCCGCTGCGAGACCATCAAGGGCGATTCCAGTCGCGTGCCCTCGTGGAACGCGTTTGTCACCAGGCTCGGCTCCGCGCGGACCCGGGCATGGGCGGCGCTGTTGCCGAGCAGCCGGAAGAAGACGTTCACGAGGGCCACCGCGACCGTGTGGAAGCCGTCGAAGAAGTTCGCCGCCACGAACGTGCCGATGTCCTCCGGCTTGCCCTCGATGTCGAGCTTGGCGAGGTCGGCCGCCATCGCGTGGAGGAGTTCGTTGTCCCCCTTGGCCCATGCCCGCCGAACGGCTTCCCCCACCACGTCCATATAGGTGTCAACGCCGGAGAACATCTGCTCCGACTGCTCGGGCGAGCGGGTGAGAAGGAAGGTCAGGTTCATCTCTTCCATGAGCGCCTGGACGTGCGTGGCCTCGTCTCTGGTCATGCCCAGTTGACCGGCCCAGAACCGGGTGGCGTACCGGCCGGCGAACTCGTGGACGAAGTCGATCTGTTGGCGTTCCAGGGCCTCCTCGACGAGTTCCTGGGCGAGCCGTTCGGCGAGGGGGGCGAACGGCAGAATGTTCCGGGGCATCAACTGCCGGGCGAGTATGTTGCGGTTGGGCTGGTGCAGCGGCGGGTTCGAGGTGAACACCTGGTTGCGCAGGAACCGGTCGAATCCGGCGGTCTGCTCGGGTTCGGGTTTGGTGACGGGACCGGAACCGAGATCCATCTCCGTCGCCATCCAGAAGAGAATCTCCGCGGGCATGTTGCCCACCTGGGGATTGGCCGCCAGCGCCCTGGCGTCCCTGTTGCGCAGGACGACGAGACTGTTCTCCGGCCCCCGGAGCAGACTGGTCCGTGCCCTGTGCCGCAACTCGCGGGCCGCCTCGACGAAGTCGCGCGAGAACTCGTCGAAGGTGAACAGATCCTCCAGCGCGGGCAGTTCGGTCACCGGCGTCGGCGGTACGGAGTGCATGGAGATCAACACCTTTCGTTCGGAAAACTTGGGTGACGGGTCTGCTCGGTACGGGATCTATAGGCGGAAAATCTCGATACGGCCGCCGTTCAGCGCGGCCGCTCGGACGGGGTCGTCGGTCGGCACGGTCGCCGCGTAGAGCGTGCGTCCGTCATCACCGGCGACCAGACAGCTCAGGGAGTTCTGGCTCGTCCCGACCCGGTCGAGGACCCGGCCTCCCTCGGCCACCCGGACGCATTCGCCGCGCAGGGCGTTCGCGACCCAGACCGTTTCGCGGTCACTGTCCCAGGCGATGTCGTCCGGGGCGATCGGCGAGGCGGAACGCCGTGCGACGAAAGGCCGGTCGAGGAGCGCCGAGAGGGCGCGGGTGACGCGGCCGAGGAGTCCGGGTGGTTCACCGCGTGCCACAACCATGCCGGGACCAACGGCGCCCACGGCCGTGGCGGGCCCAGGGTTCCGTCGCGCTCGACGGAGAGGGAGACGAGCCGCATTCCCAGGGTCTCCGCCGCGATCATGGTGGTGCCGTCGGGTGTCAGCAGACAGCCGTTCGGGAAGAGCAGGGGCTCGGTGACCCCGAGCAGTGTCCCGTCCGGCGCGAGGCAGGCGAGGGGGGCCTTGCGAGGGCCGGGTGGCGCGTAGAGCTGGGCGTTCGGCCGCTCGCGTACGAACGCGTAGTAGTCGAAGCCGAAGTTGCCGACGTAGGCCCGGCCTTGAGGGGCGACGAGCATGTCGTTGACGGGGCCGCCCACGAGGTGGCGCAGGTCCGCGTGCTCGACGAATTCGCCGTTCGCTTCCTGCCGGTGGACGATGCCTCCGTCCATGGAGGCGACGAGCATGCGCCCGTCGGGGAGCCAGCCGAGCCCGCCGGCCCGGCCCGGAACCTTGACGACCGTCTCCGCCTGCCCGGTGCCGTCCCAGCGGTGCACCGTGCCGTGCGCGAGGTCGGAGAACCACAGGGCCCCCTCGTGCCAGCGCAGTGTCTCCGGAACGCCGAGGCCGCTCAACGCGACCGATGTTGTCCGCTTCATGGCCGTCGCTCCTCGCTGGCTGCCCGAGTCGGTATCCCTGCCGACCGCAAGAGTTGGACGATTGTTCAAGACGATTGACCAGTACGAGTGACCGTCTCATCCCCGGTGAATCTCAGTCAACGCTCCGGAGGAGTTTTCCGGGCGCGCTGCTCCCTCCCGGGCAGGGCCGCAACGTCCGCAGTCGTGGTCGCCCGCAAACTCACCGAACGCGAGCGCCCGCACGCCTACCCGCGCCCCGCCTCACCGTCGCTGCCGTCACACAGCGCTGCGCGCGGTCCACTGACAGTGGACCGCGCGCAGCGACTTCGCCCTGCGGAATGTCAGCGGCGCGCCGACGCCGCCAGCATCGGAAGCGAGATGATGTCGGCGAGGGCCTGCTGGCCGGCGATGTTCGCGTGGACCCCGTCCCCGGTGTCGTAGGGCGGGTGGATGCTGTTCGGCTTCACCGGGTCCTTCAGCGCCTGGTCGAAGGGGAGAACGCCGTCGCAGGTGCCGCCGCAGTCGTTCCACTTGGACACGAACGTATTGACGGCGTGCCGGGCACGGTTGTGCTGGTCGGTGTAGCCCGGACGGGGTGTGATGGGCGTGACGTACACCTTGATCCCCGCGGCGTGCAGGCGCCGGAAGACCTCGCGGTAGCTCGCCAGGACCATCTCGGCATCGCAGCCGGCCCCGAGGTCGTTGGTCCCGTAGTAGTAGAGGACGCCGGTGACCCCGTGCAGCGACAGCACGTCCCGGTCCAGTCGGGCCAGCGCGTCCAGGCCCTTGTACGGTTCGCCGATGTACGGGCACGTCGCGGCGCTGGTGGTGCCGCCGATGCCCGCGTTGGCCACGGCGAACTGCCGTGTCGGCGGGAGTTCCGCGGTGATCCGCCGGGCGAGGTTGTCCGCCCACCGGAGGTTGGCGCCCGGCCGGGTGCAGTCCTGACCGCAGTTCGTGGACCCGGCCCCGTCCACCACCGAGCTGCCGAACGCGACCAGGCTGCCCCGCAGTCGGGGGTTGCGGACGTCGACGGCACTGACCAGGTAGGTGGAGCCGGTCGTCCGGGTGTACGCGGCGCCGCTCGTGTCGGCCGTGTGGTCGCCGGCGCCGGGAGGGGTCAGGTAGTTGGTGCGGAAGGCGCTTCCGTGCTGGCCCGGAGTCACCGTGCCGGAGACGGAGAGCGACACCGCGACGTCGTCCTCGGCCGTGGTCCGGAGCCGGGTGGGGTCACTCCACACCTCGCCGCCGGCCGGGACGACCACCTCGCGGCGGCCGTCGAACGTGACGGGACGCGGGCTGCCTTCGGTCGTGGCGTCCTTGCCGGTGCTGTGGGCCACCGTCGCCGCGTCGATGGTCAGGGGTGTCTCGCCGAAGGTGTTCTGGATACGTATCCGGAGCGCGTCACCTCCCTGGCTGAGGTGGCTGATCATGCGCACGGACTGATCACGCAGCGGGGCGGAGGCGAGGTTCTGCTGGGAGTTGGCCCAGGACGTGAACCAGGCGTTCGGTCTCGGGTGTCCGGACGTCCCGGCGTCGGCGGGGGCGACCGCCGTCGTCGCGGACGCGGTGAGGACCGACGAGGTCAGTGCGAGGGCCAGAGTGGCTGCGACGCGGCCGGTCAGGGGAACTCGGGCCGGGCTGAGCAGTCGGGCGAGGAGAGGGTGCATGGGTGCCTGCCTTTCCGACGTGACTGGACAGTGCGGAACGGACGCGAAGTGCTGTGGACCGGTGATCTCCGGGTGCCTTCTACTGGGCCCTGATGTCGTCCACGTACACGACGCCACGGGTCGCCGCGGCGCTTTTGTGGCCGAGGTACAGGTTGAACGCCGTCACCTCGGCGAGATGCGCGGCGTCGAGCACCTCTCCGGCGTGCGCGGTGTCCCACGGGGCGGGCCTGAACTCGCTGAAGGGCGCCGTGAACTCCCGCCCGCTCGTGTCGCCCAGCGGGATCCCGTACTCGAAGTAGGCGCCGTCGGCGACGACTTGGAGTGTCGCCGCGTTCGCGGAACCGTCGCCCCGCAGCCACAGTGCCATGGAGGAGAACGCCGACCAGTCCTCGTCGACCGACCGGCCGATGCCGGTGTACTCGGCGCCGGTGAAGTCGTACGCGTAGGCCAGGCCGTACGTACCCGAGGACTTGTGCTCGGTCGACAGGGTGGTGGTGTTGGAGTTGACGTGGCTGTACGCCTCGCTGAGGGAGACGTCGTCTCCCGCGTATGCCTCGAAGTCGTCGACCCAGCCGGCGGGCAGGGCCGCCACCTTGCCGAGGAGGACCAGGGCCGAGTCGGTGAGGGTCTCGCCGTTCACCTGGGCGCTCACCGTGAGGGTGA
The DNA here is from genome assembly GCF_009377185.1 of Streptomyces spongiae. Lineage (GTDB taxonomy): Bacteria > Actinomycetota > Actinomycetes > Streptomycetales > Streptomycetaceae > Streptomyces > Streptomyces spongiae. The sequence continues at coordinate 68,975 of NZ_VJZC01000004.1, forward strand.
CCGCGCGGTTGTCCAGCCAGGCCGGGTCGATCGACCAGTTGCCCGAGTAGAAGCCGTCGGCGTCGCGGTGCAGTTGTCTGCGACGCCCGCCGTTCACCGAGTAGGTGACCCTGCTCGCGTGCGAGGGCGTGACCCGCACCCGGACGGTGGTTCGGGAGATCGTCACGCGCTGCCGGTCCGTGGGGGTCACCAGATGCGTGAACGGGGCGTTCCTGACCGCGGTGGCGCGGGTGGAGAACACCCCCTTCAGATCGGCGGCGAAGAGGGTGTACGGGTCCTGGTGGTACCGCACGAAGTCGGGCCGCAGGGCATGTCCCGGATAGGGCACATAGGCCCGATGGGTGCCTCCGAAGTTGGCCCAGGTGAGCATGTATGTCGCCTGCCGGGCCAACGGGTTGGCCTTGATGGCCCGCAGCAGGTCGGTGAACCAGTTCGGATTGCGGCCCTCGGTACCGCTCTCCCCGAACTCGGTGAGGGCCGGCACCTTGCCGCGCTCGTTCGCCAGCCGAACCACCATCGCCAGGTCCTTCACCAGGCCGTCCAGCCAGGCGGCCGAGCCGGCGCTCTGGTCGTAGGAGTCGTAGCCGAGGACGTCGACGAACCGGTCGCCCGGGTAGGTCTTGAGGTAGCCGGTCGGGTCGCCCGCGAAACTCGCGTTGGGGGAGTAGGCGTAGAGCAGGTTGTGGACGCCCTTGGTGTCGCGCAGGTACTCGACGGTGTAGCGGAACAGCTCGATGAACTGTGCCGAGGTGGTGTGACCGGCGCCCCACCAGAACCAGCCCCCGTTGTTCTCGTGGAAGGGACGGAAGATCACCGGGATCGCGGTGCCGTCCGGCCGTCGCGCCCCCTTGACCGCCTTCGCGATCCGGTCGAGGAAGGCGTTGAACTTCGTGTGCCGCGCGCCTCCGGGCAGGATCTGGCCGACCACGTGGCCCGCCGTGTCGTTGAAGTTCCCGTCGGTGACGAAGTTCGGCATGTGGGCGCTGAGGGTGTTGATCCCGCCGCGTGCGTCGCCCTGACGAATGGCCCAGCTGAGTGCGGCGATGTTCTCGGCCTGGGTCCCTTCCGGGTCGCCGGGACGTTCGCCGCCGTCGAGGATGAGGGTGTCCCAGCCGAAGACCGCGGGATGGTCGCCCACCGCGGCCTCGGTGTCGGACGCCCTCCCGTCGGGAGTGGTGAAGGTGAACCCGTGGGTGAGGTCGTGCTGGTGGCCGAAGAGGATGCCCTTGCCCTGCTGTTGTCTCAGGTACGCGAACAGCGCGCGGGTGGCGGGGTTCGCCCTGTCGTCGACGATCCGGACCGGCGTCGGCGCGCCGGAGGGCGCCGGGGAGGGGGTGGCCGCCACGGCCACCGGCAGTGGAGTGCCGGCCGCCATGGCGACGCCGGCACCGATGAGGACGAACGTGCGGCGGTTCAACGGGGAGTTGGGCATGTACGTCTCCTTTGACATGGCGATCTCTCGCATGGGGAGGTGACTTGCCTGACGGGTGACCCGGCCTACTTCGTGGCGCCCCGAGCGAAGCCGTTGTAGATGTAGCGCTGGAGGAAGAGGAAGACGACGAGGGTGGGCACGATGACGAGGATCGCGCCGGCCGAGATGGCCTCCCAGTGGGCGCCGAACGGGCCCTTGAAACGGAACAGGGCCGTGGAGATGGTCCCCAGCTCCTCGGAGGGCATGTAGAGGAAGGGGATGTAGAAGTCGTTGTAGACGGTGATGCCCTTGATGATGACGACGGTGGCGATCGCCGGTTTGAGCAGCGGGAAGATGATCCGCCAGTAGATGCTGAGGGCGTTCGCGCCGTCGAGCCGCGCGGCCTCGTCGAGGGAGACGGGGATGGAGCGGATGAACTGAAGGAAGATGTAGATGGACACGATGTCGGTGCCCATGTAGAGCAGGATCGGCGCCCACCGGGTGTCGAAGAGGCCGAAGCTGTTGACCACCTGGAAGGTGGCGACCTGCGTGGTCACACCCGGCACCAGGGTCGCGACCAGGAACAGGCCCATGACCGGCTTCTTGCCCCGGAAATCGAAGCGGTCGATCGCGTACGCCGTCATCGAGCCGATGACCACGGTGCCCGTGATGGAGAACAGCAGGATGAAGGCGGTGTTCCCGAACGCCGTCAGCATGTGGCCGTCGCGGAACGCGGTGGTGTAGTTGGACCAGTTGAGCCAGTCGTCGGGAAGCCGGAACGCCCCTCCCCCCTCCGTCACCTCCCTCGACGTCTTCAGCGAGGTGAGGAACACGACGACCAGGGGGACCAGCACCACCAACGAGGCGGCGACCAGCGACAGATAGATCAGGACCGTGCCGAGGCCGCGGGGGCGACGGCTGTCCACGGTGTTGGTGGTCATACGAGATCCACCTTCTCGTCGGGCACCAGGCGGCGCTGGATCCAGGTGATCAGCAGGATGATCAGGAGCAGGACGACGGCCGCGGCCGAGGCCAGGCCCGTCTTGTTGAACTGGAACGCGAGCTTCACCGTCTGGATGACGAAGGTCGTGGTGCCGGTGGCACCGCCGGTCATGATGTAGGGGATCTCGAACACCGACAGCGACCCGGACACGGCGAGGATCACGCTCAGACTGATCACCGGCCGGATGCTCGGCACGATCAGATACCGGAACTGGTGCCACCGGGTGGCGCCGTCGAGTTCGGCCGCCTCGTACAGCTCACCGGGGATCGACTGGATCGCGCCCAGGAAGAGCACGAAGTTCAGACCGGTGAAGCGCCAGACGGAGACGCCCGCCAGGGAGACGTTCGCGGACGTCGGGTCGCCGAGCCAGGCATGGTCGGTGCCCGCGCCGAACCAGGACAGCACCGAGTCGAGGGTGCCGCCGTCCTGGAAGAAGTACAGGAACACGAAGCCGATGGCGACGCCGTTGATGAGGTAGGGGAAGAACAGGATGCCCTTGAAGAGGTTGCGCAGGCGCAGGTTGAAGCTGAGAACGGTGGCGAAGTACAGGGCGATGACGATCTGTACGACGGACGCGGCCAGGTAGTAGAAGCTGACCAGGAACACCCGGAACAGCTCGGGCCGGGTGAAGAGTTCGGTGTAGTTGTCGGTGCCGACGACGTGGATCTCGGGACTGACGCCGTCCCAGTCGGTGAAGCTGTAATAGATCATGTTCGCCACGGGCACGTAGGTGAACGTGATCAGCAGGGCCAGCGGGACCAGCAGGAACAGCCAGGGGGTGGCTCTGCGCAGGACTCCGCGCCTGGGACGGGGGCTTTTCGCCGTCTTCCGGGGTGCCGTGCGAGGGGCGGTGCTCTCCTTGGCCACGCGTGTGGTGGGCGTGTGTGCGGTGTGGGTCATGTCGGCCTTTCGGTCGTCCGCGGACGCGGTCGAGCCCGGCCGGGAGAGGCCGTCACCGGGCCCGTGCGCCGCACTCCGTCAGGAACCCGTGGTCTTCTCCGCCTCGCTCCACTTCTCGTCGAGTTCGGCGAAGTAGTCCTTCAGGCTTCCGCTCTGGACGCCTCGGGCCATGTCGACCAGCTTCTGCCGGTAGTCGGGCTTGGCCAGGCCGATCTCCGCGGCGTTGTCGATGGCGTTGACCTGGGCGCTCTTGGCCTGGGACTGTTCGAGGAGGGTGACACCGTTGTCCTCGAACGGTTTCAGGGTGTCGGGCAGGGCCCCCGACTTGGCCGTCGGTATCGAGCCCTCGTTGCGGGCGAAGCCCGACTTCTCGGTGAACCAGTCGATCCACGCCCGCGCGGCCGGCTTGTGCTCGGAGTGCAGGCTCACCGCCTGCTGGTAGTCGGAGGAGGTGATCGCGCAGAACTTGCCGTCCTTCTGCGCCGGGAACGGCAGGAAACCGATGTCGTCGGGGTTCGTGCCGGCGGTCTCGGCCGCGTCCTGCATCTGCGTGATGGCCCACGAGCCGAGCTGCATGGTGGCGATCTCGCCACGTGCGATCAGCCCTTTGGAGTTCTCCCAGTTGGTCGTCGTGGGGTCCTTCTCCGTGAGCTTGTCGTGGACGACGTCGTAGAGCAGGGAGTCGATGACGTTGAGGTCGCTGCCCTCCGCCCAGGGAGCGGTGGAGGTCGCCAGCTTGTCGTTGGCCTCGGCGTCACAGCTGACCGAACCGATGCTGGCCGTGCCGGCGGTCAGTGGCCACTGGTCCTTGAAGTTCGTGTAGTAGGGCACCGCACCGGTCTTGGCCTTGATGGCCTTGAGGTCGGTCAGGAACTCCTGGGGGCTGGTGGGCCAGTCGGTGATACCGGCCTTCTTCCAGACCGCCTTGTTGTAGACGAACCCGTTGGCGTTGCCCACGGTGGCGAGCCCGTACACCTTGCCGTCGACGGTCGTGTTGCCGGTGAAACGGTACTTCTCGCTCAGCTCGGTGGAGCTGCCGAGCGAGGCGAAGAACGAGGGGTAGTCCTTCTTGGCGATCGTGTTCGGGATCATCAGCACGTCACCGTAGTTCTCGGTGTTCATGCGGATCTTGACCTCACCCTCGTAGTCGGTGATGCCCTCGAACTTCACCGTCACGTCGGGGTAGATCTTGTTGAACGCGGCCGCGTACTTCTTCATCGTGCCGTTCTGCACGAGGTCCGTCCGGTGCGTCAGGACCGTGATGGTGCCGGAGACGCTGCCCGGGTCCGCGGCAGCGGTGGCGGTCTCTCCCTTCGGCGCAGCCGCCCCCGTGCATCCCGTAGCGGTGAGTGCCGTGACAGCGATCAGTGCGGCGGAGGCCAGCACCTTCCTCGTCATGTGCCCCAGCTCCTTCCAGATTGCGGCTCAGCCCGCCCTTGGGCTGTCGGCACTATGGCACCGGGGAAATGAACCGGTAAAGCTATCGGTCTCACCGCGATACATAATCGTTACCAAGTGTCGCTGCACGGTCAGATAAATGTCGGATCAAAAGGGCGAATTGATGACGCACCGGACATGGTCATGAGAACTAGACCGGTTTATGGACAGCGTTGTCCCTGACGGCTAGGTTGGCATGCGAAGCAATCCGAACCGACCTTGCCTCACGTGAGGGAGCCGCACATGAAGGACGTCACCCTGCTCGGCGACGGGTGGGGGCTGCGCCACGAGGACGCGGTGCTGCCCGCCCGCGTACCGGGCTGCGTCCACACCGATCTGCTGGCCGCGGGGCTCATCCCCGACCCCTTCATCGGCACCGCCGAGCACGAGGTCGCCTGGGTGGGCGACCGGGCCTGGACCTATGTCGCCCGGCTCGCGGCCGAGACCGCTCACGAGCGCACGGACCTGGTCTTCGACGGCCTCGACACCGCGGCCGAGATCACCCTGGACGGAGAGGTGCTCGGCCGGACCCGCAACATGCACCGCTCCCACCGCTTCGACGTCACCGGCCGCGGCGGCGAACTCCAGGTGCGCTTCGCCCCGGCCCGCGAGGAGGCGGAGGCGGTACGGAAGACGGTCGGCGACCGGCCCAACGTCTATCCCGCGCCGGCCCAGTACATCCGCAAGATGGCCTGCAGCTTCGGCTGGGACTGGGGCCCCACCGTCGTCACCGCCGGGATCTGGCGGCCCGCCCGACTCGAACACTGGTCGACCGCGCGGATCACCCAGGTCCGCCCCCTGGTCACCGTCGACGGAGCGCGGGGCCGGGTGGAGGCGCACCTCACGGTGGAACGCACGGCCACCGGCGCGGGCCGCCCGCTGACCGCGCGGGCGTCGGTGGCCGGCGTCGACACCGAGGTCACCTTCGAGGGCACCGAGGCGATCCTCACCCTGGACGTGCCCGAACCGCGACTGTGGTGGCCGCGCGGGTACGGCGAACAGCCGCTGTACGAGGTCGAGTTGACGCTGTACGACGAGGGCGGGGCGCTCGACGTGTGGCGGCGGCGGGTCGGCTTCCGGACCGTCGAACTGGACCGCACCGCCGACGAGCACGGCACCGGCTTCACCCTCGTCGTCAACGGGTCACGCCTCTTCGCACGCGGCGTGAACTGGATCCCCGACGACGTCCTGCCCTCCCGCATCACCCCCGAGCGCTACCGGCACCGCCTCACCCAGGCCGCGGACGCGAACATCGACCTCGTACGGATCTGGGGCGGCGGCATCTACGAGGACGACGCCTTCTACGACGTGTGCGACGAACTCGGCCTCATGGTCTGGCAGGACTTCCTGTTCGCCTGCTCCGCCTACCCGGAGGAACAGCCGCTGCGGGGCGAGGTGGAGGCCGAGGCACGGGAGAATGTCGTACGGCTAATGCCGCATCCCTCGCTCGTGCTGTGGAACGGCAACAACGAGAACCTCTGGGGCTTCCGGGACTGGGGCTGGGAGTCCGAACTCGCCGGTGACTCCTGGGGCGGGGGGTACTACCTGGATCTGCTGCCGCGAGTCGTCGCCGAATTGGACCCGACCCGGCCCTACACCGCGGGCAGCCCCTGGTCCGGTACCTGGGACCACCACCCCAACGACCCGGCGCACGGCACCCACCACTCCTGGGAGGTGTGGAACCGCCGGGACTACGCGGAGTACCGCGACAGCGTGCCCCGCTTCGTCGCCGAGTTCGGCTGGCAGGCGCCGCCGGCCCTGGCCACGCTGCGCCGCGCGCTCCCCGGGGAGGCACTCGCCCCCCACTCACCCGGCGTGCTGCACCACCAGAAGGCCGAGGACGGCAACGGCAAACTCGACCGCGGGGCCGAACGCCACTTCGTGCTCCCGGAAGCCACCGAGGCGGGCTTCGACCGCTGGCACTATCTGACCCAACTGGTCCAGGCCCGGGCCGTTGCCGCGGGCATCGAGCACTGGCGCTCCCACTGGCCGCTGTGCGCGGGCACCGTCGTATGGCAGCTGAACGACTGCTGGCCGGTCAGCTCCTGGTCGGCCATCGACGGTGACGGCCGGCTCAAGCCGCTCCACCACGAGCTCCGGCGCCTGTACGCCGACCGGTTGCTCACCCTCCAGCCCGCCCCGGACGGCGTCGTGCTCGGCCTCGTCAACCAGTCGGCCGCCCCCTGGCGGGCCGAGGTCGCCGTACGCCGGATGACCGCCGACGGATCGGTGACGGCCGAGGCACCCCTCACTGTGGACGTACCGCCGAACGGGGCCGTACGGACGCCGCTGCCGGACCGACTCACGATCGGCGGGGACCGGGAGTTCCTGGTGGCGGACGTGGACGGACTGCGCGCGCTGCACTTCCCCGTGCCGGACCGGGAGTTCCCGTACCCGCGCCCGGAGTTCGACGTGGGTGTGGAACCGGTCACCGGCGAAGTCAGTACAGTCGACGTCGTGGTGACAGCACACACCCTCGTACGGGACCTTCTCCTGCAGCCCGACCGGCTCGCCCCCGACGCCGTGGCCGACACCGGCCTGATCACCCTGCTCGCCGGTGAGCGGGCCAGGATTCGCGTCCACGGCTGGCCCGAACCGGACGCCGGACAGGCGCGCTCGGCGTTCTTCTGTGTGGAACCGGCGTGAGCGCACCCACCCAACGCGTCACCATCAAGGACGTGGCCGCCCGGGCCGGCGTCTCCAAAGGAGCGGTCTCCCTCGCCTTCAACGGCAAACCCGGGGTGTCCGACGCCACCCGGGACCGCATCTTCCAGGCGGCCGAGGAACTGGGCTGGGCACCCAACGTCCGGGCCCGCAGTCTGTCGTCCGGCACCCGGGTGGACACCGTCGGCATGGCCATCTGCCGCCCGGCCCGGCTGCTGGGCCTGGAGCCCTTCTACATGGAGTTCATCTCCGGGGTCGAGAGCGTGCTCACCCAGCGGTCCTGCTCGCTCCTGCTGCACCTGGTGCGGGACGTGGACGAGGAGATCGCCCTGCACCAGCGGTGGTGGCAGGCCCGGCAGATCGGTGGTGCGATCCTGGTCGACTTCCGGGAGAACGACCCCCGGGTCCCCGCGCTGCGGGCTCTCGGGCTGCCCGCGGTCGCGGTCGGCCACCCGTCGCTGACCGGCGGTTTCACCTCGGTGTGGACGGACGACGCCACCGCCGCCGCGGAGGCCGTCCGCTATCTGGCGGCGCTGGGCCACCAGCGCATCGCGCGGGTCGGCGGGCCCGTCGGCCTCGGCCACAGCGCCATCCGCACGAGGGCGTTCACGGAGGCGACCCGTGAACTGGGGCTGGTCGGCGACCTGCAGATCGCCACCGGGTACGAGGGCGAGGAAGGCGCCCGTGCCACCCGCTCCCTGCTGCTCAGGGCCGACCGGCCGACGGCCATCCTCTACGACAACGACATCATGGCCGTCGCCGGCGCCGCCGTCGCCACCGAACTGGGCCTCGCCGTGCCGCGTGACCTCTCCCTGCTCGCCTGGGACGACTCCCAGCTGTGCCGGCTGACCCATCCGACGCTGTCCGCGATGAGCCACGACGTGCACGGGTTCGGCGCCGACGTGGCACAGACCCTGGTCGCGATGATCGACGGCGAGGAACCCCCGTCCCACCAGGTCGACACGCCATCGCTCACCCCAAGGGGATCCACGGCACCACCGCGGAGATAGGAATGGAAATGGACCCGGTCCTCACCGCATGCGCCCCCACAGCGAGGAACGATGAGTTCTGACATCCGTCATGTCGCGGCCCTTGGCAGCTCGTTCGCCGCGGGCCCGGGAATCGAGCCGGTCGAGAACCGGGCGGCGGGACGCTCGGCCCGCAACTACGCCCGTCTGGTCGCCGAACGGCTTGGCGCCGGGCTCACCGATCTGACGGTGTCCGGCGCCACGACGGAGACCGTGCTGGACACTCCCCAGCGAAGTACGCGGACCTGGTTCCCGCCGCAGCTCCAGGGGCTGCCGTCGCACGCGGACCTGGTCACGATCACCGTGGGCGGCAACGACCTGAACTACATAGGAAGCATGTACGCGCTCGGCATCGCCGCACGGCTGTCCGCATCTCCCTGGACCCTCCCGCTGCGGCCGGTACTGCCCCGGCCGCGCATACCGGACCCGACCGCCGAGGCACTGGAGGACGCCACGGCGAACCTGGTCCGGGTGGCGGACGCGGCCCGGGGCCGGGCGCCCGGCGCCCGGATCCTCCTCGTCGACTACCTCACCGTCGTCGGAACCGACACCCGCCACAGCCGGGCGACGCCGTTCGACGAGGCGAGCGTCGACGGACTGCGCCGCCTGGGCCGACAGGTCTCCCAGGTATTCGAGGCCGCCGCGGCCCGGTCCGGCGCGGACCTCGTGCCGATGGCGGAACACAGCCGTGACCATGCGCTGGGTTCGGCGCGACCCTGGGTGGTGGGGCTCCCCGACCGACTCCGGCACATCAGGAGCACGGCTCCGTTCCACCCCAACGCCGAAGGAATGCGCGCCACCGCCGACGCCATCGTCGACCATCTGAAGGCTTGATCCCGGACGCTGCGGGCGATGTCCCGCAAATGGTCCCGGCTGTGCTCGCTGACCTGGTGTCTCCTCGAGTACCCGGCGATGTGGGATGACCAAGTCAGTTCCGCGGTAGCCGCCGTCGGCAATCACCGTGACGCGGCCGACGGCGACAACGATCCGGGTGCCCTGGGCGTCGCAACTCGCGGTGGCGTTTCCGGCGCGCAGCGCCGCGGCCGGCCTCCTTCATCTGATGGACTGCCGAAGCTCGGCCCGGATCCGGAGGGTCCGCTCGGCGAGGCCGCCAGATCCACGTCCCTGGCGTCCCCGGAGGAGACTGCGGGGTCGATCTCGCTGATCAGCGCGCCGGTGTTGGTCTACGGGCGTGTAGATCGCGACGTCCGCCCGGACGCCAGGGCCGCCCACGGCGCTCTCGGCGTGCTGCTGGGTGCCGACCTTGCCGACCACGACCATGACCCCGCCTACGGCTCCCAGGACGACACCGGCCCGGCTCTTCCTCGGTGGCGGAAGCGGCAGGAGGTACGGCTGGGACACGGTGGACCGCCTGCCCGCCGCAGCTCACATGTGGCGCCGCTCCTGCCGATCCTGCACACCCGGCACAAAGAAATCCCAAATATTCTGGACAGGTCCAACGAAGACCCGGTGTCACGGTTCTCCGGATACTTGTCGCGCGCATTCGGCACATGACGGCACATCACCCGTGGCGCGCCGACTCCTCGGCGTGCTCAGCCCGCGTGGTCGGCCATGAACTGACCGACACGTCCCGCTCTGCCGTCGGCACCAGCCGCCTTCCCGGACGTGCTCCCGGCTCCCCACCGCCCGATCGCCGGGCCGCCGCGTGCACCTGCCCACTCATCAGCATCCTCAGCAGGAGTCACCACATGTCCCCAAGCAGCATGCCCGAAAGGCCGATCAAGGTCCGCAGTACGGGCAGGCGGTTGCGAAGCGCATGACATCCCCTCATTTCCTGGCCGATTCATTCGGCGGACTGATGTCGCCGGTCTCGGCTTTCATGACCGTCATGATCCTCTCGTTTCTGCTCTGCCTCTTCGTCGGTATCAGAAATGACACCGTGTCCGAGTTCTTCAGCGCCAGCAGAAATCTTTCAACAGGTCGGAATGCCCTGGCACTGTGCGGTGACTGGGTTCCGACGAGCGCACTTCTGGGAGCGGTGAGCGCGGTCGCTGTCGGCGGCTTCGACGGAATACTCGTCGCAGTCAGCCTGGCCGCGGCCCCTGCGGTTCTCGTGATTCTGGCCGAGCCGCTCCGCGCCACGGACAGCTTCACCCTCGGCGCCGTTCTGGCACGCCGTTTCCCGGGATCCAGGACCCGCATTGCGGCGGCTGCGATCACGGTTGCCATCTGCGTCCCGATGACCGTGATCCAGCTCACGGTGGCAGGAGACGCGGCCGCTTACATCCTGGACGTGGAAAGCGAATTCGCCTCGCAAGTGTGCACAGTGATGATCGGCACGCTTATCATCACCTTTGCTGCCTTCGGCGGCATGCGAGGAACGAGCATCATGCAGATCATCAAGATCGTACTGTTGCTCTTCACCCTTTTGGTGCTGGTCAACTATGTTCTGCGTCAAGCGGGCTGGGGCTTCGCTACCATATTCGAGCGCGCCGGCCAGCAGAGTGGAGATTCTCAATCGTATTACTCTCCCGGGCAGTTGTACGGAGACTCATCGGAAGGCATTCTGGATGTGCTTTCGCTGTGCGTGGGAGTAGCCCTTGGTTCGGCGGTCCTGCCTCACGTCGTGATGCGTGTGAACGTCTTTCGTGACGGGCGGTCCGTGCGGCGGGGGTTGGCGGTGGCGGCCGTTGTCCTGTCCGCCTTCTCCTTCCTCACCGTGCTCGCCGGACTGAGTGCTGCCGGAGTGATCGGCAGCAAAACCCTCGTCGCAGACGATCAAGAGAACCTGTCGGCGCTGTTCCAGCTGTCGGAGAGCCTGGGCGGCGAAACCATGGGAGACACTCTGCTCACCCTTGTCTCCTGCGCGGTCTTTGTCGCCGCGCTCAGCACCACATCCGGTCTCACCCTCGCCATCGGCTCACTTGCGCACGACTTTTCCGAAGCTCGTCGAAGTGCCGAATCGGACGAGGGGAGGGAGATCAATCTGGCCCGCTGGTTCATCATAGGATCCGGCGCCCTGAGTCTTTTCCTGGCGGTTCAGCTCCACAGCTGGAGCATCGCACCGCTGACGTCCTTCGTCTTCTCCCTCGGGGCATCCACCGTACTGCCGGCCCTGGTGTACAGCCTGCTCTGGAAGAAGTTCACGCAGGCAGGCCTCTACGCAACGCTCTACGGCTCCCTCGGATGCTGCCTCTTCCTGCAAGTTCTCAGTCTGAGCGTGTCCGGGAGTCCCGTCGCGCTGCTGTCTGGGCAGGACTTTCACTGGTTGCCGTTGCAGCACATAGCCCTGCTCTCGGTTCCCGTGGGCTTCCTGCTGGGCTGGGCGGTGAGCGCCGTTCAGCCTGCGGAGTCCAGGCGCACCTCGACGCCGGCCTCGTAGGGGGCCCCGATCAGGCTGTCGATGAGGGCCTGAAGGGTCTGGGTGAGGTGGTGGCGGCATGCTGCCGCGGCGGCCGGGCTGTCACCGTTCACGATCGCCTTGATCATCACACGATGTTCGTCCAGGCTCGTCAGCATCCGGCTGGGCCCGGTGTGCGACAGGTGACGCAACCGCAGGCTCTGACTGCGCATTTCGCGGATCGCGCGGGCGAGATAGGGGTTCCGGCAGAAAGCGATGATGTGCTGGTCGAAGCTTTCGGTCAGCGTGTAGAAATCCTGGAACGACCGGGCCTGCTGGGCGGCGTCCATCGCCCGGAACGATTCCTCGAACATCTCCAACTGAGACAGCAACTGCTGGAAGGCGTCGAGAGCACGCTCCTGTACCTGGGTTTGTGCCGCCACCTGTGCGGCCGCTTCGGATTCGAGCGTCATCCGGAACTCGAACAGGGAGCGCACGCCACCCAGCGAGATGGCCGCCACCCGGGCCAACTCACCAGGCGCGAAGTCGACAAGTCCTTCGCGGGAAAGACGTCGGATGGCCTCCCGCACGGGGGTGCGGGAGGCACCGAGTTCCTCGCCGAGCTGGATCTCGCTCAGCTTCGCTCCCGGTTTGAGCCGCAAGGACTCGATGTCCTGCTTGAGCCGTTCGTAGACGGCCTCGCTCTTCCCGGTCGCGCGGGCCATGTCGCTCCTTGCCGTCACCATCGGAATTCCCAGATGTATACAGCCTAGCCCCATGGGACCGCTCGCCTGCTTGCACTCCGTCAACGGCCTCAGATGAGGTGGCTGAACACGACGCAGACGGGAGAACCGGTACGGATGACCCGCCCGGTCTGCTCCAGGTGCCCGGCGCGGGTGACGCGGAAGGCGCAAATGGTGTGGGAAGCCTGGTTCGCCGCGTACAGGACACTGCCGGTCGGATCGAGGGCGAAGAACCGGGGCTGCTGCCCCGTGGTGGGACTCCAACGGGGACTGTGCGGGGTGCCGTCACCGTCGACGCGATAGGTGACGATGCTGTCGTGGCCGCGGTTGGAGGCGAACAGCAGGCGCCCGTCGGACGACAGCTGGATCTCGGCCGCGGTGCTGTCGCCGGTGAAGTCCGAGGGCAGGGTGGGCACCCAACTGTGCGGAACCAGGGACCCGTTGCGGGGGTCGATGCGATGGACGGTCACCTGGGAACTGAGTTCGTCGACGACGTAGGCCAGGGCGAGGCGGGGGTGGTAGGCGATGTGGCGGGGCCCGGCGCCGGCGCGGACCGTGGTGGCCGCGGGCGAGGAGAGGAGAAGGTGTCCGCTGGAGGAGTCATAGGTGAAGTGGTGGATCCGGTCGGTGCCTTTGTCGGGGACGTGGACGTGGTGGCCGCCGGGGGCGATGGGGATGTGAT
>NZ_VJZC01000501.1 GCF_009377185.1 Streptomyces spongiae
GCCTTTGGCCGGGAGCCCCCTCGTCTTTCCCTCACTCCCCGCGGATCAGAAGAATCCGTTCCCCGGAGTTGTGGTCCCGGCGAGCCAGAGGATCGCCAGGAGCGTGTCGATGGAACCCAGCACCACGGCGACGAGTGCCGGGACGGGGCGGGACCCGGTCCAGCTGCGGCCCATCGCGAGCCAGCCGCAGACGATCGCGGCGGGACCGAGGACGATCCCGAGGACGAAGAAGCCCGCGATCGCGCAGACGAGCCCGATGATTCCCAGCGTCGCGCGATCCAGCCCGGTCCGTGACCACGTTCGGCCACGTGAGCGGGGGTGCCTGCGCGTTCCTTGCCCGAAACCCGCCATCATCAACTCCCTGAACTTTGGTGTCAGTTCGGGTCGATGCGGCGGGTACCCCCGGTTTCGTACCTTGAACCTGTCGGCGCGCCGCCCCCCTCCGGCAGCGCGCCCCAGGACCGGTCCGCCCTCCATGTCGTACGGGCCACCTGATCCACTGTGACCTGCGGTGCGCGTGGGGGGCGAGGGATCTTGAGCCCCGTCACCCTGATAGGCGAACGGGGCCCGGTCACGGCGGACCAGCGGACTAGATGTGGCCGACCCCCGCGCCCGCCTCGGCGTTCTCACCGCGCTTGGTCAGGAAGGCCACCGCGACGGCGACCGCCGCGACACCGCAGGCGACGAGGCTGGCGAGAGCCATGCCGGAGATGAACGTGTCGTGCGCGACGTCGGTGATCTTCGCGGCGATCGCCTCGGGCGTGCCCGGGGCGACGGGTGCCGCGCCGACCTGGACGGCCTCGGCGGCCTGGTCGAGCTGGGGGCCGGTGAGGGGCGGGAGGCCCGCGTCCTTCCAGTTGCCCGGCAGGTCGCTGTCCACCTTGGAGGCCATCACGGCGCCCAGGACGGCCGTACCGAGGCTGCCGCCGATCTGCATCGCGGCCTGCTGGAGACCGCCGGCGACACCGGAGAGCTCCATCGGTGCGTTGCCCACGATGACCTCGGTGGCGCCCACCATGACCGGGGCGAGACCGAGGCCGAGGAGCGCGAACCAGAGCGACATCACGGCGCTGCCGGTGTCCGTCTCCAGCGTGGACATGCCGTACATGGCGATCGCGGTGAGCGCCATGCCGCCGGCCAGCGGGATGCGGGGTCCGGCCTTGGTGATGAGGGCGCCCGCGAGGGGGGAGCCGACGATCATCATGCCGGTGAGGGGGAGGAGGTGCAGGCCCGCGTCGATGGGGCTCATGCCGTGCACGTTCTGGAGGTAGAACGTGACGAAGAACAGGCCGCCCATGAACGCGATGGCCATGAGGACCATCAGGACGACGCCCGCCGAGAGCGGGACGGAGCGGAACAGCGCCAGCGGGATCAGCGGCTCCTTCACCTTCGTCTCCCAGAAGGCGAAGAGCCCGAAGCCCAGCACGGAGGCGCCGACGAAGGTCCAGGTCATGCCGTCGCCCCAGCCCCATTCCGGGGCCTTGATGAGCGCCCAGACCAGGCAGAACATCGCGCCGGAGAGCAGGGCGATGCCCAGGATGTCGAAGGAGCGCGGCGCGTTGTCCGCGCGGTGGTCGAGCAGCATCCAGACGCCGAGGATCACGGCTATGACGCCGACCGGGACGTTGATGAAGAAGACCGACTGCCAGTTGACGTGCTCGACCAGCACACCGCCGAGGATGGGGCCGCCCGCGGTGGAGGCGCCGATGACCATGCCCCAGATGCCGATCGCCATGTTCAGCTTCTCGGCCGGGAACGTGGCCCGCAGCAGACCGAGCGCGGCCGGCATCAGCAGCGCGCCGAACAGGCCCTGGAGGACACGGAAGGTGACGACCATGGCGATGGAGTCGGACAGGCCGATGACTCCGGAGGCGAGCGCGAAGCCCACCACGCCGATGAGGAACGTCTGGCGGTGACCGAAGCGGTCGCCGAGCTTGCCCGCGGTGATCAGGGTGACCGCGAGGGCGAGGAAGTAGCCGTTGGTGATCCACTGGACATCGGCGAAGCTGGCGCCCAGGTCCTTCTGGATGGCCGGGTTGGCGATGGCCACGATGGTGCCGTCGAGGGCCACCATCATGACCCCCACGGCCACGGTGATGAGAGTGAACCAGGGGTGGCCGCGCAGCCCCGTGGTGGGCCGCTGGTCCGACGGCGCGACGGGGATCTGGTCCCCCGGCCCCGTCGTGTCGATGGTGGTCTGACTAGTCATGCGCCGAGGCTAATGACAGCCACTGACAATTGACAAATGGGTTCACAAGCCGGTAACTGTCACGTCACTCACGGATAGGCTGAGCTCGGCGAACGGCCACCTGAGCCGGCCGTACAGTCGAAAGAAGAGGGCTCATGAACACGGTGACCCGGTCAGGACTGCGCGAGCGCAAGAAACAGCGCACCCGGGACGCGTTGCTGCGGGTCGCCCTGGAGCTCTTCACCACCCAGGGGTACGAGGACACGACCGTCGACGAGATCGCCGAGGGCGTCGACGTCTCGCAGCGCACCTTCTTCCGCTACTTCGCGGGCAAGGAGGACGCGGCGTTCGCCGTCCAGGAGATCGCGCACACGCAGTTCGTGGCGGCGGTACGCGAACGGCCGCTCGACGAGGCCCCGTTGGAGGCGCTGCGCAACGCCGTCCTGGAGGGCTGGGACACCATCGGCGAGGCCGTCGAACAGGTGGTGCCGATCGACCTCTACCTGCGCATGTGCCGGCTGACCGAGGCCACACCCGCGCTCCTCGCCGCTCATCTGCGCCGCAATGACGAGGTGGCCGAGGAGGTCGCGCGGGTCATCGCCGAACGCGAGGGGCTCGACGTGGACACCGACCCGCGGCCGCGCGTGGCGGTGGCCGTCTTCGCCGGTGTGATTCGTGTCATGGAGCGGCTCTGGGGGGCGAACGAGGGACTCGGCCTCCCTGAGCTCCGCGCACTGACCGCCACGTATCTCGACGCGGTGGGACCGGTGTTGGCGGAGAAGTGGCGTACGGAGTGAAGAGCCGGATCGACATGCCGGTGAACGCGAGGGGCATGTGAAACGCCTGCGTACGAAACGTGATCCCCCTCACTCGGTTAACGCGAGACCCTTCCGTTCTCCTAGTGTGTCCTTTCAGTGACTTCCTTCGACCCCTCTCCCCAACTCAACGTCTGGCGCGCACTGCTCGCGCTGGCCGTCGTGTTCGTGATGCTGGCGACCACCGGCTGGACCGCGATCCGCGGCCACCGGGGGTCCTCACCGCTGCAGACCTCGCTCTCCGCGTGGGACCACGGACATCTCCACGGCCGTGCGCTGCCGGACGCCGACTCCTCCCCAGGTCGGCTCGCCCACTTCTTCGCCTCGCTCACCGAACGGCAGCGCACCCACCTCGCCGACCGCTACCCGCTCGCGGTCGGCAACATGAACGGCGCGCCCGTCGAGCTGCGCTACCGCGCGAACCGCGCCGCATTGGAAGAGCAACGCGACATCGAACTCGAACGCATGCACGACAAGCGGCTCTCCGACGTCGGCCAGTACGACGCGGGCCGCCGCATGCACCGCTTCGAGGACCTCATGCAGCCGGGGCGGCGGATCCTCGCCTTCGACCCCGAGGGCTCGGGCCGGGTCGCCGAGGTCTTCGGCGACCTCACCCAGGCCGAACGCGTCTCGGTGGTCGTGCCCGGCGTCGACACCGACGTGCTCACCTTCCAGCGCACGAACCGCAGGTACTCGGCGCCCGCCGGTATGGCGAGCGCCCTGTACACGGCCGAGCGCTCGGCCGACCCCACGACCCGTACGGCGGTGATCGCCTGGGCCGACTACACGTCGCCCAGCGGGCTCGGCATGGAGGCGGCCACCGCGCTGCGCGCCGAGCAGGGCGCGGTCCGGCTGAACGCGCTGGTGCGCGCGCTGCCCGGCAACTCGTCCGTCGCGCTGTACTGCCACAGCTACGGCTCGGTGCTGTGCGGGGTCGCCGCACGCCAACTGCCCGCCCGGGTCTCCGACATCGCGGTGGCCGGCAGCCCCGGCATGCGCGCCGAGAAGGCGTCCCAGCTGCGCACCTCGGCCCGCGTCTGGGCGACCCGGGACGCCGACGACTGGATCCAGGACGTGCCGTACATGGAAGTCGGCGGCCTGGGCCACGGCGCCGACCCGGTGTCCTCGGCGTTCGGGGCACGGGTACTGTCGGCGGACGGCGCGAAGGGCCACGCGGGCTACTTCGAACCCGGGACCGAAAGCCTGCGCAACTTCGCCGAGATCGGCGTTGGCTCGTATCGCGCGGTGCACTGCGCACAACAGCAACACGAGGAAAACGCGTGTCAGGAGGGTTTGTCCGCCGCTGTCGCGGCCTGACGCGCGTAGAGGACGAAGGAATCACCGCCTGCCGGAGGAGGGGACGAAGACGCGCCTCACGCATACGATGAGCCGCATGGGTGACGTTCTGGCTGGATTCAATGCCGCCTGGGAGTTCGAGTCGGACTCCGTGCTCATCCGCTTCGAACGGGGAATCCGCACGCCGAAGCTGTTCCAGGCACTCGGCGAGCGGCGCATCCCCCTGGAAGCGATCGCGGCAGTGACGCTGACACAGGGAAAGCGCGGGACCGTCGTCCTGCACGCCGTGCCACGACCGGGCGCCGACCCACTGATGGAGGCGGCCGCGGGCCAGCTGAAGGAGGCCTGCGACCCGTACCGCCTCGTCCTGCCCGCCGAGCGCGAGACCCTCGCCGAGTACTACGCGGACGAGCTACGCGCGCAGCTCACCGAGGACGAGAGCCCGGCGGAGCGCTACCTGGTGGCTCCGCCCCAGGCACCGCTGCAGTTCAAGGCGTACGACGCGAAGGCGTCCTTCGACGGGAAGTCCGTGTCGTTCCGGTGGTTCTGGACGGGGGCCTCCTCGGCGAAGTGGAAGGCCGGCGACCAGAGCTTTCCCGTCGCCGGGCTGAGCGGGGTCGAGTGGCGGTCCCCCGAGGTCTTCGAGGGGCATCTGCGGCTGTTGCGCCGCGACGCGGACGGGGCGTCGCGGCCTCAGGCCGACCAGGATCCCGCCTCTGTGGTGTTCGGGTTGGGGTACGGGCCCGTGCACGAGTCGTTGCCGTTCGCGGCGGCGGTGTTGTCGGCGGTGCGCTCCGCGGGTTCTGCGGGTGCGGTGGCTGCCGCTTCGCCGCGGCGTGACCCTGCCGATATCGCCGATCGGATTCGGCATCTTGGGGAGTTGCACGAGGCGGGGTTGGTTACGGACGAGGAGTTCTCGGTGAAGAAGGCGGAGCTGTTGGCGGAGCTTTAGCCGTTGGGGCGGGGGGAGTTTGTCGAGTGCGAGTCGTATGTGGCTGATCGCGCAGTTCCCCGCGCCCCTATCGGGGCGCGGCCCCTTTCAGGGGCGCGCTGCTCATACCCAGGTATGACATGAAGCTGAGCTCCCTGGTATGACGGCCGCGACGGGGTCCGCTGCCTAGGGTTTGAGGCCATGAGCAGCGTATCGACGTCTCCCGATCACGAGCCCCTCGCCCCGCCCTGGGCGGGTGAGGCGTTGCTCGCGCGGCATCCCAGGCGGTGGGTGCGGCGGGTGCCGTATGTGATCGCGCTGGGGTTCGCGGCCGTCCTGATCCCCGTCACCTCCCAGGTCCTGGGAATGGACTACCACGTGAACGGCGGCCTCGCGATAGCGCTCGGCTTCGCGCAGGCCGCGCCCCTGCTGCTGGCCGTGGTCCGTCCGCTGCAGGCCTGGCGGATCGTCATCGTGGCGGACATCGCCGGGGCGTTCGTGGTGGTGCAGGCCGACGTGGCGGGCCGGCCCGCTCCCTGGACCCCCATGGTCGTCGTGGGCTATCTGGTCCTGTGCCTCGCGCTCTCCCTGCGCGAGCCGCGCCGTACGGTGCTCTACGTCTGGCTCGTCACCGTGGTCGCGAGTGTCCTGCTGAGCGCGTTCCGCAACCCGGTCGGCTCGGACGGCCCGGACACCAGCGTCCTGATGATCGTCCTCAGCGGTGCCGTGCTGCTGCTCGGCTCACTGCTGAGGGAGCGCGGCGAGACCCGGCGCCGGCTCGTCGAGCAGGAGACCATCAGCGAGACCGAGCGGGCCCGGCGCACCCTGCTGGAGGAACGGACGCGGATCGCACGGGAGTTGCACGACGTCGTGGCCCACCACATGACCGTGATCTCGGTCCAGGCGGACTCCGCCCCGTACCGGCTCTCCGGTGTGTCCGACGAGGTGCGCGGGGAGTTCGAGTCGATAGCCGCCAGTGCCCGCGACTCGATCGGGGAGATGCGGCGGCTGCTCAAGGTGCTGCGCAGCGAGGACGCGCAGGACGAGCGGGCCCCGCAGCCGGGCCTCGACAAAGTGCACCAGCTCGTCGAGGCCACCAGACGCGGCGGTGTCCCGGTCGAACTGTCCCTTCCCGAACCCGGCGCCCTCGGGGAGTCGACGAAGGTGTCCCCGGCCGTCGACCTGTCCACGTACCGCATCGTGCAGGAGGCCCTGTCGAACGTCGTACAGCACGCCCCCGGCGCCCTCACCCGGGTGTCGCTCTCCACCGGCGAGGACCATCTGACGGTGCTCGTCGTCAACGGGCCCGCCACGAAGCCGGTTTCGCGGGTGGAGTCGGGTGGCACAGGGCACGGCCTGGTCGGCATGGGCGAGCGCGTACGGTTGGTCGGCGGCACCCTCGATGTCGGGCCGCTGCCCGACGGGGGGTTCCGTGTGGCGGCGCGGCTCCCGATGAGCACGCCCGAAGAGATGAGCACGCCCGAAGAAGGGAGTCCGTCCTCTCCATGACCATCCGGGTGATCATCGTCGACGACCAGGCCATGGTCCGCGCCGGGTTCGCCGCCCTGCTGGCCGCGCAGAGCGACATCGACGTCGTGGGCGAGGCCGCGGACGGCAGACAGGGCGTGGAGCTGGGGCGCAGAACGCACCCCGATGTCGTCCTCATGGACGTACGGATGCCGGAGATGGACGGTCTGGCGGCGGCACGCGAGCTGCTGGACCCGGGAGGGCCCGAGGCCGAGGAAGGCGCCGCGCACCGTCCGAAAGTGCTGATGCTGACCACCTTCGACGTGGACGACTACGTGTACGAGGCGCTGCGCGCCGGGGCCTCGGGGTTCCTCCTCAAGGACGCGCCCCCGGCCGACCTGATCTCTGCGGTGCGCGTGGTGGCGGCCGGGGACGCGCTGCTCGCCCCGAAGGTGACGCGCCGTCTGATCGCCGACTTCGCGCGGCAGCAACCCGCCCCGCGCAGGAACCGGGCGTCGCGGCTGAAGGGGCTGACCCCGCGCGAGACCGAGGTACTGGAGCTGATCGCCCGCGGCCTGTCGAACCAGGAGATCGCGGACCATCTGGTGCTCGCCGAGCAGACGGTGAAGACCCATATCGGCCGCGTCCTGGCGAAGATGGACCTGCGCGACCGCGCGCAGGCCGTGATCTTCGCCTATGAGTCGGGGCTGGTCACGCCCGGCGACCGGTAGGGCCAC
>NZ_VJZC01000502.1 GCF_009377185.1 Streptomyces spongiae
CCCGGAGGGAACCCGCTTGACCTCAATCTTGGTTGAGGTTGAAAGGTGATCGGTACACACACCCCGTACCGACCCCCGGAGGCCACCATGCCCCGCCGACCGCACGTACACCCCGAGCTCGACAACCCCGAGGTGGGCGCACCCTTCTTCAGTACCTGGAAGGTGGGAACGCCCCTCCGGCAGCGGCAGACCGTCGACGCCGTCGCCGCCACCTGGAAGCGCAGGCCCTGGCCCGCCGAGGGCCTGCTCGGTTACCACGTCTACACCGGCCTGGACGGCTCAACCCTGCTCCACTACTCACAGTGGGCCGACGAACAGGCGTACGAGGCATTCGTGCGGACGCAGCGGCAGGAGCGCGTCGACGAGATCGACACCGCCGTGCCGGGCATCGAGCGCCAGTGGCTCGGACGATACCGGCGGTACCGCAGCCTGACGCGGGACGAGGCGCCGGTGCCGGGCTGCGTCGTGATCGTCGACATCGAGTTCGATGGCCCCGACCCCGATCGGCAGCGCGCCTGGGTCGACGCCGTGGTCGAGGCCCTCGAAAGCGAGCCGACCCCGCACCCCGGTGGCATCTCCGCCCACTTCCACCTCTCCACCGACGGCACCAGGGTCCTCAACTACGCCGAGTGGGAGACCGCCCAGGCCCACATCGACGCCCTCGCCGCACCCGGGGACGGCATCGGCACGCCCGGGGCCCGCGAGCAGTGGGAACGGGTGCAGACATGGCCCGGACTGAAGGGCAGCACGGTCAGCCGGTACAGCCACGCCCTCGGTCTCGTCCCCGAGTGACCCGCCCGTAGCAGTCGGATTCCGGGTTCACCCGCCACCCACTCACTCACCCGCCCAACCTCCCACCGAAAACTCTGACCGTCTGGACAAAAAAAGTTTTCGGTGGGAGGGTGGAGCCATGTTGGACGTGACCGTGATCGAGGACCCGGAGGCGGCAGCCGTCTCGCTGGACCCCATACGGGCCCGCCTGCTCGCCGAACTGGCGGCCGGCCCCGCGTCGGCCGCCATGCTGGCCGGCAAGGTCGGACTGCCCCGGCAGAAGGTGAACTACCACCTCAAGGCCCTGGAGCGGCACGGCCTGGTGGAGCTGGCGGGCGAACGCCGCAAGGGCAACGTCACCGAGCGGCTGATGCGGGCGACCGCCGCGTCGTACGTCATCTCGCCCCTCGCGCTCGCCGCCCTGCAACCCGACCCGGACCGCTTCCGGGACCAGCTCTCCGCCCGCTGGCTGCTCGCGCTCGGCGCCCGGCTGGTCCGGGACGTCGGCACCCTGATCAGGGGGGCGACGAAGGCCCGCAAGCGACTCGCGACGTACGCGCTGGACGGCGAGGTCCGCTTCGCCTCGGCCGCCGAACGGGCCGCGTTCATCGAGGAGTTGACGGCGGGCATGAGCGCACTGATCCGCAAGTACGACGCGCCCGACGCCGAGGGCGGCCGCGATCACCGGATCGTCGTCGCCGTACACCCCACGGTCAAGGACCAGCAACCCACCCAGGAACTCGAGCAGTAGGACCCAGGAGCCAGCCATGTCCAAGGAATTCGAGATCGCCCGCGAGTTCGAGGTCGACGCCACTCCGCAGGAGGTGTGGGAGGCGATCACCACCGGAACCGGAGGCTATCTGTGGCCGATGGAGCCGCCCGAGCCGCGTGTCGGCGGCAAGGGGCCCTTCGGGTCCAAGGTCACCGCCTGGGACCCGCCGCACCGCTACACCAACCGGGTCGAGGACGTCGAGGGAATCTCCGAGCAGACCCTGAACCAGCTCGACTACACCGTCGAACCGAGAGACGAGGGCCGCCGCGCCTGGGTGCGGTACGTGCACAGCGGCATCTTCGTCGACGACTGGGACAACCAGTACGACGGCGCCGCCAAGCACACCGACTTCTATCTGCACACCCTGCGGGAGTACCTGACCCACTTCGCGCCGCGGCCCGCCGCTTTCGCCACCTTCGACGGACCCGAGGCATCGAAGGCCGCCGACGCCCTCGCCACCGTGGGACGGGCGCTCGGTGTCGGGGAGGACGTGGCCGCCGGCGCTCGCGTGACGGTCCGAGGGCCCGACGAGTTCGACGCGGTGGTCGACTTCCGCAACCCGTACTTCATCGGCCTGCGGACGGACCGGGGCCTGACCCGCTTCTTCGGGCGCAACCACTGGGGCTACCCGGTCGGCATCTCCCTGCACGACTTCACACCGGGCACCGACATCAAGGAGTGCGAAGCCGCCTGGCAGGGCTGGCTGAACGGCGTGTTCAGCCAGCCCTGAGGACGGCCGCCGACTGACCCAGACTGACCGCCGGCTACGGCCGGAACCGCAGCACCTGCGGGTCGTGGTCGCTGATCTGGTCGTTGAACTCCGAGTTGATGTGCACGCTGTCGTACGCGAACTCGCAGGAACGCCGGATCGACGGGCTGATCAGGATCTGGTCGAGGACCTGGCTGTTGCCCTGGTAGTCGTAGGTGTACCGCTCGCTCTTCGGCAGGGACTTGATCGCCGACCACAGGGCGCCGCCGTCCTCCAGGAGGCCCACGGTGTCGGAGAACTCGAAGTCGTTGATGTCGCCGAGGGCGATGACGTCCGCGTTCTTCTGGGCCGCCAGGACCTCCTTGACGAACGTGTTCACCGCGGTCGCCTGGAGGTGACGCTGGGTCTCCGAGCTCCGCGTCGGCGGCTGGTACTGCGCGTGCAGCGCCTGGTCGCCGCCCTTCGACGCGAAGTGGTTCGCGATCAGGAAGACCGTCTTTCCGCGGAAGGTGAACTCGCCGACGAGCGGCTTGCGGCTGTTCTTCCAGGCGTCGTTGGCCGGGTCGATACGGCCGGGGGAGACGGTCAGCTGCGCCTTGCCGCGCACCTTCGTCACCCCGACCGCCGTGGTCGCGTCGCCGCCCGCGCGGTCGGTGAAGGAGACCCGCTCGGGGTTGAACAGGAACACCTGGCGGATGTTGCCGCCCGGCTCACCACCGTCCGCCAGGTCGACCGGGTCGATGGACCGCCACTCGTACGCGGGCCCGCCGGCGGCCTTGATCGCGTCGACCAGCTTCTTCACCGTCTGGTCGGCGGCGACCGTACCGTCGTTCGTCGCGCCGTTGTTGTCCTGGATCTCCTCCAGGGCGACGATGTCGGGCGACTGGAGGTTGTTCACGATCGCGTGCGCGTGGTCCGCGAAGGTGCCGTCGGACGGGTCCAGGTTCTCGACGTTGTAGGTCGCCACCGCCAGCTCGCCGCGCGACTGCTTGCGGGTCGTCTCGCGCTCCAGGCCGCCCTGCTCCAGGGTGCCGAGCCGGCTCGCGACCAGCGTGTAGCCGCCGAACTGGTTGTAGTCCAGCGGGCCGGCCGTGGTGCCCGCCAGGGTGTCGCCCACGTTCGCCTTCGGGAAGTCGGCGACCGCGCCCAGCGACTGGATCTGCAGCCGGCCGGTGTTCTGCGAGGTGTAGGAGCCGTAGACGGTGCCACCGCGCCGGTTCGCGTTCTCGCGCGGCTTCACCGTCACCCACAGCTCGGTGAACGGGTCGGTGGCGGTCACCACGCGGGCGTCGGCGACCTGGACGTTCATGCCCTCCAGGGACTCGTAGTAGTCCAGGGCGTACTCCCTGGGCCGCAGGACCAGGCCGTTGACCGAACCGCTCGCGGCCGTGTCACCGGCCGGCGCGTACGCGGCCGGCACCGACTTGGCGTCCACGACCGTGGCGGCCGGAACGGCGTTGCCGCTGGAGACCACCGTCACCGTCGGGCGGGAGATCTCCGTCAGGGACTGGTTTCCGGTCGACGTGCCGCCCGGTACGAATTCGGTCACCGTGCCGGAGACGGTGACCGAGTCACCGACGGCGACCCTCGGGGTGGAGCTGGTGAAGACGAAGACGCCTTCACTCGTGGCCGGGTTGTCGTCCGCCTGAGGGTCCTGGATCCAGAAACCCCGCGACGAGCCGTAGGTCCGTACACCCGTGACGATGCCCGCCACGTTCGTGACCTGCTGGCCGGCCAGCGGGGATATCCGGGTGGTGCCCTGGATGTCATGGATGCGCACGGTGTCCGCGTGGGCGGTGCTGGTGACCACCACGGCGGACGCCGCGGAACAGGCGACGGCGACGGTGAGCGCGGCGATGCGCGCGGTTCTCCTGCTCGGCAAGGGAATCCCTCCGGGGACGTGCGTGGGCGCCGGGACGAGAGTGGAACGAGGGGCGAAACGCAACCGGTGGGGCGGTGGCGACGCGCGTAGAAACGGGGCGGGCAGCCGTGCGGAGCTACTCATGGCTACTCATGGGTTTCTACGCGCGTCAATCTCCTGCCTGCTCACGTCAGTTGTCAAGGTTTCAGCCATGTACGGCTCCTGACGGGACCGTGAACAGGGCGGCATGGGTGGAAACCCGTCTAGGCTGAGTCGCTGCTGGGTGTTACGGGACGGTCGCCGGGTCTCGTGGGTCCGGAGACGGCCGCGGTGCCTGGTGCGCGTTCTGCTCGCCCTGTTTGTTCGTGCTTGACTGCTAGTAGTGCCGTTAGTGGTGCCGTCCATGCCGTAGCGCGCTGGCTCACGGTGGTTCCTGCCGAGATGTCGAGGTGCCGAGGCGTCGCGGTGCCCGTCATGTCCGTCCGGAGGAGAAACCAGCCGATGTCAGACAGCTCCACCCTGCCGCCGGTGCGGTTGCACTCCGAAGCGGAGCTGGCGCGGGACGCGCTCGCCACACCCCTCCTCTCGCGCGCCGCGCGGCTGGCCCGCTGGGCCGGACCGGAGACGCGTGTGGGCGCTGGGGGCGAGCTGATCGACGAGCAACTGCCGCAGGCCGCCGCCGAACTGGGCCTCACCGGCGAGGACGCGGCGGCCTACGCGAGCGAGGCCTGGCGGGTGGCCGTCGACACCGGGCTCGTGGAGATCGTCGACGAGGAGGAGGGCACCGTCACCGCGGGCGCGGACCTGCGCACGCTCACCTCCGGAGGACCCCAGGACGTGCTCGCCGTCTGGCTCGGAGCGCTGGAGACGGTCCTGGCCGACGCGACCGTGCCCGACCTCGACGACTTCGTCGACGCCATGGCCGAGGGTGGCCAGGTCGACCTCTCCGAACTGGACTGGGACCCCGAGGCGGAGGCGGAGTTCCTCGACGGGGTGCTCGGCAACCTCTACCTGCTGACCGTGAGCGAGGACGGGCCCGGCGACAGCCCGCTGCCGCTGCCCGCCCTCGCCGCGTCGATGATCGTCCCCGACGACATGGGGGAGCCCACCAACGACGTGTTGGAACAGGTGTCGGACGCGATGATGCGGCTCGACGACCAGTTCCGGCTGCTGGAGCCGGTCGGGCTCGTCGCGTACCGGCCGGTCGACGAGGCGCTCATGGCGGACACGGGGGACGCTGTCGGCGACACCGACGGCGGCACCGACGGCGAGGCCTTCCCGGCCGTCGACGAGACGGACGTCACGCGGTACGGCATGGTGCGGCTGACCCCGCTCGGGCTGTACGGGCTGCGCGCCCGGCTGCTGGAGGCCGGTGTTCCGGCGCCCGCGGTGGGCGATCTCGCGGACAAGGGTGCCGATGCGCTGCTGGACGGCACGGCCGTCTTCCCGCAGGCGGCCGCGCAGGCGGAGACGGAGCAGTGGCTCGCCCGCCGTGAACCGCTGGCCGCGGCGCGTGAGTTGCTGGCCGCCGCGCGGGGGGCCGACACGGGCGCCCCGCTCCGGCGCCTCCGCTGTCAGCAGGCGCTGTCCCTCGTGGGTCCCTCGGCCGAGCCCGCGCTCCGTGAGGTCCTCGACGACGCGGAACTCGGTGGGCTCGCGCGGGTCTGGCTCACCGAGCGGGGTGCCGCGGATGTGCCCGCGCCGTCCGAGGCCATGGTGTTCTGGCTGACCGTCGACACGGTGGCCGCGCAGTTGGCCGCCGAGGGCAACTCGGTGGAGCTCCAGGCGCTCGTGGAGGGGCTCGCTCAGCAGCACGGCGGCTTCTTCGCGGCGGCCTGGCGTGTCGATCACCCGGCGACTCCGGACGTGCTGGAGGCGATGGGGCGCCTCCACCCCGACAAGAAGGTCGCCAAGGAGGCCCGCAAGGCGGCGTTCAAGGCGCGGTCCCAACGGGGGGATTGAATCCTCCCTTCCCTACTGTAGGGAGGGGATTTCTGGCTCAGGCTGCCTCCTGGAGCAGCGCTCCAGGAGGTCTTGTGCCATCAGCACCAGCCGGGTTGAGACCAGCCCGGACGAGCATGACGCGTGCGGAGTTCTTGTCCCGTGGGGACACGGATCCGCATGCGGTGCAGGTGTAGGTGCGCTCACCCAGCGGCTGGGGGTCCCCCCACGCCCTTAAGGCAGTGGGGGAGATGCTTGGCTCTCGCATCGCAGTGCGCGCAGTCCATCGTGGTGTGCGCGGGGTGTACGAGGCGGATGTCCCGCCCGTGTTTGCGGCCCATCTCGATCAGGGCGGCCTTGGTGGCGCCGATGGCGGCGTCGGCGGCCTTGCGGGCCATGGTGGTCTTGGCCAGGAACTTCGGGCGGAAGTCCTCGACAGCGAAGGTGTCGTAGTCGCGGACCACCTTCTTGGCCCACTTGCGACCGGTGTCCTCACGTTGCCTCGCGACCTTCTTGTGCGCCTTCGCCCGCAGTTTCTTCGCCTCGCGGTAGCCCTTCGATCCGGATTGGCCCTTCTTCGGCTTGCGGCGGGCCATCATCCGGTCGTAACCGGTCAGCTTCGCCTGCGCCTTCTTGCCGTGTTCGGCGTGCGGCAGGTCGTGCGCGTCGGACGTGGTGGTCGCGGTCTCCTTCACGCCCCAGTCGATGCCGAGTTCGCGGCCGGTCTTCGGCAGGGGCTGGATTTGGGCGGGGACGACGAAGGAGCAGTACCAGTGCCCGAGGCTGTCCTGGTACACGCGCACTGAGGACGGCTCCCCCGGCAGATCCCGCGACCACACCACGCCCACGGCGATGCCGCCCGCCAGGTGCAGCCGGCCGTTCTTCAACCGAAATCCACGCTTTGTGTAGTTGAGGGTCGGTAGTGCCTCGCGTTTGGTCTTCCACTTCGGCATACCGGCCCGGCGCGCCATGGGCAGGCGTTTTTGGATGTCCTTGTGCGCCTTAGCGCGGGCGCGGCCGAAGTCGCGGATGACCTGCTGCTGGACAACCGATGAGCCCTCCCGCAGCCACGGTGTACGGGCGCGGGCTTCGGTCAGCATCCGATCGAGCTGAGCCGGGCCGCACGTGGCCTTCTGGCCGGTCCACTGGTTGTGCAGGTG
Organism: Streptomyces spongiae; assembly: GCF_009377185.1. Classification (GTDB taxonomy): domain Bacteria; phylum Actinomycetota; class Actinomycetes; order Streptomycetales; family Streptomycetaceae; genus Streptomyces; species Streptomyces spongiae. The sequence continues at coordinate 7,215 of NZ_VJZC01000502.1, forward strand.
TACGGCCCTGGACTTGGCGACGCATTCGTTCCACACCCACCGGCATCGGTCCGACTCCGCCTCCAGGACGGTGCGGGCAGTGGACGACACACGCAGCCGGTAGGTGTACCGGGCATGCCCAACCTCCACAGCCGCCCTCACCTGCACCATCCCCCCTCACGGCCCCGCCCGGGACACCGCGCCATCGCGAACCCTGCGAAGGACCATAC
>NZ_VJZC01000503.1 GCF_009377185.1 Streptomyces spongiae
TAGTAGGGGCGCGGGGAACTGCGCGACAAGCCACAACAAACCCGCACCCTCCAAACAACACTCAGCCCCACCCCCTTAGGAGCCCCCATGTCACCCGCCATAGAAACCGACGAACACAAGGCCCTACGAGCCGCCGTCTCCGCCTTCGGCAAGCGCTACGGCCGTGACTACCTCCTCACCATCCACCAAGAGGACCGCTACCCCGACGAACTCTGGTCCGAGGCAGCCAAGCTGGGCTACTTGGGCGTCAACCTGCCGGAGGAGTACGGAGGCGGAGGCGGCGGCATCCAAGAACTCTCCATCGTCCTCGAAGAACTGGGCGCCGCAGGCAGCCCCCTCCTCATGCTGATCGTGTCACCCGCCATCTGCGGCACAGTGATCGCCCGCTTCGGCACGGAGGACCAGAAACGCGAGTGGCTCCCCGCCCTCGCGAACGGCACCCGAACCATGGCCTTCGGCATCACCGAACCCGACGCCGGCTCCAACTCCCACCGCATCACCACCACAGCCCGCCGCGACGCCGAAGGCGACTACCTCCTCACCGGCCGCAAGGTCTTCGTCTCCGGCGTCGACATCGCCGACGCCACCCTCATAGTCGGCCGCACAGAAGACGCCCGCACGGGCACCCTCAAGCCCTGCCTCTTCATCGTCCCGCGCGACGCCCCCGGCTTCGAGCGACGGCCGATCGACATGGAGATCACCTCAGCCGAGAAGCAGTTCGAGCTCACCCTGGACGACGTACGGCTCCCCGCCGACGCGCTCGTCGGAGACGAGGACGCGGGCCTGCTGCAACTCTTCGCCGGCCTCAACCCCGAACGCATCATGACCGCCGCGTTCGCCATCGGCATGGGTCGCTACGCCATCGCCAAGGCCGTCGAGTACGCCCGCGACCGCACCGTCTGGAAGACCCCCATCGGCGCCCACCAGGCCATCGCCCACCCCCTCGCCCAGGCCCACATCGAGCTCGAACTGGCCCGCCTGATGATGCAGAAGGCCGCCCACCTCTACGACTCCGGGGACGACGTGGCCGCCGGTGAGGCTGCCAACATGGCCAAGTACGCCGCCGGGGAGGCATGCGTGAAGGCCGTCGACCAGGCCGTGCACACCCTCGGTGGCAACGGCCTCACCCGCGAGTTCGGACTCGGTTCCCTCATCACGGCCGCGCGCGTGTCTCGTATCGCACCGGTGAGCCGGGAGATGATTCTCAACTACGTCTCCCACCAGACCCTGGGCCTGCCCAAGTCGTACTGAGTGCGGGGTACTGAGTGCGGGGGCCGCCCAGGCCGTACCCCGCAGCACACCGTCGTGCGAGGAGGAACCGTGTTCCGCAGCGAGTACGCAGAAGTCCCGGCCGTCGAACTCCCCATCCACGAGGCCGTCCTGGGCCGGGCCGCCGAGTTCGGCGACGCGCCCGCGCTGATCGACGGCGTCGACGGCACCACGATCACGTACGAGCAGCTGGACCGCTTCCACCGGCGGCTGGCCGCCGCCTTCACCGACGTCGGCGTCGAGAAGGGCGACGTGCTCGCCCTGCACAGCCCGAACACGATCGCCTTCCCGACCGCCTTCTACGCCGCCACGCGCGCCGGAGCGTCCGTCACCACCGTCCACCCGCTCGCCACGCCCGACGAACTCGCCAAACAGCTCACCGACTCCGGCGCCCGCTGGATCGTCACCGTCTCGCCCCTCCTGGAGACGGCCCGCACGGCCGCCGAACGCGCCGGCGGCATCGATGAGATCTTCGTCTGCGACAGCGCGCCCGGACACCGCTCGCTGATCGACATGCTCGCCACCACCGCCCCCGAACCGCACCTCGCCATCGACCCCGTCGAGGACGTCGCCGCCCTGCCGTACTCCTCCGGCACGACCGGCGTCCCCAAGGGCGTCATGCTCACCCACCGGTCCATCGCCACCAACCTCGCGCAACTCGAACCCGTCATGACGGTGGGACCCGGCGACCGCATCCTGGCCGTACTGCCCTTCTTCCACATCTACGGGCTGACCGCACTCATGAACGCCCCCCTCAGGCTGGGCGCCGCCGTGGTCGTCCTGCCGCGCTTCGACCTGGAGACGTTCCTCGCCGCGATCGAGACGCACCGCATCACCCACCTGTACGTGGCCCCGCCGATCGTCCTCGCCCTCGCCAAGCACCCGGCGGTCGCCCAGTACGACCTGTCGTCCCTGAAGGAGATCATCTCCGCCGCCGCACCCCTGGACGCGCACCTCGCCCACGCCTGCGCCCGGCGCCTCGGCCTGCCGCCCATCGGCCAGGGCTACGGCATGACGGAACTGTCGCCCTGCACCCACCTGGTCCCCTTCGGCACCGCCCAGGACGCACCCCCCGGGACGGTCGGCAGGCTCATCCCCGGCACCGAGATGCGGATCGTCTCCCTGGACGACCCCGCCAAGGACCTCGGCGTCGGCGAAGCCGGTGAGGTCCTCATCCGGGGCCCCCAGGTCATGAAGGGCTACCTGGGACGCCCCGACGCCACCGCCGCCATGATCGACGAGGACGGCTGGCTGCACACCGGCGACGTCGGCCACACCGACGCCGACGGCTGGCTCTTCATCGTCGACCGCGTCAAGGAACTCATCAAGTACAAGGGTTTCCAGGTCGCCCCCGCCGAACTCGAAGCCCTCCTCCTCACCCACCCCGGCATCGCCGACGCCGCCGTCATCGGCTTCTACAACGACGACAACAACGAGGTCCCGCACGCCTACGTGGTCCGCCAGCCCACCGCGACCGACCTCTCCGAAGGAGAAGTCATGATGTACGTCGCCGAACGCGTCGCCCCCTACAAACGCGTCCGCCGCGTCACCTTCCTCGCCGGCGTCCCCCGCGCCGCCTCCGGCAAGATCCTCCGCCGTGAACTCCGCGACCTCCAGGAACAGCACAAGGTCCAGGAACTACGGGAGAAGTCGTGACCGACCCTGCCCTCGACCCCGCAACCGCCCTCGTCGCCGTAGCCCACCACCGCGGCATCGTCACCCTCACCCTCGACTCCCCGGCCAACCGCAACGCCCTCTCGGCCGCGCTCGTCGCCGAACTCGCCGAGGGCCTCACCCGGTGCGGCAAGGACCGTGACGTCCGCGCCGTCGTCCTCACCCACACCGGGAACACCTTCAGCGCGGGCGCCGACCTGCGCGACCCCCCGCACCCGGACGCCCTGGTCGACCTGATGCGCCAGATCGTCGCACTGCGCAAACCGGTCCTGGCCCGCGTCACCGGACACGTACGGGCCGGCGGCCTCGGCCTGCTCGGCGCCTGCGACATCGCGGTGGCCTCCACCGACGCCACCTTCGCCTTCACGGAGGTCCGTATCGGCGTCGCCCCCGCCGTCATCTCCCTGCCCCTCCTGCCCCGTACGGACCCGCGCGCCCTCGCCCGCTACTACCTCACCGGTGAACGCTTCGACGCGCCCGAAGCGGCCCGCATCGGCCTCGTCACGGCGACCGGCGACGACGTGGACGAGGTCCTCGCCCCCATGCTCGACGGCCTCCGCCGTGCCTCCCCCCAGGGCCTCGCCGAGACGAAACAGCTGTTCACAGCTAGGGTGCTGGAGACCTTCGACCGGGACGCGGCCGACCTGACCGCGCTCTCGGCCCGGTTGTTCTCCTCCCCGCAGGCCCGCGAGGGAATGACGGCCTTCCTCGAACGACGGGATCCCGCATGGGTGGTGTGACCACGGCCGACCGCGTGCCAGACCGCGTGCCCGATCGCGTGCCCAAACAGGACCGCAGCCGCGCCACCCGGCAGCGACTCCTGGAAGCCGCCGTCGCCTGCCTCGCCGAACACGGCTGGGCGGGCTCCACGGTCTCCGTCGTCGCCGAACGCGCCGGAGTCTCCCGTGGCGCCGCCCAGCACCACTTCCCCACCCGCGAGGACCTGTTCACCGCGGCCGTCGAGTACGTCGCCGAAGAGCGCTCCACGGCCCTGCGCGCCCTCTTCCCCGAGGGCGCGGCCGACCGCCGGGACGTGGTCTCCGCCCTCGTCGACCTCTACACCGGCCCCCTGTTCCGGGCCGCCCTCCACCTGTGGGTCGCCGCCTCCAACGAGGACCAGCTCCGCCCGAGGGTCACCGAACTGGAGGCCCGCGTCGGCCGCGAGACACACCGCATCGCCGTGGACCTGCTAGGCGCCGACGAGTCCGTACCCGGCGTCCGCGAAACCGTCCAGGGCCTCCTCGACATGGCCCGCGGCCTCGGCCTCGCCAACCTCCTCACCGACGACACCGGCCGCCGGGACCGGGTGGTGGCGCAGTGGGCGGTACTGCTGGACGAGGCGCTCGCCCGAGACGTACGGCCTCAGGGACTGAGCGGCCTCAGGGACTGAGCGGCGTCAGGGACTGAGCGGCGTCAGGGACTGAGCGGCGTCAGGGACTGAGCCGCTCCACCCGCCACGACCCGTCCGCCTCCGCCACATACCGCAACCGGTCGTGCAGCCGGTTCCGCCGCCCCTGCCAGAACTCCACCGACTGCGGCGCGACGCGGTAACCACCCCAGTTCGGCGGCACCGGCACCTGCTCGCCCTCCGGGTAACGGGTGCTCAACTCCTCGTACGCCGTGTCCAGTTCCGCACGTGAGGAGATCACCGAGGACTGCGCGCTCGCCCAGGCCCCGAGCTGCGAGCCGTGCGGCCGGGTGCGGAAGTACGCGGCTGTCTCGTCCCTTCCGGTACGGCGGGCCGTCCCCGTCACGATCACCTGACGGGCGATCGGGTGCCAGGGGAACAGCAGCGAGACGTACGGGTTCTCCGCCAGGTCGAGAGCCTTGCGGGAGTCGTAGTTGGTGTAGAAGACGAAGCCCTGCTCGTCGTACGCCTTCATCAGCACCGTACGAGAACTCGGCCGGCCCTCGGCGTTCGCGGTCGACACCACCATGGCGTTCGGCTCGAACACCGCGCCCTCGGCCGCGGCCTGCCGGAACCAGCGCTCGAACTGAGCCATCGGATGCCCGGCCAGCTCGCCCTCGTCGAGCCCCTCGGCCCGGTACTGCTTGCGCATGGCGGCGGGGTCGGGAACGGGTTCGGACGGATCGTATGCGGCTTCGTGGGCGGTCGCGTCGTCGGTCACATGGTCATCCTGCCGTATGTGCCCCGGCGCGCACGGTGGGTGTCCTTCCTCACTCCGTGGCACTGAGTGCCGCGACTACTCCCCAAAGGTGGCACTCAGGGATATCGTTCTGCAGCGTCAACCGTTCCGGTTGGGTGACCGCCGACCGTACGGGGCATCACCGGAGTGACCGCTCAGGGACCGCGAGTCTCCGAAAACGACGAAAATCGACCGCATCCGTCGCACACATGTCGCACACATCACGAGGAGCCGCCTGATGTCCGACTTCGTACCCGGACTCGAAGGAGTCGTCGCGTTCGAGACGGAGATCGCCGAACCGGACAAGGAGGGCAGCGCCCTCAGGTACCGGGGCGTCGACATCGAGGAACTGGTCGGCCACGTCTCCTTCGGCAACGTATGGGGCCTGCTCGTCGACGGCGCCTTCAACCCCGGCCTGCCGCCCGCCGAGCCCTTCCCCATCCCCATCCACTCCGGCGACATCCGCGTCGACGTCCAGTCGGCGCTCGCGATGCTGGCCCCGGTGTGGGGCCTGAAACCCCTCCTGGACATCGACGCCGAACAGGCCCGCGAGGACCTGGCCCGCGCCGCCGTCATGGCCCTGTCCTACGTCGCCCAGTCCGCCCGCGGCCAGGGCCTGCCCATGGTCCCGCAGCGCGAGATCGACAAGGCCCAGTCCGTCGTCGAACGCTTCATGATCCGCTGGCGCGGCGAGCCCGACCCGAAGCACGTGGCGGCGGTGGACGCGTACTGGACGAGCGCCGCGGAACACGGCATGAACGCGTCCACCTTCACGGCGAGGGTGATCGCGTCGACGGGCGCGGACGTGGCGGCGGCCCTGTCCGGCGCCGTAGGAGCCATGTCCGGCCCCCTGCACGGAGGCGCTCCCTCCCGAGTCCTGCACATGATCGAGGAGATCGAGCGAACGGGCGACGCGGAGGCGTACGTCAAGCAGGCCCTGGACAGGGGCGAACGCCTGATGGGCTTCGGCCACCGCGTCTACCGCGCCGAGGACCCGCGCGCCCGTGTCCTCCGCCGCACGGCCCGCGAACTGGGAGCCCCCCGCTTCGAGATCGCCGAAGCCCTGGAAAAGGCGGCCCTGGCGGAACTCCACGCCCGCCGACCCGACCGCGTCCTGGCCACGAACGTCGAGTTCTGGGCGGCCATCATCCTCGACTTCGCCGAGGTCCCCGCCCACATGTTCACCTCGATGTTCACCTGCGCCCGCACGGCCGGCTGGTCGGCCCACATCCTGGAACAGAAGCGCACAGGCCGCCTCGTCCGCCCCTCGGCCCGCTACGTGGGCCCGGGCAGCCGCAACCCACGCGAGATCGAGGGCTACGAGGACATCGCCCACTGAGACCGTTGGGGCGCCCTGGAACGCAGACGACCCGCAGGCTCTGGGTCCCCCGCCTCACGGCGGGAAGCCGGCCGGACGTACCGGCGAGCCTGCGGGTCGGGTGACTGCGTTGGATTGGGCCGGCTGCACGTTCAGTTCACGTGCTGGCCCGGCAACCGCACTTGTGTGGTGACGGGCCGCTAGCCCGCAGCCACCTCACTTGTCCGGGATTCATACATCTGCCGAACCACCTCCCTTCTGTGTGCAGCCCACACTAAGAAGCGGACCGGAAGCGCTCAAGCGATTTTCCGAGAGAATTACCCGAGCGGCCGGTCCTCAGTGCTGGATCAGCCCGCCCACCGGCACGGGAGCCACGTGGCCGGCTGCCGGAAGGGTCCGGGACAGGGCGAGGCCGATGTCGACGAGTGAGGACCGGTGTAGGCGGGCGACATCGGGGATCGGCGTCCAGACCGACTCGGCGACTGCGCCGTTCGGCTCGGGCCGGAGGTGGCCGCCGGTGATGCGGACCCCGTAGAAGATGCCGACGTTCTGGTGGTCCGGGCCGCCGGGGACGGTGCGTTCGGCTGCGGGGATCACCCTCGAGTCCACGCCCAGCAGGCGTTCGACGACCGCGTCGCAGCCGGTCTCCTCGGCGACCTCCCGGATCACCGCGTCGAACGGATCCTCTCCGTGCTCGACCCTGCCGCCCGGAAGACTCCAGGTGGATTCGCCTTCTCGTGATACGCATCGGGCGAGCAGCACCCGCCCGTCCTCGACGCACACGGCGTACGCCGCCAACCGGAAACTCATCCCCGTACCTTCGCACGGCGCGGTAGCTGCCGGTCTGGCGTGCGCGTCAACCCTGACCATCGTCAGGGTCCGGCCCTGCCCTTCGGCTCGGGTTCTCGTCGGCCCTCGTTTCTACGTTCGACCTCATGGAACGAGAAGCTCGAAAGAAGGTCCGGGCCGGTCGGCCGGTGGCTGCTCCGGGGGTCCTGGGGGTGGG
>NZ_VJZC01000504.1 GCF_009377185.1 Streptomyces spongiae
CCCCGGAGGTGGACTCCGGCGGGCGGCCCGCTGTTCGGTGCTCCGGGACGCGGTGCTCCGGGACGCGGTGCCCCGGTACTCAGCCGCTCTGGTTCGACGGGCGCCGTAGCGTCGGGCGGCGGGCCGACAGGTCGGCCGTGAGCGCCGCCCAGCGGGCCGAGGCCGCCCAGACGACCCGGACGGTCGAACGCGGGGCCAGGAGCGCACGCAGGCGGGTGGAGCCGCTGACGTGGGCCCGCAGCGAGCCCTCGACCCGGCGGGCGTCCTCCGCGAGACCCGCCGACGGCTGCGGATACGGAGCGTAGAGCACCTGCTCCACCGCAGCCGCAAGCCGGTGCACCGCCGCCGCGGCCTCCTCGTCGAGGTGTCCGAGCCGTACGATCCGCGCGGCGGCCTTGCGGGGAGTCTGGGACTCGTCCGGCGAGATCCCGAAGTCCCAGGCCGTGTCGGACACCTCCTCCCAGACCGCCAGCGTATGAGCCGCCACACCCTCCGCCGTACGCCCGTGGGCGCCGAGCCGTCGGGCCCGCACTCTCAGCCGCCAGAGCATCGGCAGCAGCGGCAGCGCCAGCACCACGAGCACGGCCAGTGCGATGCCCAGGCCCAGGAGCCACTGCCAGGGGTTGCTGTCCGACCCCGCCGCGGCCGCCGGGGACTCGCTCGCGCACGCGTCCAGCTGCTGCCCCTGCCCGGTGCAGCTCTCGCTCGCCGACGGCTCGGACGACGGCGACGTCGGAGTGGACTGCGTGGGCCGGGCCACGTCGGGGAGACCGGTGCCGCCCGGCACCTCCGGCTGCGTGTACGACGGGGTGCTGCCGCGGTTCGGGGTCGGCTCGAAGCGGGTCCAGCCCACACCCTCGAAGTACAGCTCCGGCCACGCGTGCGCGTCCCGCAGCCCCACGGCCATCGAACCGTCCGTCTGCGGCGAACCCGGTGTGAAGCCCACCGCGACCCGCGCCGGTATGCCCAGGGAACGGGCCATCGACGCCATCGCGAACGAGAAGTGGACGCAGAAGCCCTCCTTGTCCCGGAGGAACCGCGCTATCGCGGACGAGCCGCTGCCCACCTGCACCTGCGTGTCGTACGTGAACCCGCCGCTCACCGCGAACCAGTCCTGGAGTTTGACCGCCCGCTCGTAGTTGTTGGCCGAGCCCGCGGTGACCTGACGGGCGGTCCGGGCCACCACCGACGGCAGTGAATCCGGCAGCTTGGTGAACTCGCGCTTCAGGGCCGGCGGCGGCTGCGGCGCCGAGGCCAGCTGCTCCGAGGTCGGCTGCACGACCAGGCTCTTGACCGTGTACTGCAGGCCCCGGGTGTTCTGCCCGTGGTCGCCCACGAGCGTGCGCCCCACCGGCTCGTACCGCCAGTCGCCCGAGATGTTCACCTTGGTCGCCGGGTACGGCATCGGCAGCCAGTCCTGGCCGTAGTCCTTCGCCGCCGAGATCCGGGTCTCGATCTCGGTCCGCTTGACGTCGGGGCCGAGTCCGTTCGGAGTCGGGAACGTGCCCGGAACGTCCTGGATGCGTCGCTGGGACGGCTTCCAGGCGGTGCCGTCGAACTCGTCCAGGGAGACGATCCGCAGGTAGAGGTCCTGGGTGTCCTCGGTGTTGGTGCGGTAGGACATGACCTGGCGGTCCTCGTCCACGTTCAGGCTGTCGCGCAGCGACACCAGCGGGTTCACCGCCGAGATCGTGCCGCCGCCCCCGGGGCCCGAACCGACTCCGGTGCCCGCGGCGTCCAGCAGCCCGCCGTCGACCGCGGGCAACGGCACCAGGGCGATGGCCAGCGCGACCGCGCCGATGCGCCGCCCGGTACGGACCGGGGCCACCGCTCCGGCCGCGGAGTCCGCCCCGGGACCGCGAGGCGCGCCGGCGAAGACGCGGCCCCACTGCGACAGCCGCTCACGGCCCTCCGCGAGGAGCAGAATGAGATATCCGGCGGCCGCGACCAGGAACGACAGCCACTCGAGGTCGTCGGACAGCCCCGCGGCGACCGAGTACAGCGCGAGCAGCGGAAGACCGGCCGGGGCGGCGCTGCGGAAGGTCACCGCGAGCACGTCCACCGCGAGTCCGATCACCAGGACACCGCCGACCATCATCAGCTTGATGCCGTCGGTCAGCGGCGCCGGGGTCGTGTACCTCCCGACGTCCTCCGCCCCCGTCTGCAGCAGCGTCCCGAAGTGCTGGAACGCCTCCGGCCCAGGGACGAGCCCGACCAGCGCCTGCTCCCGGGCGAAGACCAGCGTGAGCAGCAGCAGCGTCACCAGCGCCTGGGCCGCCACGGTCAGCGGCCGGGCCAGTGGCACCCGCCGTGTCAGCGCTCCCACCACCGTCTGCACCCCGAGCAGGAACGCCGCCAGCAGGATCCAGGACGTCTGCTCGACCAGCGGCAGCAGCGCGCACGCCGACATCAGGGTGGCGGCCCAGGCGCACAGCGCCAGCTTCGCCCGACCGCTCATGACCGTCCCTCCGTACCGAATCCGAGGCCGGCGGTCACACCCGTGCGCTGCCGGTCCGCCTGCCGCCACAGGTCCTCCAGGGCGGCGCCCCGCGGCACGCTCAGCGCCGTCCAGCCCCCCTCCTGGAGCATCCGCAGCGTCTCCTCGCTCCGGTTCGCCTCGCCCGGGGCGGGCACGTCGGCCGGCTCACGCCCCCAGGTGCCACTGTCCAGCAGGAAGGCGACCGCGCCTCCGCTGCGCTGGCGCATCTTGCCGACCACGGCCGCCTGCTCCTCGTCGAGGTCACCGAGGAAGGCCACCAACAGCCCCTCGTTCCCGCCGCGCAGCACGTCGTACGCCGACGAGAGCCCCGTACCGTCGGAGTGGTCGATCACGGCCAGCGTGTCCATCATCAGCCCCGCGGCGTCGGCCGACTCCTGGCTCGCGCCCGCGAACCCGTCGGCCCCCTCGCCGGGCACCGAGTTGCCCGTGTCCGTCAACAGCCTTACGGAGAAGCCTCGTTCGAGCATGTGCACCAGCACCGACGCCGCACCGGACACCGCCCACTCGAAGGCCGAGTCGGGGCCCGCGCCCTCGAAGGCCGGGCCCCGGGTGTCGAGCAGCACCGTGCAGCGGGCGCGCTGCGGCTGCTCCTCGCGGCGCACCATCAGCTCGCCGTACCGGGCTGTCGAACGCCAGTGCACCCGGCGCAGATCGTCGCCGTGCCGGTACCCGCGCGGGATCACGTCGTCCTCGCCGGCCAGCGCCAGGGAACGCTGCCGACCGTCGCCGTATCCCTTCGCCTCACCACTGAGCCGTACCGGCGGCAGCGGCTCCACGCGCGGGATGACCGTCAGCGTGTCGTACGTGGAGAAGGAGCGGGTCAGCTCGCACATCCCGAACGGGTCGGACAGACGCAGTTGCAGCGGTCCCAGCGGATAGCGGCCCCGCAGGTCGGACCGCACGCGATAGGACACCTCGCGGCGGCCGCCCGCCTCCACCCGGTCCAGGACGAACCGGGGGCGCGGGCCGAGGACGTACGGCACCCGGTCCTGGAGCATCAGCAGCCCCGTGGGCAACCGCGAGATGTTGTCCATGCGCAGATGGACGCGGGCCTCGGAACCGGCGGGCACGCGCGCGGGGGAGAGGCGCCGGCTCCCCGCGACCCGGTAACGGGTGCGGTACAGCACGGTCGCGCAGACCAGCGGCAGCACGGACAGCAGCAGGCCGACCCGGAGCAGATCGCTCTGCCCGAGGACGTACGCGCAGACGGCGGCGGCGACCCCGGCGGCCAGGAAGGAGCGCCCGCGCGTGGTGAGACCGGCGAGCGCCGTGCGCAGGCCACCCTTTTCCTGCTCCGGGGCGGGCGCCTGCGCCGCGGTGGTCATCAAAGCCTCCGCGGCGGCTGCTGGGGATACGCGGGCACGCCGCGGCCCACGCCGAAGCCGCTCTGCGGCTGGGGCGCGGACGGAACGGGCGTGCGCTGGAGGATCTCCTGGACGACCTGCTCCGCCGTACGGCGGTTCAGCTGGGCCTGGGCGGTGGGCAGCAGGCGGTGGGCCAGTACGGCCACGGCGAGTGCCTGCACGTCGTCCGGAAGCGCGTACTCCCGGCCGCTGAGCGCCGCTGAGGCCTTTGCCGCGCGCAGCAGGTGCAGCGTGGCACGCGGCGAGGCGCCCAGTCTGAGGTCGGGGTGGGTGCGCGTGGCGCCGACCAGGTCCACCGCGTACCGCCGGACCGCCTCCGCGACGTGCACGCCCCGGACCGCCTCGATCAGCTTCAGGATCTCGTGGGCGTGGGCCACCGGCTGCAGGTCCTCCAGCGGTGACACCCCGCCGTGGACGTCGAGCATCTGCAACTCGGCCTCCGCGCTGGGATAGCCGACGGAGACCCGGGCCATGAAGCGGTCGCGCTGCGCCTCCGGCAGCGGGTAGGTGCCCTCCATCTCGACCGGGTTCTGCGTCGCCACCACCATGAAGGGGCTCGGCAGCTCGTACGTCTTGCCGTCGATCGTGACCTGGCGCTCCTCCATGGACTCCAGGAGCGCGGACTGCGTCTTCGGCGAGGCGCGGTTGATCTCGTCGCCGATCACGATCTGCGCGAAGATCGCCCCCGGCTTGAACTCGAAGTCCTTCCGCTGCTGGTCCCAGATGGACACGCCCGTGATGTCCGACGGCAGCAGGTCGGGCGTGAACTGGATACGCCGCACCGAGCAGTCGATGGACCGCGCCAGTGCCTTGGCGAGCATGGTCTTGCCCACGCCGGGGACGTCTTCGATCAGAAGATGTCCCTCGGCGAGCAGTACTGTCAGCGAAAGCCGTACGACCTCTGGCTTGCCCTCGATCACTCCCTCGACCGAACTGCGGACACGCTCCACAGTGCTGGTCAGATCAGTAAGGCTCGCTCGATCGTCATAGGTCGTCACCCGGCCCTCCTCGGCCCGTTCTTACTCCGGGCCGACGCTCTGCGATGCGGACCGGCCCACCCCGAACACGGGCACCACGCGTGAAAAGTTCCGCGTGACGCCACACCCGTATTCTTGCTGCCGTTACCGATTCGTGTCACTCGCCTGTGGATAACTGGCCGCGATATGTATGGGCTTGCGGTCTTTTGCCCGCCGAACTGTCGGGAAATTGACAGGTAGCCGGTAGGGAATGGGGGGATCACGCGGGGTGGTTCGGCACGGCTCAGGCCGGGTCGACCTCGCGCAGCAGGCCCGTCCGCACGTCGAAGACGAACCCGCGGACGTCGTCGGTGTGCAGCAGGAAGGGCGAGGTGCGGGCGCGCTGCATCGACTGGCGCACGTCCTGGTCGACGTCGCGGAAGGACTCCACCGCCCACGACGGGCGCTGACCGACCTCCAGTTCCAGCTCGTTGCGGAAGTCCTCGGTGAGAGACTCCAGGCCGCAGCCGGTGTGGTGGATGAGGACGATGCTGCGGGTGCCGAGCTTGCGCTGGCTGATGGTGAGGGAGCGGATCACGTCGTCGGTGACGACTCCGCCCGCGTTGCGGATCGTGTGGCAGTCGCCCAGCTCCAGGCCGAGCGCGGCGTGCAGGTCGAGCCGGGCGTCCATGCAGGCCACGACGGCGACGCGGAGGACGGGGCGGGCGTCCATCCCGGGGTCGGTGAACGCCGAGGCGTACCGCTCGTTCGCCTCGACGAGACGGTCGGTGACGGTGTCGCCGGTTATGGCGCCTTCGGGCCCAGTGGGAAGCGATGCGGAAGTCGTCATACCCATGACGGTACTGGTCACGGCCGCCGCGGGCCTTCTGTGAGGCGCGACAAAGAACGTCATCGACGCTTGTTGTGAGGTAACCCACAGGAGCTGAGCGGATGCGCCCATATGGGGGACTGTGTTCCGTTTGCCGCTTCGAACAAGAGGCCTGTCGCGACGCGCAGGCCGGTTGATTGACCGCGAGAAACCGTGGACTAAAGTGACGCGGAGCGGGAGGCGAGGTTCCCCCTGCTGGACTGACATCCCAGGAGATCCGGCGATTTTCCGGTGTCTCCCCGCGTGCGCGGTGTTGAGCGGGCCGGGAACCGGCGGTGCGTACGGCCGCGCCGGACCTGAGAGGGCCCCTTGACCAACAGCCGCCACGTTCCCGTCATGCTCCAGCGGTGCCTGGACATGCTGGCCCCGGCCCTCACGGAGCCAGGCGCCGTCGTGGTCGACTGCACCCTCGGTCTCGGCGGCCACAGCGAAGCGCTGCTCACACGTTTTCCCGAGGCCCGGCTCGTCGCCCTCGACCGTGACAAGGAGGCGCTGCGCCTCTCCGGGGAGCGGCTCGCGCCCTTCGGCGAACGCGCCACCCTGGTGCACGCCGTCTACGACGAACTCCCCGACGTGCTCGACCGCCTGGGCACCCCCCGCGTCCAGGGCGTCCTGTTCGACCTCGGCGTCTCCTCCATGCAGCTCGACGAGGCCGACCGCGGCTTCGCGTACGCGCAGGACGCCCCGCTCGACATGCGCATGGACCAGACGACCGGCATGAGCGCGGCCGAGGTGCTCAACACCTACCCGGCCGGCGAACTGGTACGGATCCTGCGGGCGTACGGCGAGGAGAAGCAGGCCAAGCGGATCGTCGCCGCGATCGTGCGCGAGCGGGACAAGGAGCCGTTCAGCAACAGCGCCCGGCTCGTCGAGCTGATCCGCGACTCCCTGCCGCAGGCCGCCAAGCGCACCGGCGGCAACCCCGCCAAACGCACCTTCCAGGCGCTGCGCATCGAGGTCAACGGCGAACTCACCGTCCTGGAGAGGGCGATCCCCGCGGCCGTGAAGGCGCTCGCCGTCGGCGGCCGCATCGCCGTCCTGTCGTACCACTCGCTCGAGGACCGGCTGGTCAAGCACGTGCTCGCGGCCGGTGCCACCTCCACCGCGCCCGCCGGCCTCCCCGTCGTCCCTGAGCGCTACCAGCCCCGGCTCAAGCTGCTCACCCGCGGTGCCGAACTTCCCACCGAGGAGGAGGTCACGGAGAACCGCCGAGCCGCTCCCGCGAGGCTGCGGGGCGCGGAGCGCATCCGTGAGGACGGTGAGTGAGTCGAATTCCCAACCCGTGAGGAGGGTGCGTGAGTAGGAAACCCGAACTGAGGGGGCGGGCCGCCCGGCTCGCGCGGCTCTTCCCCACCGGACCGGGCCAGGCGGCCCGCACCCCGTTCGTCGTCCTCGTCGTGCTCCTCCTGGGCGGCGGCCTCATCGGCCTGCTCGTGCTCAACTCCGCGCTCAGTGAGGGGGCGTTCAAGCTCGACGACCTCAAGGACGACACGAAGAGCCTCACGGACGAGGAGCAGGCACTCCAACGGGACGTGGACGGCTACTCGGCCCCCGACGCCCTCCAGCGCCGCGCCCGCGAACTGGGCATGGTCCCCGGCGGCGACCCCGTCTTCCTGAACCCCGACGGCACCATCAAGGGCGTCCCCAGCCCGGCCGCCCTGGAGGACCCGACGATCCCCCTCGTGTTCGCCCCCCAGATG